>JAIHAN010000070.1 GCA_020054815.1 Peptococcaceae bacterium | reverse complement strand
TTGCGGGGGCCTTAGTAGGACATTTTCGTGGAGGTTTGGGGGGAATCTCTATATTATCTTCGGCCTTCTTTGCGGCCCTATCAGGGTCAAATGCTGCCACTGTTGCCGCTATTGGTTCTGTGATGATTCCTTCCATGAAAGAAAAAGGGTATCCCGAGGGGTATACCGCTGCTACCGTAGCTGCAGCCGGTGTCACGGGCATGGTCATTCCACCCAGCATTCTCATGATTTTATATGGGGTTATCGCCGGTATTTCTATCGGTGACCTTTTCATCGCCGGTTTCGGACCCGGTATTCTAATGTGTCTGAGCATGATGCTAGTGAACTGGATTCTCTGTAAAACCCACCAGTACCAACTGCAGCCGTGGCAGGGTTTCCAAGAAATCCTGAGTAGTTTTAAGGATGCTATCTGGGCGCTTTTAATGCCGGTAATCATTTTAGGGGGTATTTATGGTGGTATTTTTACGCCTACTGAGGCTGCAGCCGTAGCAGCAGCTTACGGTTTGTTCATCGGAATGTTTGTTTACAAAGAATTAACTCTAAAGCAGTTACCGGAGGTTATCTTACGTTCAGCATTATCTACGGCTGTAGTTATGCTGGTTATGAATACAGCCGGGCTTTTTGGCTGGGTAATCACAGCAAATGAGGTTCCGCAAAAGCTGGCAGCTTCACTTTCTGTCGTTTCATCCAGCCCCACGATATTTTTACTCTTGGTTAATGTTCTCTTACTTATAGTAGGGTGTTTTATGAATGCAGCGGCGGCAATCCCCCTTTTCGCCTCAATTCTCATACCCTCGGCTATAAATTTTGGTATTGATCCTCTCTTATTTGGCATTATTATGACCGTAAATTTAAGTATTGGGACGATCACCCCTCCCCTGGGTGTAGACCTCTTTGTAGCTTCTACCATAAGTAAAGTATCTTTAGAGGATATCATTGCTAAGATTTGGCCCTACATCATTGTGGTTATTATCGACCTGCTTATCGTAACCTATTATCCTCCTGTAAGCCTCTATCTGGTGAACGTACTTAAATAAGTATTATTTGGGTCTTATTTAAAAGGAGGTGAAGTTGTCTCCCAGAGTTTAGACATCAGGGTGATAACTAACCAAATTATGTAAGGAGGTAGATTTATGAAAAAATCCCGTGGAACTTACTTCTTAATTCTGGTTTTAATTAGTATGCTGTTAGTTGGCATGACCGGCTGTAGTGGAAAGCCTGCGGGGAATGAAACAAAACCCCCGGAAAATACTAAAATCACCTTGAAATTAGGGCATCCCTATGATGAAAAGCAGCCTCTCCATCAAGCATCCGTGAAATTTGCTGAAATAGTATCTCAAAAGACTAAGGGAAATGTGGAAATAAAAATATTCCCCAATAACACCTTGGGCAGTTCCCGTGACCTGGCTGAGGGTGTCCAATTAGGCACAGTTGATATGGCCCTGATTCCCACGACAAACGTGGCGGCATTTTATAAGCCTATCGATATCTTTTATTTCCCCTTCATTTTCCGGGATAAAGAACATGCTTACAAGGTTTGTGACGGTCCTGTTGGACAAAAACTATTTGAAGGCTTGCGTAAAGAAAAGGGCATGAGAACTCTGGCTGTCTATGAAAGTGGTTTTCGTCAAATAACCAACTCCAAAAAGCCTATTCGTACACCGGAGGATTTTTCGGGGATTAAAATGCGAGTCACGGATAGCCCCATCAATTTAGCCACTTTTAAAGCATTAGGTGCTAATGCTACTCCCATGGCTCTTAGTGAAGTTTTTACAGCTTTGCAGCAAGGTACTGTGGATGGACAGGATAACCCTATCGGCAATGTCTATTCATTTCGTTATTATGAAGTACAAAAGTACTTAACGCTGACAGGACACCAATGGGCAGGTATCATGGTCTTAGTAAGTGAAAAGGTATGGTCCAAGATTCCGGCTGATTATCAGAAAATTATTCAAGATGCAGCCAAAGAATCTGAGGCCTGGCAGAGAGTAGAAATTAATAAAAAAGAAGGCGAATTCCTAGATACCATGAAGAAAGCCGGTCTCCAGGTTATTGAACTGACACCTGAAGAAAAAGCCAAGTTCCAGGAAAAAATGAAAGCTGTTTGGACTGAATACCAGGAAAAAGTTGGTAAGGAACTGGTTGATAGTGTTGTTAACACCAAATAGAGGATATACAGATAATAACCCTGCAATATAATTGCAGGGTTATTATCTACAAGGAGTGTTATTTATTTTCTTTTTGTGTCCACATTTGCAGGATTGTTGTCCTTTTAAACGAATATTATTAAGTGCATGGCACATCTATAGGATGGTGTAACATGGCAAAAAAGAAGGAGAAAGTAGACCAAATACAGCAGTTAAATAAACGTATCATTGAGTTGGAAAACCGCTTAGCTCATCAAGAAATTAGGAGTTTAGAGAACCAGATAAAACCTCATTTTTTATTCAATACTTTAAATTTAGTGGCCAGGCTTATTCTTCTTGAGCGTAGTTCTGAATCCTTAGAAGTTGTTTATGCTTTATCTAAATTATTGAGGTATACCATAGAAAAAAAAGAAATGGTGCGGCTTCGAGATGAAATACAGTATGTGAAAAATTATCTGTTTATCCAAAAACATCGTTATGATGAGAAATTGGATTTTCATCTGGATATTTCCCAAAATATCCTTGGTTGTATAGTACCTGCTCTTTGTATTCAACCCCTGGTGGAAAATGCAATCAAGCATGGTTTGGAGCCTAAAGGTGGGGGGACAGTTAGAATTATAGGCCGGTTAAAGGAGGATACCGTCATTCTGACGGTTATGGATGATGGAAAAGGCTTTACTAATAATTATAACGAAAACCATTCCTCCATTTCCCAGGAGATAAAAGGTTCCTTCGGCACAGGTTTAAAAAATATTGAAAAACGTATCAAATACTATTTTGGCGAGGAATATGGGATACAGGTAAATTCTGTGCCCTATAAAACGGAGGTTTCTATAACCATACCTCTTAAGTTAGACTCAGAAGATGATTACGTTCCAGTGTTCTGGTTCTAAGAGGGATATTATGAAATTGTTGATTGTAGACGATGAAAAAATTGAAAGAGAAGCTTTGAAATTTCTTTTTTCTAGAAAGAGAATGGATATTAATATTGTAGGTGAAGCCTCTAATGGGCGCCAGGCTATTGAATTAAACCGTACCCTAAAACCTGATGTTGTGATAATGGATATTCAGATGGGAATTATGGATGGGCTGAAGGCAACAGAGGTTATAAAAAAAGAAAACCCTTTCGTAGAGGTTATTCTCCTTACTGCTTATGGAAGATTTGATTATTCCCAGCAAGCCATCAGGTGTGGTGTGTTTGATTATCTTTTAAAACCTATTGAAGAAAGTGAACTATATGAGTGCTTGACCAAAGTACAGGCTCACCAGGATTCAAAAAAAGCCTTGTATGGCCAAATATCTTCCTACCAATTGTTGGATTACTGGGTAAAGGAGAAGGTTAGAGAAAACAGCAGCTTAGGCTCCTGTGAAGACACGAGGATTAGGGAAGTAATGCTTTTTATCATGGAGCACTTATCTGAACCGCTCACCCTGGAATATTTGGCCGCACAGGTACATACCAGCCCTAGTTATCTTAGTCGCCTGTTTAAAACTAGTACGGGTAGGTCCCTTAGTAATTTTATTTTGGAAGCACGAATCGAAAAAGCTAAGTTTCTCCTATTAGAGGATATGGAAAGACCGCTTAAATTAATTGCTAAAAAAGTGGGCTTTTCTACTGTGCAACATTTTTGCAATACGTTTAAAAAAGTTACTAATACAACGCCTGCTTATTTCAGAGTAAAGAAAGGGAAGTACCAGTGAAGCTTTCTTTAGCCACGATGAACACAGATATCTTAATTATAGGTGGGGGCTGCGCAGGTTCCATGGCTGCAATACGAGCCAAAGAACTTGCACCAGACACCAGTGTGTGTATCATGGAGAAAGGCCATATTAAGCGCAGTGGCTCTGTAACAATGGGCATGGATGCTCTAAATGTTGTGATTGTTCCAGGGGTGTCATCTGTCTCTCAGTACTTAAATATACTAAAAAGAAAGTGTTGCGATTTAGTGGATGAGGCACCTAGTCGTGTGTTGGCAGAAAGAAGTTTTCAGATCCTGAAGACACTCGAAAGCTGGGGGGTATTCTTCCCCAAGGACGACAAGGGTAACTATTTACTAATGCAGGTTGATGATGAGGGTAGATTTTGTGTAGGAATGGATGAACCAGACCTCAAATTAATTCTGGCCAAGAAACTCCGTGAATCTAAAACTACTGTATTAAACAGAACTATGGTTACTAAGTTGTTGGTTTATGAGGATAGGGTTATCGGCGCTATTGGCTTGGACATAAATGAAGGTAAGTTGATTTTATGTGAGGCAAAAAGTATTATTTTGGCCAATGGTTCGGCAGGGAGATTTGGCTTACCTAATACGGGGTATTTATACGGAACCTTTGATTTCCCCGGTAATGCTGGTGATGGTTTCTCTCTTGCCTTCCGGTCTGGGGTTAAAATTACAGGGATGGAGTATACACTTAGATATCCTCTCATAAAAGATCTTAGTATTCCGCTGTTGAACATTGTCTTAACCCGTGGTGCAAAAGTTATTAACAATCGTGGTGAAGTGGTGGCAGACCAGAGCCGTGCCTCTGTTCATAGACTGATTGAAGAAGTGGATAAAGGGGATGGCCCTTTCTTTATCCAGATGAGTCATCTATCAAAAGCTAAAATCTGTGAAATAGAAAACGTTTTGTTCAGTACCGAGCGACCTATGCAGCGGCGTTACTGGGAATTAAAAAAGATGAAGTTTAATCGTGATCTTATTGAATTACATCCCACTGAAGCCCAATTATGTGGAGGTCATGGTCTTTCAGGAGTTGTTATCAATGAATTTGCGGAAACAAATATACGGGGACTTTTTGCGGCCGGGGATGTAAGTTCCGTACCTATGCAGCATCTCACAGGAGCTTTTGTCTTTGGAAATGTTGCCGCCGAAAGTGCAGTTAAATTCATTGAAAGCGCCGGTAACCAAAAGATACCGGAAAAATACCTGGAAGAACAGTTTAACTTTGAGACCAAACGGATCATCGGGATAACTAATCGAGTAGATAATTTTATTGACAATACTCAATATGAATATAAAGTACGGCGAGTTATCAATGAATATTTATTATCACCTAAAAATGCAGTGTCATTAAACAAGGGGTTAGGTTTAATCTTAGAATTAAGAGAACAATTGCCTTTATACTTGCGTGTTCGCAGCTTGCACGAACTATGTAAGGCCCTTGAGCTGGAATATATTTTAGATTGTGCCCAAATGTCTGCTATAGCCTCCTTAACAAGACAAGAGAGTCGTTGGGGAAGTATCCATAAACGCTCTGATTTTCCAAATACAGATAACGAGAATTGGTTAAAGCACATTGACATTCAGATAGGTGAGGATCACTCCGATATTAAGGTCACATTTAGATCAGTCCAAAAGGAGGGCAGGGCATGAATACATTTTCAATTGCTGTTAGCGATGAATGCATCGGTTGTGGTTTATGTGTGGATCTCTGTCCTTTAGACTGTCTAAGAATGGGAAAAGATGAGAAGCCCTTCATGAATTATTCTGAGTGCTGGTATTGTGGTGCCTGTGAGATTGAATGTCCTGTTTCCTGTTTAAAAGTGTATTTTCCCTTTCTCGTTTACTAGGTAACTACTAATCGGGAATCCAGTTTTTCTCGCCCTCCGCCAAAGGAGGGCTTTAAAATTGTCTCAGACTTTACTTAGAATACATTCCTCCGGCGGAACATCCACAAAAGCCTGGATACTGGGCTGCCGAAGGACACCGTCAGGGGTCCATTCGGCGAATTGGACCTTCACTGTAATTTTCGGTTTTATCCAGAGTGCGCCTCTCGCCCGCTCAGGTCTATTGACAAAGGGCCGTTGCTCAATGACCAGCGGTTTTACCTGTTCCGTAAGGTTTCGCCACTCGGCCTGGGTTAACTTTCCCGTACCCGCATGTCCGATGTACCACAACTGGCCCTTTTGGTCGTATAAGCCCAATAAGAGGGCATTAACAATCCCGTCACGCAGGGTTACACCTCCCACTACAGCTGCCAAGTCCCTGTAATTTTTTATCTTCTGCCACCGGCGATCTTTACCGTTAATGGTGTATGTGCTGTTAAGGTCTTTACAGACTATTCCTTCCATACCGTTAGCTTTGATAGCGGTAAATAAACTCTCACCGTCAGCGAAGTTTTCCACTAACTGCACATTTTCCTGCGGGGTAATGATGTCCATTAAAATCTCCTGTCTCTTTTGTAATGACTGGTCTTTGACCCATACCCCGTTGTAATACACCACATCAAAGAGCATATAGGTAACAGGTGTTTCCTTACGCGCTTTCTCCACATTTTCCGGTTTTCTAATTCCGTCCCGTCTCATGACCTCATGAAAAGAGGGCTTGCCGTTATGGAGGGCAATGATTTCGCCATCAAGAATAACTGATGAGGCTCTTAAGTAGCGTTTAATCTCAGCAAACTCAGGGAACTGCATGGTTCGTTCGTTTCGTTTCCGGTTGAAAAGCCGGACCTCGTGGCCGTCGAAATAGGTAAGAACCCGGACGCCATCCCACTTAACCTGTGCAATCCATTGTTCTCCCCGGGGGATTTGCTCCGTTATCATTGGTTCAAAGGGGATAATCGGTTGTAACTGCATATCGGCCTCCTGTGTTTTTTCATAGTTGGAAAAACGTTTGGAGTAAGGAAGAAAGTATATGTATACCACGGATAGGTTCCAGGGGGATACTAGGTGTAAGCTAAGGACTGCTCTTTGGGATTTAAATTTTCCACCATGGAGGAAGAAAAATGGAGAGCATGCAAATCACTATCGAGGGCAAAGAACTCGCTATTTCCAACCCTCATAAGATCTTGTGGCCGGAATCGGGTATCACGAAACTCGATTACATTCATTATCTAATAAGTGTCTCCCCCTATCTTTTGGCCTATACCAAAGACCGGCCGCTAACCATGATCAGATTTCCGGACGGCATTGATGGTAAATCCTTTTACCAGAAAGAGATCCCCGATTTTGCCCCGGAATGGATTGAGCGAGTCTTTCATTCCGATAAGAACTGGATTCTCTTAAATGATACCGCCACCCTGGTCTGGGTGGCCAACCTGGCTTCCCTGGAAATCCATGTACCCTTTGACCGGTATGTTAAACCTGACTATCCTACGGAATTGGCCCTGGACCTGGACCCTATGGATACGGACAACTTCGCCCTGGTGAGAGAAATAGCCCTCAAATCCAGGGAAGTTATCGATTCCCTGGGCCTCTTTAGCGTCATCAAGACCTCCGGGGCCACTGGCCTTCAGGTCTATATACCTATTGAGCCCAGGTATACTTATGAGGAAGCCCGGCTCATCAATACCTTTATTGCCCGTTACATAGCAGAAAAAAATCCCCGTAAGGTCACCCTGGAACGGGTGGTGAAGAAGCGGGGGAAACACCTCTATTTTGATTATCTCCAGTTGTGGCGGGGTAGAACCTTGCCGGCACCTTATTCCGTAAGGGCAAAACCCGGGGCTACGGTTTCTACTCCCCTGGAGTGGGCGGAGGTGGAAAAGGAAATCACCCCGGCGGACTTTACTATGCGGACAGTACCGGAAAGGCTGAAATTGAAAGGAGACCTTTTCCGCCCTGTAACTACGGAAAAAATGAACCAGAGCCTGGATGAAATCCTGGTTTTTATCAAGGGGGCAGAACTAACGAGGGTATAAAGCAAGGAGACTAAAAAGTTTTTTAGAAATGACTAAAGCACCAGTGCGTAACTGGTGCTTTTTATCAAACATTCTCTAAACTAATTTGACCTGGTGATAGACTTTTTTCCCTTTTCTTAGCATTAGTTTACCGTCAGCAAAATCATCAAGGTTAATTACAAGATTGAAATCATCAATCTTGTTCTCGTTTACAGTCAGACCACCCTGCTGGATCAGGCGCCTGCCTTCGCTTTTGGAAGGAGCCAGTCCAGTTTCCATTAAGAGGGTGAGGATATCCATCCCTTCCGTAAACCTGGTTTGAGGGATTTCTGTACTGGGTATGGAAGCAGCATCACCGCCGCTGCCAAAGAGGGCTCTGGCGGCTTTTTGGGCTTTTTCCGCTTCTTCCTCGCCATGTACCAGCTTCGTGACTTCATAAGCCAGTACTTCTTTGGCCCGGTTAATTTCAGCATCCTGGAGGGAACCCAGCCTGTTTACTTCTTCCATGGGTAAGAAGGTCAATAAGGCCAGGCAGTTTTTGACATCCCTGTCATCGACATTACGCCAGTATTGATAGAAATCATAAGGGGAAGTTTTGGCAGGATCGAGCCAGATGGCGCCGCTTTCTGTTTTTCCCATTTTTTTACCTTCACTGGTAGTCAGGAGTTTGAAGGTGAGACCATAAGCTGAACCTCCTTCAGCTCGCCGGATGAGTTCTACTCCTGCGATAATGTTGGACCACTGGTCATTGCCGCCCATCTGCAGCTTGCAATTGTACCTCTTATAAAGTTCCAGGAAGTCGTAGGCCTGCATCAGCATGTAGTTGAATTCCAGGAAAGTAAGCCCTTTTTCCAGCCTGTTCTTATAGCATTCTGCTGTTAACATCCTGTTTACCGAGAAGTGTGTACCGATGTCCCGCAGGAATTCTACGTAGTTGAGATTGAGGAGCCAGTCGGCATTATTGACCATGAGGGCTTTCCCCGGACCAAAATCGATAAAGCGGGAAAACTGTTTTTTAAAGGATTGAGCGTTTTCTTCAATCAGTTCTCTGGTCAGCATTTTACGCATGTCTGTTTTGCCCGAAGGGTCTCCCACCATAGCTGTGCCGCCGCCGATAATGGCGATGGGCCTGTGACCGGCCATTTGCATATGCATCATCACCATGACCTGGATAAAATGACCCACATGAAGGCTGTCGGCCGTAGGGTCAAAACCGATATAAAAGGTGACTGTTTCTTTCTCCAGGAGTTCCCTAATCTCTTCTTCATGGGTTGCCTGTTCGATATATCCTCTTTCCCTCAAAATGTCGTAAACGTTAGCCATTTGTTCCACTCCTTCTATCACTAGTCATAAAAAAAGAGTCCTTCATCCTATAAGGACGAGAAGACCCGTGGTACCACCTTACTTTACATCTTAACGATGCCTCAAGTCACGATAACGGGTGACAGCCGCAAGCACTTTCTGCTGAAACTCCGGAATGTAATTCACGCCATTATGTCCGGCAGGCTTTGCACCAACCAGCCTGCTCTCTGTGTTGTCACCATAACGGGCTACTGGGCTCCTTCACAGTTTTTCTATTAGCATTTCCTTATCTTATAAATTAATATACATAAATTGCTTGTGTCAAGGTTTATTTAAGAATCTACCCGGGTTTACCCATCATAAAAGAGGACAGGTAGCCCTGGCGGCTGTGAATTACCGTACGGCAGCGGGAAAATATTTTCTAAATATTAGTATTTCCAGAAAAGGGCAGGTTGTTTGGGAGAAAAGGGAAATGATTACCGTTCTCCCCAAAAAATTTCTTACCCAAAACTTAAAAGTAACCAGGCACAGGTCCCCATCTCCACTGGACAATCAGCATAGGCCCCGTTTTTACGAATCCCTGGCGTTTGCTGGAGAGTGACCCCCTGGAATGGATAAAATAATAAAAAAATAATTATTTCTTTCTGCCCCGGGTAAAATATGGACATACCAGGAAAAAGGAGAGTGGTTTCTCATGAAAAAGGAGCCGACGTTTAGGCCTCCCGGGAGGTTGCTGATAGAAGCCAGGGACCTGGAGATAGCCAGGGAATTTTTCCCCGGCAGGAGACGGATCCCGCCCAAAAAAGAAATGCCCGGGGAATGTAAGAGCCGGCTGGGGGAATATTACGGGTATTTCCAGTACTATCCCGGTGAATAAACTGATTTGCTTTCCGCAGTCTATCTGGTAAACTAGTACCCGATGGGCTGTTTTTTTATATATGCAAAGCGGAGGTTACGTGTGATGAGAGAGAAAATCCTGGATATCCTCTGTCAGGTCTGCGGCAGTGAAGAGATACGTGAAAATCCGGATGTTGAACTTTATGAAACAGGACTGCTGGACTCTTTTGGTACAGTACAGCTCCTGGTGGCCATTGAGGAAGAATTGCATATGGCTATTCCCATTAGTGAGATTGACCGGGAAATGTGGGCCACTCCCCATAAAATAATCAAGTTTATTGAGGAAAGGCGCTAAATCATGAAGCCTCGTTTTGGCCCCCTTTTCCTGGCCTTAAGCCTTTTTGTTATTTTTCTTATTGGCTTAAGTCCGGCCATATCCGCCTTTCTTGAGAAGGCCTCAGTGGAGAAAGTGGCCCCGGTGCTTTACCCGCCGGTGAAAATGAAAGGGCTGGTTTTGCAAAAAAAAGCCCTTGCTTCGGAAGAGTTTTTGCCTGTCTATGGCTCTTCAGAATTAACCATCTTTGATCACTATCACCCTTCCAGTATTTTTGCTCATAAACCCTCAGGTTTTCAGCCTTTTCTGGTAGGGCGCGGCGGCAGCCAAAGTATCATCCATTTTCTTAATTTTGCCGCATTAGGCCGATCCCTGGAAGGGAAAAAACTTGTTTTTATCCTCTCACCTCAATGGTTTGAGCGAGAAGGCATCCCTGAGTCCTATTTCCGGGGAAATTTTTCACCCCTTTATGCCTACAGGTTTGTTTTAGATGAGGAATTGGAGGATGAGATCAGAAAGGCGGGGGCGCAAAGACTGCTGGAGTTTGCGGAAGCAAGGAAACCCCTGGTACTGGGGACTCTCTTGAAAGAAGCGGCGGAACCCGGGTATCTTCATCCTGCCCTTAAACAGCTGGTCAAATCCCTGGCCTATCTCAAGCTCTTTATTTTAGAAAAGACAGATGAGTTTCGTTCTGCTTATCTTTTACTTAGCAGAGGAGAAGAGAGGGAGGGGCCCAGGACTGTTACAGGTTCATTCTGGCCAGAGCTTCTAAAGAAAGCGGAAGCTGAAGGAGCACAGGCCTGCAGTAATAATGATTTTGGAATTAATGATGATTATTTCCGCCGGCATTTTCAAGGAAAATTGGAGAGCCTTAAGGGCTATGCCCAGTCTGTTACCTATGCAGAATCTGTAGAATTTGCCGATTTCACCCTGGTTTTAAAGCTTTTAAAGGAAAGGAAAGCGGATCCCCTTTTTGTGATGGTCCCTGTCAATGGGTACTGGTATGATTACATCGGATTTCCCAAAGAAGACCGTCAGCTTCACTATGAGAAGACCCGGGAGCTTATCCGTTCCTACGGCTTTAAAATTGCTGATTTTTCCCGGCACGAATACGACAAGTTTTTCTTAAGAGATGATATGCATTTAGGCTGGAAAGGATGGGTTTACGTCAATGAAGTCCTGGATAAACACCATCATGGCAGTCTGGAATAAGCCTGCAGCTCAGTGGGTGGTGAAAACCTGCTATTACCTGGCTATTTTACTGGGACTGTTATGGATTTACGGCTTCAATGATTTTACTGCAGGCAACTTTATTTACACTAATTTTTAGGGGGTCGCGCTCTTGTTAAGTCAGATCAGCTATTGGGCAGCCACCCATCCCCAGCGTACAGCTTTCATCCATAGGGAGGAAACTTTAACCTATGCCGAACTGGCGGAGCAGTCCGATGCCCTGGCCGTCTGGATTGCCCAACAGTATCCCAATGACCGTACTCCTATTGTGGTTTATGGCCATAAAGAGAAAGAGATGCTGGTCTCTTTTTTAGCCTGTGTGAAAGCAGGACATGCTTACATACCGGTGGATGAATCCCTGCCTCCCGAGAGAATTGCGAAGATTATCACCAATGCCCAGGCCAGGCTCATTCTATCACCAGTAACCCTTCCCCAGTCTCTCTGCTATGAGGGAATCAGGGTCTTGGACAGTCAAGGAAGTTATGATGGAAGACTTACGGACATCATCAAGGAATATAGGGGCAGGCGGCCTGACCCGGCCTGGGAAGTAGGAGATGAGAATAATTACTATATTATCTATACTTCAGGCAGTACGGGAGACCCTAAGGGGGTGCAGATTACCTTAAGCTGTCTGAAAAGTTTTGTCAACTGGGGAAGAGAGGCCTGGTCCATCGGGGAAAATATGGTCTTTCTCAACCAGGCACCTTTTTCCTTTGACTTATCCGTCATGGATGTTTACCTGGCCCTGTCCAGCGGTAGTACCATTTGGAGTGTTGACCGCAGTATGACTCTAAATCCCCGGGAAC
Source organism: Peptococcaceae bacterium (assembly GCA_020054815.1). Lineage (GTDB taxonomy): Bacteria > Bacillota > Peptococcia > DRI-13 > DRI-13 > Thermanaerosceptrum. The sequence goes on along the minus strand of JAIHAN010000070.1, from coordinate 2,036 downwards.
TCTTTTACTGGCTGAAGCAGGCTCCCTTGGAAGTCTGGGTATCTACACCTTCTTTTATGGAAATGTGTCTCCTAGAACGGAGCTTTAACCGGGAGATGTTGCCGACTTTAAAGACTTTCCTCTTCTGCGGGGAGGTTTTGACTAATGAAAGTGTGGAGAAACTACAGGCCAGGTTTCCCGAAGCCCGAATTTTTAACACCTATGGACCCACGGAGGCTACAGTGGCGGTAACTTCTATCCTGGTGAACCGGGAGGTTCTTGAAAAATTCCGGCCGCTGCCGGTGGGGTACTGCAAGTCCGACTGCCGGATTATGATCGCTGATGAAAAGGGAGAACCGGTACCGGAAGGCGTAAAAGGCGAAATCATTATCCAGGGAGCCAGTGTCAGCCCCGGCTATTTTCATAATCCTGCCTTGACCCAAAAGTCCTTTTATCTCGTAAAGGACAGGGAAGGAACCAGAAGGGCTTATAAGACAGGGGATGTAGGCTATGTAAAAGAGGGGCTGTTATTTTACAGCGGGCGCCTGGATTTTCAAGTAAAGCTTCATGGTTACCGCATAGAATTAGAAGACATTGAGAAGAACCTGCGTACTCTCCCCGGTGTGAACAATGCGGTAGTGGTTCCTGTCCATAAAGAGGGAAAGTGCCAGTACCTGGCGGGTTATCTGGTACCTGCCCCCGGCTGGGAGAATCATCAGGAACTGATAAAAAACGTGAGAAAAGAGCTGGCTCGGAAATTGCCGGAGTACATGATACCCAGGAAGATGCTGGTTAAAGAGCACATTCCCATAACTCCTAATGGTAAAGCAGACCGTAGAGCCTTACTGGAGGAACTGAACCCATGATCCTTTTTGCCGACCTCCAGTTCTTTCTGATCTTATTGATTGTCCTTCTTCCTGCCGTGGTTTTAGGCCTCTTGGGAAAGTCCTTGCGTCTTTATACCTTTATTGCTTTGGTCATCATGCTTAGCCTCATATTTGCAGGTTCGTCACAGCAGGCCCTTTTTTTGGCTCTTTATGTGGCCTGGCAGTGGTCGATCATCAAAGGCTACAGTGTGGTGAGGCAGCAAAATAATTCTCTGCTGCTATACCGGTTAGCTCTCCTTGGGTCCTTATTGCCCCTGGTAACGGCTAAACTTTCTCCTTTTCTGGGTCACAGCCCCTTTGGTTTTCTGGGCATATCTTATGTGACCTTCAAATGCCTACAGATGGTGATAGAGATTAGGGACGGACTGATTTTCCAGCCCCTCTTTCGGGATTTTCTTGCCTTTTTACTGTTTTTTCCTACCCTTAGTTCAGGACCCATTGACCGCTACCGGCGGTTCACTAAAGATTTTTACATAACACCGGGTCCAGGGGAGTACAGGGAATTGTTGTATGTGGGTATCAACAGGATCTTTCAGGGGTTTTTATACAAATTCATTCTCGCTGTGCTCATTAAGGTCTACTGGCTGGATAAAGTGGTTTTACCGCCCTGGCAAGTGGCTTCCTTTTTCTCCTATATGTATGCCTACGGCTTATACCTCTTCTTTGACTTTGCCGGGTACAGCGCTTTTGCCATCGGTGTCAGCAACATCCTGGCCATAAAAACACCGGAGAATTTTAATAGACCCTTTCTAAGCGCTAATATCAAGGAGTTTTGGAACCGCTGGCACATGAGCCTTTCATACTGGTTCCGGGATTATGTCTATATGCGCCTGGTTATGGCCCTTACCCGGAAAAAACGGCTGCGGAGCAAGTTCGCCATTTCTTCCGTGGGATATCTATCCTTATTCGGCCTCATGGGAGTCTGGCACGGCCTGGAAAGGCATTACCTTGCTTATGGGCTCTACCATGCAGTGTTGATGATCGGCTATGATGCCTGGGAGAAGCTGAACAAGGAGAAGAAACTGTGGGGCCCCGGGCCATATACCCGTGTTATTTCGATAATACTAACTTTTCATTTCGTCTGTTTTGGTTTTGTTATTTTTTCGGGTGTGCTGAACTAAGTAAGTTTTTTCCTCTAATATACTCTAAATCGAAAAAGGGCAAAAACAA
>JAIHAN010000069.1 GCA_020054815.1 Peptococcaceae bacterium | reverse complement strand
AGCCCGGGAACTTTGTGTACCTTTAGAATCTAGGGTTTAAGAAAGGGGGATAGTAAGGAATATCTTATTCCAGAGTATTAGCAGAAAGGAGTAAATATGAAGTTAGCGACAATTAGATCAGACGCAGGGGAAGTTGCAGCAGTCTATACTGCGAAGGGTCTAGTCCCTGTCGCAGAAATTGACCGAATACTTAAACAAAACTGGTCAACGGATATGCTGGAATTAATAACTACTGGACAACTGGCAAAAATGAATGAATGGTATCGCCGCCAGGGTAAGAAACAAGTGGAGGCTCTTTCCGCTATACCAAAAGAAGAGGTAGTATATGCACCCCTTTACCGTCGCCCCCGGAAAATTTGGGGTATTGGGCTTAACTATGTTGACCATACCTCTGACTTGGCTGAAAGAGCTCCTCATAAAGAGCCTGCCAGTTTTATGAAGCCCGATACGTCGATTATCGGCCCTATGGATGAGATAAAAATACCGCTGCAGTCGGAAAGGACTACGGCGGAAAGTGAACTGGGGGTTATTTTTGGCAAGCAGTGTAAGAATGTGGAACGGGAAGACTGGCTGAGTGTTGTCGCTGGTTTCACTACAATTATTGATATGACCACTGAGGACATATTAAGGAAAAATCCTCGCTACCTAACGAGGTCTAAAAGTTTTGATACTTTTTTTAGTTTCGGTCCCCAACTTGTTACACCCGATGAGATTGAGGATGTTATGAATCTTAAAGTAGCGACAGTTATTAATGGTCAGATCTATGCCCAAAATGTGGTCTCTAACATGACTTTTCCTCCTGATTTTCTGGTATCCTTCCATTCCAAAGTAATGACTATGTTGCCGGGTGTCTGTTAAACAGGTTTTAGAGAATCTCATTCTTTCTAATACTTTTAGAATGGGAGTAGTTGGTTTAAGTAAGACACTATCACAAGAGTTAGGTAAGGATAATATCCTGGTTAATGTGATGGGGCCTGGCCGAATTGGAACAGCGCGCATTGCTCTACTGGATAAAATAAGGGCCGAGAAGGCCGGTATTACTGTTGAACAGGTTGTGGAAAATACGAATAAGATTATTCCGCTAGGACGTTACGGATATCCTGAGGAATATGCCAGATTGACGGTTTTTCTCTGTTCGGCGGCCAACACCTATATTACGGGGCAGACCATCCTGGTAGATGGTGGTATGACCAAGGCGTTTTAAGGAATAGTAATAATTCGACAATTATAAATATTGCCTATCTTTATAACATGTAATATACTGAAGTCACAAGCCATTTGACAATAAATGGAAAAGAACAGCGCAAGTTGTATGATATATGATGTCGTGCATTAAAGCTGGTATGATATCAGACATAGTGGAGTACATTAAAATACATAAGGAGGGACTTATTTTGTTAGTTGATCAGGAAAAATGCAGCGGATGCGGGATATGTGTTCCCTATTGTCCTGCTCAGGCTATTTCTATTGTTAACAAAAAAGCGATTATTGACCGTGATGCTTGCTTGGAATGCGGGAACTGTATACGGAGCCTGGTTGTGCGCTGCCCCAAGGGAGCCTTTTATGAAGAACCGGGGCTTTACGAAGGCCCCCGGGCTATTCGTCGTTTCTTCAGCGACCCCAGCACCAGTCATAAGGTTACTAAAATTCCGGGACGGGGTACAGAAGAAGTTAAAACTAATGATGTTACAGGAAGAGTATGCCGGGGCGAGATCGGTATAGCCTTAGAAGTAGGCCGTCCCTGCCTGGGAACTACTATGACAGAAGTGGAAAAATGCACCATGGCTTTAGCTGAATTGGGGATTGAGTTTGAGGAATGCAACCCACTTACCCATCTTATGGAAGACCGCAAAAAAGGCACCATTCAGAAACAATATAAAGAAGAAAAACTGGTCTCGGCCATTATTGAGTTTGCAGCGGACTTTAAGATGTTAGTCCCTATTATGCAAAGAGTGAAGAAGGTAGCCCAGGAACTGGATACGGTGTTCTCCTTAGATTTAATCTGCTGCTACGAAGATGATGGTTCATTGCCTGTTTTACCTGTGCTTGAAGAGTTAGGGATGAAGCCACGGGTTAATTCCAAGGTTAATTTAGGCTTAGGAAGGCCTTTCAAGATTTACCGCGAGAAGAAGGAGGAAAAAGTCTGTGACACATTCACTGCATAGAAGGGGAACAGCAGAGTCCCTGAAAAATGACTATGTCTTACTGGTTACCGCAGCAGCAGATGTGAACCATGTAGGTTCAAAAGAAAAATTACGAAAGGTACTGGAAGTCGTATGGGATATTGGACCTTCAAACATTGGTTCGTATGATACCGGTACTGTTTACGCAGGTGTTAATATAGAGGAAATAAAAGCTGCTCTGAATGAAATACCAAGAGTAAGATGTGCTTTCTCCAGCAGGGAGAAAATAAAAGAAGTAATTCGCAGAATAAAGGAACTTGATTTAGGAATGTCTGTCACTGTTCAGGGCCCCACTGAAGATATCCTGGAAATGAGCAGAGAGTTAGGCATTAAACCCCACTCTGTAAATCTTTCCCTGGATATCTGGGGTAAAACAGGGGACCTTCCTTCTGACGATGTTTTAGAGGTTGTTACCCAGTGTGGACACGGTTTAATATCCCGTTACCTTGTAGAAAAAGCTATAGCTGAAGTAAAAGCCGGGAAAAAAACTCCCCGCCAGGCTGCTGAGATGGTGGCACATCCCTGTGTCTGTGGTATTTATAACCCTGACAGGGCTGAAGAAGTTTTCAAAAGATATGCGCTTGCCAGCGCTGAAGCAGCTGCTACAAAAGAATAGTACCTAGTGAAGCAAAGGGGACAGTAACTATCCTGATAACAAGATAACTGTCCCCGAAGTATAATAAATACATTATTCATGCTAAACCAGGAGGTGGGATAAAGATTTATTGGATAAAGAGAAACACGACATTAATTATCTGAAAATTGGGAAAAGGGGAGAACTGTGATGAAAAAAGTGAGATTAGTGGCTTTATTGGTTATTATGACTATGGTAGTAACCCTTTTTGCAGGTTGTGGAAGCGGTTCTAAAAAAGCTGCTTATCCTTCCAAGAGTATTGAGTTTGTTGTTCCTTTCTCTGCCGGTGGCGGTAGTGACATTATGGCCAGAATGCTCGTGAAAGTTATTACTGATAAAAAATTATCTTCTCAACCTTTTGTCGTAAACAATAAACCGGGTGGAAGCGGTTCCATTGGGTATGCTTATACCGCCGAGAAAAAAGGAGATCCTTACTTTATAGCTAGTGTAAGTTCCAGTTTTTATACAGCTCCTATACTGGGCCAATCCCCTGTTACTTACAAAGATTTTACCCCTATTTGCGGTCTTGCAATGGATACCCTGGTCCTGGTTGTAAAAGAAGATTCCAAATATAAGAGTGTAAAAGAAATTATCGCCGATGCCAAAGCCAATCCCAAAACTCTTAGTGTAGGCGGTACCAGCGGTACCTCTGATGACGCTGTAATGTATCATGCAATGCAAGCACGTACAGGAACAGAAATGAAATACGTTCCCTTTAACTCTGGCGGAGAAGTTATGACCGCTGTTCTGGGTGGACACGTGGACATGGCCTGGGTTAACCCTGGCGAGGCTTTAAGTCAGCTTGAGGCAAAGAAAGCCAGAGCCCTCGCTGTAGCCAGTAAGGACAGATTAACTGGTTTACCGGATGTGCCTACACTCAAAGAAGAGGGAATTGATCTTGTACTTGCACAATTCCGTGGCGTAGTTGCACCTAAAGATATCCCCGAAGATGCTCTCAAGTATCTTGAAGATGTATTCAAGAAAGTTGCAGAAAGTGATGAGTGGAAGAAAGATTATCTCAAGAAAAATATGGTGGAAGGCCGCTACCTAAATTCGAAGGAATTCGGTCAGGCGCTGGTTGATACCACCAAAATGTATGAAGAGTTTCTTTCTAAGATCAAAAAATAAATAACAGGACGGAGGCGGTGCAAAGCCGCCTCTCTTTCCCTAAGATAGCAGTAATTGAAGGGATGTGAGCAGATGAAGGGTGCAAATATTATTACCAGTATTGTCCTGCTGTTGTTTGGAGCTTATGTTATCTGGGATGCTATTAAGATGGAATACATTATTGATAACGTTCCCGGCCCGGGTTTTCTTCCCCTTTGGACCGGCATATTTATTATAGGGCTTGCTTTTTTGATGCTTTATAACAATACCCTGGGAAACAAGCCTGACTCCACCAAAGATCCGTCCTTTGACAAAACTTTTTTAAGAAATGTCTTAGTAGTGATTGGGAGTTCAACTTTGGCGATGGTTCTTGTTAAAGTAGTGGGCATGCTGGTAGCAATTGGCCTTTTAACAGGATTTTTGTCATGGGCGACAGGTACAAAAAACATGAAAGTCAATGCTGCTCTTACCGTAGTGACACCGTTTATCTTTTGGTTAGTGTTTGAAAAGGCTTTAGAGGTAAATTTCCCGAACGGACTGTTTGGATTTTAAGGGGGGAATGACATGGAAACATTACAAAACCTGCTCTATGGTCTATCTATTGCTAATGACCCCATTAATATACTTTTTTGCCTCATAGGAGTAATATCTGGTGTTCTCATAGGTGCCCTTCCGGGTTTAGGTCCTTCCGCAGGGTTGGCTATTTTATTGCCTATAACCTTTGGCGTAAACCCGACGGCAGGGATAATTCTTCTCGCGGGTATATATTACGGCGCTATGTATGGTGGCTCAATCACATCTATACTGATTGGCGTACCGGGTGACCCTGCATCGGTTATGACAACGGTTGACGGATACCCCTTAGCCCAATCTGGACGACCGGGGCCGGCCTTAGGAATGGCGGCATTTGCCTCCTTTTGTGGAGGCACAGCCAGCGTCATTGCCTTTACTTTTTTGGCACCTGCCCTGGCTAAAGTAGCCCTCAGTTTTGGGCCTCCGGAGTACTTTGCTTTAATGGTTCTTGGCTTAACCACTGTAGCCGGACTCACGGATAAATCGCCTATAAAGGCTTTTATTTCTACCTTATTGGGACTTTTCATTGCTATACTTGGCTTGGATTTGGTAACTGGATTACCTCGATTTACCTTTGGTATGATGGAGCTGTATGATGGGATTGATTTTATCGTAGTGGCCCTTGGCGTATTTGGTATTGCGGAAATCCTTATCTCTATGGAGGAGGAACAAGTTCCCTTAGTATGTGATAGAGAACAACTACGATGGCGGAAACTGTTCCCCAATTTAAGGGATTGGACGGTATCAGCCTGGCATATTGTGCGAGGAACTGTACTGGGGTTTTTCATTGGTATGCTTCCCGGAGCAGGCGCTACTATAGCGACTTTCCTCTCTTACGGTACTGCAAAGAACACGGCCCCTCCTCACCGTAAAGAGTTGTTCGGCAAAGGAGCTATCGAAGGCATTGCCGCTCCCGAGTGCGCCAATAACGCTGCGTCAGTTGGTGCCTTCGTTCCGCTTTTGACACTTGGTGTACCCGGTTCGGCCAGTACAGCTGTCCTTATGGGTGCCTTAATGATGTTCGGTTTAAGGCCTGGTCCTATGCTTTTTGAAAAGAATCCGGATTTTGTCTGGGGATTAATTGGCAGCATGTATATAGGAAATATCCTGTTGATTTGTCTGGTCATACTTTGTATCCCTGTCTTCGTTAGAATACTTCAAATACCTCCTGCTATCTTAAATTCTGTAGTCATGGCCTTTATTTTAGTAGGTGCTTACAGTTTGAGCAACAGCATGTTCGAAGTGGGGCTGACCATTTTCTTCGGTCTTTTAGGCTATGTCATGAAAAAAATGAATTATCCCGTGCCCCCCATGGTACTTGCTTTAGTGCTAGGGAACCTTCTGGAGACTTCTTTAAGACAGTCCCTAAGTCTCTCGGGTGGTAGTCTAAGTATTTTCTTTACCCAACCCATCGCCTGCATTATTATGCTTTGCGCCCTGGCTGCAGTGGTATGGCCCATAATTAAGGCCATACGTGGAAACAGAAATGGGAAGCAAATTACGGCATAATAAATGAAAAAGGATAGTTTTTTCTGTTTGGGTATTATATGATAAATTGGGAATGAAGTGTTATGACGAATCGTGCGTGGTTGGAGGGTTAAATGGGATATTTTACACCTGTAAGTGAAAATGCCAGTCTTACCGAAAAAGTATTTAAACAGATTAGAGAATCTATTACTTCCGGTCACTTTAAACCAGGCGATAAGCTTCCTTCTGAGAATGAACTCGCCGAAAGTTTTCAGGTAAGCCGCACTTCAGTCCGGGAAGCCATGAAGCTTCTAGCTGGTCAGGGGTTAATCGTTATTAAACGGGGGCTGGGAGCCTTCGTGGCAGAGCATAAGGAAAGCCCATATTTATCGGATTTACAGAATATCCTTTTAAAAGAAAGGGAAAATCTTTTAGAGCTTTTCCAGATACGTAAAATTCTTGAGACGGAGGCGGCGGCCTGGGCAGCTCTAAATGTAACGGCTGAAGATATAAAAGTCATGCGGGAGCTTATTGAGCAGGCTGAAGAAGAAGGAAAAAAGCCCTTGGTGGATAAGACAAGATTAAATAAAATTAACTCGGAGTTCCACTACGCTCTCGTCCATAGTACGAGAAATAAAACATTAGTTAAAGTAATGACTACTCTTATTGATAATTTACGTGAGAGTCGGGATATCACCCTCCTCCTGCCGGGACGTGTTCACGCTTCTATTGAGAATCACAAAGCTATTTTAAAAGCTATCGAAGAAGGTGATAGTGAAAAAGCCAGGCAGCTTATGAAGGAGCACTTAGAAGTTGTGGAAAACACGATTAAAAATATGAAAGAACAAGAGGAGGATTGATATGACTAAAAAGCCAATAACCGGGGCCTTTTCCCCTGTTGTGACTCCTTTTACAACTGAGGGAGATGTGGATTTTGCAGCATTTCAGGAAAATATCGCCAAATACAATGAAACCGGTTTGGCGGGCTATGTTATTTTTGGTTCTAATGGTGAATACGCTTACCTGGACAAACAAGAAAAACTGGACCTGGTAAAGGCGGGGGTAGAGGCGGCTGCCCAGGATAAGCTGGTTATCGTAGGTTCCGGCTGTGAAAGCACCAGGGAGACCATTGAGCTCACCAATGAATGTGCCCGGCTGGGTGCAGATGCTGCCCTTATTCTCACCCCCAACTACTATAAGGACAGGATGACGAAAGAAGTTTTAAAGAAACATTTCCTAACGGTGGCTGACAATTCTGATATTCCTATTATGTTATACAGTGTTCCCAAGTTTACGGGGGTCACTATTACGCCTGATTTAGTGGGTATACTTTCAGAACATCCCAACATTATCGGGATTAAAGATAGTGCGGGTGACGTTACCCAGCTTTCTCTCCATGTGGCTAAGGCCGGCCCGGATTTTAACGTCCTGGTGGGCACGGCCAATGTGCTCTACCCAGGCTTAGCCATGGGGGCTAAAGGTGGGATTATGGCCCTGGCTAACTGTTGTCCCCGGGAGTGTGTCCGGATGTACCAGTTATACCAGGAGGGTAAGTTTGATGAATTGAGGGATTTACAGTGCCGCCTTATTCCTGTCAACACCGCTGTTACGGGTACTTACGGCATTGCCGGTTTGAAACTGGCCATGGACATGTTAGGGTTTAAAGGCGGGGCGGTGAGGATGCCGTTACTATCGCTGAACCCACAGGAAAAGGAAGAATTGGTAAAAATCTTGCGAACTGCTCAACTATTATAGGTACATAAAAATAATTATAGGAGAGTCATGGACTCTCCTTTTTTACGTAATATATTCTGCATTCTGTGACAATGACATCCACTGCTGTATCGTGTGGTTCACGGGGGAGTTCATCCAGCAATTGAAAATCATAGGCCAGACCTACTTTCGTGCAGTCTGGTCTTATGGTAGGCAGGAAGCGGTCGAAGTAACCGCCGCCATAGCCCAGCCGGTATCCCTGGCTATCAAAAGCCACACCCGGTATGATCAGTAAGTCAATCTGCTGGACGGGGACAGGGCGCAGAAACTCAGCCTTTGGTTCGGGGATGCCCCAAGTACCCGGAGCTAATTCGTTAAAAGCCAGCAGTTGGGAGAGAAGCAGGCTCCTGTCCTGGGGCTGGCAGACAGGTACCACAATTTTCTTTTTTTGCTGCCAGGCTGTTTGCATAAAGGCTGAGGTGTCCAGTTCCTTGTTAAAGGCAAGATAAATAAGGATGGTTTCAGCTTTTTTATATTCAGGTAAAAAGAGCAGGCGCTGTGTAACCTCGTGACTTTTACCCTGGACTTCCAGCCATGGTAGGGACTCTCTTTGTTTGAGTAAGTTTTTACGTAAGGTCTTTTTATCCAAATCAATTCTCTCCTTGCTGTTTTCTTCCACTTCATCTATTTAATACATTACGTGAAAATTTTACCTATTGCAATGTATAAAAGCCTGTAATGACTGGAAATATATTTACTGTTGGTTTAATGTTCCAGCATACTTTCCAATAGCATAAACCAAAATGTAGTAAATGTATGCAGTAGAAATAAGGAGAAAAGTTGATTAACGGGAAGAAAAAGGCTGATAATAGTGATAATTAGCCCTATATCAATGTTGCTATCTCCTCAGGCCTTTACTATTATTATTTATGGGTATTAGCACTCGATAACGTTGAGTGCTAACAATATATTAATTAATATTAAAGGAGGTTTTTATATGAACATTAAGCCTCTCGGCGACAGAGTAGTCATTAAAACCTTAGCTCAAGAAGAAAAAACTAAGAGTGGTATTGTCCTGCCTGACACTGCCAAGGAGAAGCCGCAGCAAGGTGAGGTTCTGGCTGTTGGTACCGGTAAGACCTTAGAAAATGGCCAGAAGGTACCCCTCGAAGTTAAAGTAGGGGACAAAGTTATCTTCTCCAAATATGCTGGCACTGAAATCAAGATTGATGGACAGGAAGTTATGATTCTTAACGAAAGGGATATCTTAGCCATCATCTAATTTACTTAAACATTTCGCGGAGCACATATTATTAATTTTTAAGGAGGGAAAAACATGGCCAAACAAATTATTTTCGGTGAAGAGGCCAGAAAAGCCTTAGAAAAAGGCGTTAACCAATTAGCAGAAGCTGTAAAGATTACTTTAGGACCTAAAGGTCGGAACGTAGTACTTGATAAAAAATTTGGTTCTCCCACCATCACCAATGATGGTGTTACTATTGCCAGGGAAATCGAATTAGAAGATCCCTTTGAAAATATGGGCGCCCAGCTGGTTAAAGAAGTTGCTACAAAAACTAACGATGTAGCCGGTGACGGTACTACTACAGCTACTGTCTTAGCTCAGGCTATCATTCGTGAAGGTCTCAAGAATGTTGCTGCCGGCGCCAACCCCATGATCCTGAAAAAAGGTATCGAAAAGGCCGTTGCTGCCGCAGTCAATGAAATCAAGGCTGTTGCTAAACCTATTGAATCCAAAGCAGCTATTGCCCAGGTTGCTTCTATTTCTGCCGCCGATAAAGAAATCGGTGATCTGATTGCCGAGGCTATGGAGACCGTTGGTAATGACGGCGTTATCACTGTTGAGGAGTCCCAGAGTATGGGTACTACCTTAGAAGTGGTAGAAGGTATGCAGTTTGACCGGGGCTACATTTCTCCTTATATGATTACTGATACCGATAAAATGGAAGCCGTCCTCAAAGATCCTTATATTCTCATCACTGATAAGAAGATCTCTGCTATTCAGGACATTTTACCTGTATTAGAAAAGGTAGTTCAGTCTGGCAAACAGCTCCTTATTATTGCTGAAGATGTTGAAGGTGAAGCCCTGGCTACCCTGGTTGTCAACAAACTGCGCGGTACCTTCACCTGCGTAGCCGTTAAGGCTCCTGGTTTTGGTGATCGTCGTAAGGCTATGTTAGAAGACATTGCTGTCCTTACTGGTGGTCAGGTAATCAGTGAAGAACTTGGACTCAAACTGGAGAATACCACCCTCAACATGCTAGGGCAAGCTGCTACAGTAAAAATCAGCAAAGAAGAAACCACCATTGTGGAAGGCCGCGGTACCAAGCAGGCCATCGATGCCCGTGTGGCTCAGATTCGTAAGCAGTTGGAAGAAACTACTTCCGAGTTTGACAGAGAGAAATTGCAAGAGCGTCTGGCTAAGCTCTCCGGTGGTGTAGCTATTATCCAGGTTGGTGCTGCTACCGAAACTGAACTGAAAGAGAAGAAGCACCGCATCGAAGATGCTCTGGCTGCTACCCGGGCTGCTGTAGAGGAAGGTATTGTAGCTGGTGGTGGAACTGCTCTCATTCAAGTTCTGCCTGCTCTTGATAATGTGACCTCCGATATCGCCGATGAAATGACGGGTATTAAGATCATTAAGAAAGCTTTAGAAGAGCCTGTGAAGCAGATTGCTTACAACGCCGGCGTTGAAGGTTCTGTTGTTGTAGAAAAAGTAAAAGCTGCCGGTAAAGGTATTGGTTTCAACGCCCTCACCGGTGTTTATGAGGACATGATTGCTGCCGGTATCGTTGACCCTGCTAAAGTTACACGTTCCGCTCTCCAGAATGCCGCTTCAATAGCTGCCATGCTCTTAACTACTGAGTGCCTTGTGGCTGACAAACCCGAGGAAAATAAAGGCGGCATGGGCATGCCTCCCGGTATGGGCGGAATGGGCGGCATGATGTAAGATAGCTTAGAAAGCCTTGATTTACAAGGCTTTCTTTTTTGCTAATGTATAGATGCTAACATTTTGCTAACAAAAAAATAATATTTTTAGAGGCTTTTCATTAGTTCGCTGAACTTTTGAGAGGCTTCTTTATTTTCAACAATGTGCGACCCCTTCAAGGACCGTCCCCGTGTTGCACTAAATAACATACCAAATGATACAAAAAACCTTGACTAAGGGGGAGGAAAAATAATATCATAAAACCATAAAATATACCCTGTGGGGGTATGGAGGTGTGAAGATGGCGAAGTTAGTGGTCATCGGTGGGGTGGCGGCAGGTATGAGTGCAGCCAGTAAGGCAGGAAGAACGAATAAGGACATGGAAATCGAGGTTTATACGGATGAGGAGTACATTTCCTATGCCGGCTGTGGCCTCCCCTATTTTGTTGCAGGTATGGTGCAGGAAGAGCGGAAGCTCATAGCCAGAACTAAGGAACAGTTTGCCAGGCAGGGAATTAAAGTGTTTACCAACCATAAGGTACTGTCGATTTTACCCACGGAAATGCAGATTATCGTTGTGGACAGTGAAGGCGCAGAAAAGAAAGTGAACTATGATAAACTGGTTATTGCCACAGGGGCCAGGGCCTTTGTTCCTCCTTTACCGGGAAAGGAACTGGACAATGTCTTTACTGTTAAGAGTATTCCTTCGGCAAGACGCATTAAAGAACAGATGCAGAGTGAGCAGGTTAAGAATATTGTCATTGTAGGGGGAGGGTATATCGGCCTGGAAATGGCTGAAGCCTTTGCCGCCTGGAAAAAACAGATAACCATTGTTGAACTGGCTCCCCAACTTCTCGGCAATATTGACGAGGATATGGCAGCCCTGGTCGAAGAGTACCTGGTTAAGGAAGGGGTTCAGATACGAAAAGGTGAAAAAGTTTTGGCCCTGGAAGGCCAGGACCAGGTTAGGAAAGTGGTTACGGATAAAGGTGAAATTCCCGCGGATTTAGTCATCCTGGCTATTGGCATCCAGCCCAATAGTGAGTTAGCGGCCGAAGCCGGTATTCAACTGGGTGTAAAGAAAGCAATTAAAGTCAACAAGTACATGGAAACAAATATCCCCAATATCTATGCGGCAGGGGACTGTGCCACGGCTTATCATCTGCTTTATCAGGATGATGCCTATATACCCTTGGGCACCACAGCCAATAAACAGGGTAAGGTAGCCGGAGAAAACGCTGCCGGAGGAAAGGCCGAATTTGCCGGCATTGTAGGGACGGCCATTATCAAAGTCCTGGACCTGGAAATCGGTCGTACCGGGCTAAGCAAGCGAGAAGCCCAGCAGTTAGGGAGAGAAGTTCAGGAAATCAAGGTGGAGGCTTATACCAAAGCCCATTTCTATCCAGGCTCCCAGGCGGTGACGATAAAATTGTTAATTGAGAAAGCCAGTCAAAAAATAGTGGGAGCGCAAATCGTGGGTGGTGCCGGGGCAGGTAAGCGTATAGACGTGCTGGCTGTTGCTGTTCAACTGGGATTAACGCCTTTTGCTCTGTCCGAACTGGATTTGAGTTATGCTCCTCCCTTTAGTCCCGTTTGGGACCCTGTACTTACTGCGGCCAATGTGGCTGTCGGTGAACTGGAGAAGAAAGCATAAAATCCCTCCTTTTTAAACCGCACTGTCAGGTGTGGTTTTTAATTCAGGTTCTCACCAAAATATGCTAAAATAACAATTATATAACTTTAGTCTGGTGGAGTATAAGATACTGGGTTTATCAGCAACATAAAAAATATTTGTATAGACGTTAGAGGAATATTGCTATTAGTATCGAATACTAATAAACAGGCAATATTTACTAGAGAGGATATTACATGATTGAAAGGAGTAGATTGATTATGACAAAACACGTTTTACCCGAACTGCCCTATCCATATAATGCTTTAGAACCATATATGGATGAGGCTACAGTAAGATTACACCATGACAAACATCACCAGGCTTATGTAGACGGCCTCAATAAAGCTGAAGAAAAACTCCAGGAAGCCCGTGAGAAAGGGGATTATGCCCTGATCAAACACTGGGAAAGGGAACTAGCTTTCCATGGTTCCGGTCACCTGCTTCACACTCTCTACTGGGAGAATATGAAACCTAATGGCGGAGGAGAAGCTGCGGGCCCTATAGCAGAGCAAATTGCCAAGGACTTTGGAAGTTTCGCTGTCTTTAGAGCCCAGTTTAAGGCTGCCGCAGTAGCCGTTGAGGGATCTGGTTGGGCTATTCTCGTCTGGAATCCTAAATTCAACAAACTGGAAATTCTCACAGCAGAGAAACACCAGAATCTGACCCAATGGGGGGTGGTTCCCTTGCTTACCATTGATGTGTGGGAACATGCCTACTATCTTAAATATCAAAACAGAAGGGCTGACTTTGTAGAAGCCTGGTTTAACCTGATCAACTGGGATGATGTCAACAACCGGTTTAGTAAACTGGCTGAGTGCAAGTGCATATAACAAGGAGAACGCTTCCAAGAGGAAGCGTTCCCTAATTTTGTATTTTAAATTGCAGAAAAGAATATCGATGGAATGGGCAATTTCTTTATAGACATCTTCGAAAAACTTTTCCCCTGTCATGAGTTTACCTCCTGCCAATAGGCTTCGTTCTTACTTTGTGTTGTTTTTGCATTTCTTATACCCAAAAACATAGCCCGGCTACACGAGCCAGGCTTTTTCTGTTACCCGTAATAGAAATCATACAATGCATTTCGTGACACTAGTAACTAATAACTGGTAACTTACTGTAATCTGCCAACTGCGAACTACCAACTACCAACTCACTTATCCCCTTCCTCCGGCACAATGCAGATGAAAACAAAGTCTTCGTCACTGGTACTGCGGTACTGGTGCAGGACATTGCCGGGTACATAGGCAAAGGAACCGGCTTCCAGTACATATTCCTTATCTTCTATGAAAAGGGTACCCTGGCCCTTGAGAACATAATTGATATGGGGCCAGCTATGTGTATGCTGCGGGGAGTAACCCTGTTTTTCCAGGGTCATCACACGCATCACATAACCATCCCAGCCTTCCTTGGGACCAATGAGCACCTGCTTCATGGCATTTAGCACACCCGGAGCGTTCATGGGTATTTTTTGCACATCCTTAACATGGGAAACGATCACGTATATCCTCCACCTTTCCTTGTATTTTAGATGACTTTTCTGGTTACAAGATCTGACTACGATTTTCATGAACTCTAAATTGCGAACAGCATCACTACCAACTGCCAATTACCAACTAATATACTGCGAACTAATACGCTACTTCCTTATCTTCCTGTCACTCTTACATTTGGGGCAGCAAATAACATAGGAGACACTGTCAGTACCGGCATTGAGGATAATTGTGGAGGCCTCTTTTTCGGAAAATGTATAACCACAGTCTTGGCAGGTGAATTCAGTTCCCCGAATTATTTTTCTAAGCCAATTAAACATCCTCACATCCCTCCTGACTTTTAAAATAATCTTTATTTTTAATTATAGCTTAAGACAAGGTATTAAGATAAGTAAAAAGTATTGAAACAAATGTTATCTAGGAAAGTTTTTTCTTACATCCGGTAGCTCTTTTCTTTTCGTTAAGCTTATATTAAAGAAGGAGATGGGTTACTTTAACGCGAATATATAGGATTAATATAATTTGGTGTGAAGTTTTAGTATATAGTGGTGAAGTTAGTTTCTTCAAATGTGTGGATAAGACCGGCATTGTCAGAAAATTGCTGAATTATGGGAAAAAGCGAGAGTGGGGAGGTAGAATTTGCTATGCATGAATTAACTATTTTAGACCACCTTCTTAAAGTGGCTCCCTTAATCAACCAGTTTACCCAGGCTGATTTGGGTGTGGCCATTTGTGACCGGGACAAATGGCTGGCTTATATTCCTGCAGATCGGAAGAGCGTC
>JAIHAN010000068.1 GCA_020054815.1 Peptococcaceae bacterium | reverse complement strand
TTTTTGCTAAAAATTTTTCCTTTTTTAAACGCTTAAAATGCTTGATACTACTGGATATAAGGCGGATTTGTAAAAATTACTTACCGAATCCATGTTAAATGAACATACTAAAATCCGGAAATAAACTTTTTATTGAGGGGGTTTTATTATGACAGCACAACTCGGTGCCCACGAAGTAATGGAGATTCATGAAGTTTTGAGTCACGCCATCGACAGTATTAATCAATTCCAACTCTACAGACCTTATGTTAGAGACCAGCAACTTGGAGCCATCTTAGATAAGCAACTCCAATTCATGACCCAGGAATATAACGGTATGGTACAAGCCCTGCATCAGAACGGTATGGGTCAAGGCATCCAATATAGAGCACCCAAGAATATACAGCCTCAATATGGGCTTCGCCAACCCCAACCTCAGAGCCCTAACACCTCTCCCAATCAGTTAGACGACAGGGATGTAGCCAGTGGCATGTTAGGGGCTCATAAATCCTCTGCAGTTATGAAGATGATGGCATCCTTAGAGTGTGCTAATCCTAACTTGAGAGGAATGCTGCAACAAGGTGCTATCAACTGCTCGGAGATGGCCTACGAAACATGGCAATATATGAATCAAAAAGGATACTATCAAGTCCCCACCATGAAGGAGCAAACAACGCAAACCATGATGAATGCTTATACCACAGGTAACATGATGAATATGGGTAATATCGGGGACTTAGGGAATGTAGGGTTTAGAGAGCAGGTAATGCAGGCTCCCTATATTAGAATGTAAGGATAAATCTTACCTAAAACCTAATCCAAAGCGAGAGAAACAGCCGCCAGGGCTGTTTCTTCATTTATTTCTCTATGTACTCCATCGTCGGTTTATACTGTTCCCCGTATTCCATCAAATACCGTACTACTCCGGCGTATATGGACCAGGCGATTTTATCCTGATAAGCAGGATCTTGCAAGAGTTTCTCCTCCTCTTTATTGGAGAGGAACCCCATCTCCACATTGACAATGGGCAGCCTGGCCTGTTTAAAGATGAGGGAAGAGGAGTCGGCTTTAGGCTTACGCGTGGTATTCCCCAGGAAAGCCACCAGTTCCTCCTGGATAAAGGTAGCCAGTTCCTTGCTGCCCGGTACAGAAGGACTGTAAAAAGTCTGGGCCCCGTACCAGCGCCCCGAGGGAAAGGAATTACAGTGAAGGGCTATATACATATCGGCATTGGCTTTTTCCGCTAATTCCACCCTTGAGATAAGATCAGCTCTCTTTCTCTGGCGTACAGTATCCTGACCGTTACTTAAAGCCTCATCTTTATCCCGGGTCATAATGACACTGGCGCCCCCTTGAGAGAGGATGGTAAAAAGCTTTTTAGCTACCGCTAAGTTAATATCTTTTTCGTAGACCCCAGAGGGACTCACTTTACCCGGGTCTTCTCCTCCATGACCGGGATCAACAATAATTACCCGGCTGGCCACAACCCAGGACATGGCTCTGATTGCCTGGGCCTCCTGGCTCTTTCTCCAGTGTTCAAAACTAAAAAGGCTGCCCGCAACAAAAACAACTAACAAAGCCCATACAATATAGCGTTTCTTGATCTCTATAATTCTCATTCCCTACTCCCCTTTATCCAGGTTCTTTTACCATGATATTAAGGGAGGGTCCAGGGTATGACAGTTAGTTGACAGTTGATAGTTGGTAGTTGGTAGTTATTAGGAAAAAAAACTCCCTTTGCGGGAGTTTTTTCTTATCTCTTGGAGTATTGAGGTGCACGACGAGCGCCGTGGAGACCGTACTTCTTACGCTCCTTCATGCGCGGGTCGCGGGTTAAGAAACCAGCACGTTTTAATACCGGTCTTAAGCCTGCATCTGCCTTTAAAAGGGCACGGGCGATACCTAAACGTACAGCACCGGCTTGACCAGTGATACCGCCGCCAGCGACTTTCGCCAGCACATCAAAACGTCCTTCAGTATTCGTGAGCACTAAAGGCTGCTTAACGATCATCTCTAAAGTCTTCTTACCGAAATATTCGGTTAAAGGTCTGTTATTGATAACGACTTTACCTTCACCAGGTACAATACGTACACGGGCTACAGAAGTTTTACGTCGTCCAGTTCCGGCATATTGTACTTGTGCCACTATTTATTCCTCCCTTCCCTTAACCCCGTAATTCCCAAACTTCGGGTTTTTGAGCTTCATGGGGATGTTGTGGTCCTCTGTATACTTTAAGTTTCCGGTACATGGCAGCGCCCAAACGGTTATGGGGCAGCATTCCCTTAATGGCTGCCTCTACAGCCAGTTCAGGTCTTGTCTGTAAAAGTGTAGCATAGTCGATGGTTTTCAGACCACCGGGGAAACGGGAATGCCTGATCAATTGTTTTTGGTGCAGTTTTTTACCGGTAAGCTGTACTTTTTCAGCATTAATAATAATCACATGGTCACCGGTATCCACATGGGGTGTAAAGGTGGGTTTATGTTTACCACGTAAAATAGCAGCAGCTTCTGATGCCAGGCGACCAAGGGTCTTATCGGCAGCATCGATGATGTACCATTTTCTTTTAATATCCTGGGCCTTCGCCATGAAGGTACGCAATTCTGTTCCCTCCTAAAAATCTAATTGGCTATATATCATTGATCCCGGGGCTAGTGGAATCAAAAATACGCAAAAATACTCATGAAATCATTCTAATACAACGGCCCCTGCCGTGTCAAGTTTTCTTTAAGGCAGAGAGAAAACTACGTTTTGCCTTGATTATATTATTCTTTCTTTATACTCCACTGACCAAAGACATAAGCCCTGGGGTGGTACCGTTGCACCGGCAAGCTTGCGTTCTTTGGCGGCAAGAAGATCGGGAATTTCCTCGGGCAAGCGTTTACCTTGGCCAACTTCTATCAGTGTTCCTGTCATGATTCTTACCATATTATATAAGAAGCCATCACCCGTTACTGTAAAAATCACCAAAGGCCCCTCTTTTTCCACCCGGCAAGTGTAGATGGTCCTGACAAAATCCTTTACAGCCGTGTCTTTGGCGCAAAACCCCCTGAAATCATGGGTTCCCTGAAATTCCCGGGCACCGGCGGACATTTTTTCAATATCCAGGGGTACCGGCACATGATAGGCGAAATAGCGCAAAAAAGGGGAAAGATGCCTGTCGTTATAAATTGTATAGCGATAGGTTTTTTTTACAGCATCAAAGCGGGCGTGAAACTCTTGGGGTACGTCTTCCGCTTTCCAAACCACAATATCGGAGGGGAGAACGGAGTTCAGCGCCAGGGGAAACCTTTCCGGGGGAATGGTAGTGTGACTCAGGAAATTCACAACCTGGCCCTGGGCATGAACACCGGCATCAGTCCTCCCTGAACCTATAACCTTTACCTCTTCTTTGGTCAGCACCCGGAGAGCATCTTCCAAAGTTCCCTGGATGGTCTTAAGCCTGGTATTGTTTTGCTTCTGAAAACCGTGATAGTTGGTACCGTCATAAGCCAAAAGCAGCTTGATATTGCGCATAAGTCTACACCATATACCTGGTTACAATAGTGATAGCTAAAAAGAGCCCGGTTATCCCGAAAGCGAAATAATCCCTGGTTCCCATCAAAAGTTGTTTAAGACGTGTCCGGTTTTCGCCGCCCCGGTAACACCTGGCTTCCATAGCCATGGCCAGTTCATCGGCTCTCCGGAAAGAGCTTAAGAATAAAGGAACAAGAAGAGGAATTAAACTCTTTGCCCTCGCTAATAACCCCCCGGTATCAAAATCCGCCCCCCTGGCCATCTGGGCTTTCATAATTTTTTCCGTCTCCTCAATGAGTGTAGGAATAAAACGGAGCGCAATAGTCATCATCATGGCCAATTCGTGGGCCGCCGGAATAAACAAGGCTTTTAATACCTTCTCTATCCCGTCCGTAAGGGCAATGGGCGTTGTAGTCAAGGTTAAAAGAGAGGTGATGGTAACAAGGAAAATAAGGCGCAGTGCCATAAAAATACCCTGGCGCAACCCCTGGGAAGTAATCTTCAAAAATCCCCACTGCCAGATTATCTCTCCGGAAGTCATAAAAAGGTGTAAGCCCAGGGTTAAGACTATAATAAAGAGAAGGGGTTTTAATCCTTTCAAAATAATTTTCAGGGAGATGCCGGAAAGTAAAATCACGGCCAGGGTAAAACCTGTAACCACAGCATATCCCGTAACATTGTTAACGAGAAAAAGACCGACCATATAGAGAACAAGGGTAATAATCTTAGTCCGGGGGTCTAATTGATGAATTGCGGAATTACCCGGTATATACTGACCGATGGTAATGTCTTTAAGCATGAGGCTTCCCCCCCTTAACTGCTTTAAGAATTTCCCCTTTGGCTTCCTCAATCGTCAGTATGTCTGTTCGCACCGGCCAGCCCTTTTCCTTTAAGGCTATCATCAGTTTTGTTACCGTTGGTATATCTAAGCCAATGTTTTTAAGCCGGTTATTTTCGCTGAAAACCTGGCGCGGGTGATTATTATAGACAACTTCCCCCTGGTGCATGACAATAAGCCGGCTGGCCAGGCGGGCTACATCATCCATACTATGGGAAACCAGCACAACGGTAAGCCCGGCTTCCCGGTGCAAATCCGCAATCTGGGCCAGAATTTCGTCCCTTCCTTTGGGATCCAGGCCTGCGGTGGGCTCATCCAAAACCAGGTATTTGGGTTCCATGGCCAGTACACCGGCGATGGCTACCCTTCTTTTTTCCCCGCCGCTTAAAACAAAGGGTGAACTGTCCTTGTAGCGTTCATAATCAAGTTTGACCATGGCCATGGCCTTCTTTACTCTTTTGACAATCTTATCAGGTGATAAACCTAAATTCTTGGGACCAAAAGCAATGTCAGCCGCTACAGTTTCTTCGAAAAGTTGATGTTCCGGATATTGAAAAACCAGGCCTACTTTTTGACGAATTTCTTTGAGTTTTACCTCTTTGCCGCTAATATCCACACCATCTATTAAAACTCGACCCTGGGTAGCCTTTAGTAGACCGTTAAAGTGCTGGACAAGGGTGGATTTACCCGAACCCGTATGTCCGATAATCCCGACAAATTCCCCTTCTTTTATTTCTAAAGAAATATTTTTCAGGGCATGGTATTCAAAAGGAGTGTTAGGCTGGTAGGTATGGTATACCTCATGGAGGGTTATGGACATAAGGCCACCACCATTTCTTCAACGGTTAAAATATCCGGAGATATTTTAACCCCTTCTTTCCTTAATGTTGCGCTGAGTTCAGTCATAGCGGGAACATCCAGGCGCAGTTCTTTTAGTCTGTCCACCTGGGCGAAGATTTCCCTTGGACTCCCTTCCATGACAATCTGGCCCTCTTCCATAACGATAACCCGGTGAGCGTGGGCGGCTTCCTCCATAAAATGGGTAATGTGTACTACGGTAAGACCCTCTTCCCGGTTGAGACGAAAAACAGTTTCCATTACCTCCGCCCGGCCAACAGGATCCAGCATGGCCGTAGGTTCATCCAGTACGAGGACCTGGGGACGCATGGCCACGATACCGGCTATAGCTACCCGCTGTTTCTGTCCACCTGAGAGCAAATGAGGTGCTTTGGTCTTATATTGACTCATTCCCACACTATTCATGGCTTCATCCACACGCCGGCGAATTTCGACGGGCGGAATCCCTAAGTTCTCCGGGCCGAAGGCCACATCTTCTTCCACCGTGGTGGCGATCAACTGGTTATCGGGATTCTGAAAAACCATGCCCACCTGCTGTCTGATCTCCCACATTCTTTCTTTTTCCCGGGTATCAATGCCGTTCACCAGGACCCTCCCGCTATGGGGCAAAAGCAGGGCGTTTAAATGTTTGGCCAACGTGGATTTGCCTGAACCGTTGTGTCCAATAACCACCACGAATTCGCCTTTGGCAATTTGCAAGCTTACCCCCTTTAAGGCGGCAAACTCCCCACTTTGGGGTGTCCGGTATTTATGAACTAAATTCTCGATAACAATCATTTCTTTCACCACTCTGCCTAACTCTCCTCCACCATAAGACTCTTGCTTGCCCCTTCTTAGGATAAAGCAAACAAAAGCCAGGAAAGCCAAAGCTTAACCACAAAAGGGCTAAGCAATTCGGTTTCCCTGACCTCTGGTTTAAGTCACTAACCTCGTCTAAACTAACTCTACTATCACCATAGGCGCTGCATCACCGCGACGGTTCCCTACTTTGATAATCCGGGTATATCCCCCTTGGCGGTCAGCATATTTCTTAGCAATGTTATCAAATAAATCTTTTACAACGCTCTCGTCTAAAAGGTAGGCAGCCGCTTGACGACGGGCGTGAAGATCACCTTGTTTAGCTAGCGTAACCATCTTCTCGGCAATACTGGTCAGCTCTTTGGCTTTCGGCTCTGTTGTCTGGATACGTCCGTTTTTAAGAAGAGAGGTTACGATGCTTCTTAAAAGAGCACGACGTTGTCCCGTATTGCGTCCAAGTTTTCTGTAGGCCATGTTCAAACCTCCTTTACAGCAAGACTGAACCTACTCGTCAGACTTCCTCAAGCTAAGACCTAAAGAGGCAAGTTTTTCATCAACTTCTTCTAAAGATTTCTTACCCAGGTTTCTGACTTTCATCATGTCTTCTTCTGTTTTCATGATAAGTTCGCCGACGGTATTGATGCCGGCACGTTTGAGGCAGTTATAGGAACGAACGGAGAGGTCTAATTCCTCAATACTCATGTCTAGAATCTTATCCCGCTCTTCCTCTTCTTTTTCCACCATGATCTCCACATCGCCGATCTTTTCCGTAAGACCAATAAAGAGTTTAAGATGGTCATTCAGGATTCTAGCTGAGAGACTAACAGCCTCATCAGGGGCAATAGTACCATTGGTCCAAACTTCCAGGGTGAGTCTATCGTAATCTGTGATCTGTCCAACCCTGGTATCTGAAACACTGTAATTAACTTTCCGCACAGGAGAGAAAATGGAGTCCACGGGAATCACACCGATCACGTGGTCCTCTTTTTTGTTTTTCTCAGCGGACCTATAGCCCCGTCCTTTTTCCACCGTCATTTCCATGACTAAATGGGCGCCATTATCCAAAGTGGCTATGTGAAGATCCGGATTAAGAACTTCGACCTGGCTACTCCTGATAATATCTGATGCTAAGACTTCCCCCGGTCCTTTAGCGTCAATACGTATTACCTGCAGTTCATCACCATGAACCTTGAGTGATAAGGACTTGAGATTCAGGATAATATCTGTCACATCTTCCACAACACCCGGTACAGTGGAAAACTCATGCAGCACTCCCTCAATCTTGATAGATGTAACAGCCGCTCCAGGAAGGGACGACAATAATATACGACGCAAAGAGTTGCCTAAGGTGATACCATAACCCCTCTCGAGAGGTTCCACCACAAACTTTGCATAAGATTTACTCTCATTTATCTCCACGCACTCGATTTTGGGTTTTTCAATCTCAATCATAGGCTAACCCTCCTACTCGATCCAATCATTCTCCCAGAAACAAGTAAAATAATAACTCACACCTATCTGGAGTACAATTCGACAATGAGATGTTCCTGTACAGGTACATCAATTTGTTCTCTCGTTGGCAGAGCTACTACCTTACCAGCCATCTGGTCACGGTCGAGTTCTAACCATGCGGGCGGGTTTTTATGGGCTATGAGTTCTTTGATTTCCTGGAACTTAGGAGAATCAAGACTCTTTTCTTTTACCCTGATAACATCGCCTACATTAACGAGCATTGATGGAATATTGGCCTTATGTCCGTTTAGCGTAAAGTGATTGTGCTTCACAAGCTGGCGTGCTTCCGGACGGGAACTGGCAAAACCTAAACGGAAAACAACATTGTCTAAGCGTCTTTCTAACAGTCTAAGGAGGTTTTCACCAGTAACTCCCCCTTGACGGTCAGCCTTTTCAAAATAATTTCTGAACTGTTTTTCCAGTACGCCGTAAATACGACGGGCCTTTTGTTTTTCCCTTAACTGCAGACCGTATTCCGAGGTCTTCTTACGGCTTTGTCCGTGCTGGCCGGGGGCATAAGCTCTTCTATCGATGGCACATTTGTCTGTATAACAACGGTCACCTTTCAGGTACAGTTTTAAACCCTCACGACGACAAAGTCTGCAGACAGGACCTGTATATCTTGCCATGAATTAACACCTCCTTAGACTCTTCTGCGTTTGGGCGGACGGCAGCCATTGTGGGGAATGGGGGTAACATCTTTAATCATGTTTACCTCCAGGCCGGTTGCCTGTAGAGAACGAATAGCGGCCTCGCGTCCGGCCCCGGGACCTTTAACAAAACATTCAACTTCACGAAGACCGTGCTCCATAGCAGCTTTAGCCGCTTGCTCCGCTGCCATCTGAGCAGCAAAAGGAGTACTTTTTCTGGAACCTTTAAAACCAAGTCCACCGGCACTAGCCCAGGAGATAGTATTACCGGCCATATCTGTGATGGTAACGATTGTATTGTTAAAAGTTGATTTAATATGGGCAACACCTTGTTCAATATTCTTACGCTCGCGACGTTTTACGCGGGCATTAGCAGTTCTTTTTGCCATTTTTCCGTCTTCACCCCTTTATTACTTTTTGCGTTTTACACCTACGGTCTTGCTGGGACCTTTACGGGTACGAGCATTAGTCTTGGTTCTTTGACCACGGACAGGCAAACCGCGACGGTGTCTTAAGCCGCGATAGCAGCCAATCTCCATAAGACGCTTAATGTTTAAGGAAACTTCCCGTCTCAGGTCGCCTTCTACTTTATGCTCTTTATCAATAACTTCCCGAAGCTTATTGACTTCATCTTCAGTTAAGTCTCTCACCCTGGTATCTGGGTTTACCCCTGTCTTTTGCAGTATTTTTTGGGCCGTAGCCCTGCCTATACCGTAAATATAGGTTAAGCCGATCTCAACCCTTTTTTCACGAGGTAAGTCAACACCTGCAATCCTTGCCATTTTTACACCTCCTAGGATAAAATGAAAAACAATGTTGAAAAAACTACTCTACTCCACGCTTAAGGTTTCCCTTAATCAGCCGCCCGTGGAGAGGTGATTTAGCCTTGTTTTTGTTTGTGTTTCGGGTTCTCGCAGATGACCATAACTCTGCCTTTACGTTTTATAATTTTGCATTTTTCACAGATAGGTTTAACTGATGGTCTGACTTTCACTGTAATACCTCCTTTTTACCAGGGAGTTACTTAAAGCGGTAAGTAATCCGCCCCCGGGTCAAATCATATGGTGAAAGCTCCACAGTGACCCGGTCCCCTGGCAGGATACGGATAAAATTCATCCTGATTTTACCGGAAACATGCGCTAGAACTTTGTGTCCATTTGCCAATTCAACCCGAAACATTGCATTGGGTAGGGGTTCCAGTACAGTACCTTCAACTTCTATGACATCCTGTTTGGACATGAGATACTACCTCCTTATCCTGAGCACAGCGTCTTTAACAAGTAAACTACTGGGCAATTGTCCTTATCGCGATCCAACAGGGAACTTCACTCGTTGTCTCACCCTGTATTTGCCATCCCTGGTTTATTTGGTTAATATCCAAGGACCTTTTTCAGTAATAGCGATACTGTGTTCAAAATGGGCAGACAGTTTGCGATCTTTTGTAACTACTGTCCAGTTGTCGGCCAGGGTTTCCACCTCGTAAGTTCCCATATTGACCATGGGCTCAATGGCTAAAGTCATACCGGCTTTTAACCGTGGACCGCGTCCAGGCACCCCGAAGTTAGGTACTTGTGGTTCCTCATGCATGTTTCTCCCAATACCATGTCCTACAAAATCCCGTACCACTGAAAATTTGTTATTCTCAACATAAGTTTGGATGGCATGGGATATATCCGACAACCGATTATCTACTACTGCTTTTTCAATTCCTTCATATAGTGACTTTTCCGTGACCTCTAATAATCTTTGCGCTTCGGCATCTATTTCACCCACAGGCAAAGTCACAGCGGCATCACCGACATAGCCGTTGATAATGGCTCCAATATCAATACTAATAATATCACCAGATTTTACCTGCCTTAAACTACTGGGAATTCCGTGTACCACCTCTTCATTAATAGAGGCGCAAATACTTCCAGGAAAACCATGATAGCCTTTAAAGGCAGGCTTGGCTTGACAGCTTAAAATAAATTCTTCCGCTATCCTGTCAAGCTCAAGGGTGGTTACACCTGGGGCCACCGCTTTGGCTACTTCTTTATGAGCTCTGGCAACTACTTGCCCCGCATCATAGAGATAGTTTAATTCACGCTCAGATTTGATAATAATCATTCTTGCTCGCTTCCTAAGGCTTCTAAAATATCTCCGGTAACTTTCTCCATAGGCTGGTTACCATTAATATTCACGAGAAGGCCTTTCTTCTCATAGTACTCTACCAGGGGTGCTGTTTGCATGGCATATACATCTAAACGACTGCCCACCGTAGCTTCTGTATCGTCACTCCGTTGGTAGAGGTCCCCTCCGCAGAGCTGGCACTTATCGCCGGCCCGGGAAGGGTTAAAAGTAATATGATAGGTTGCGCCGCAAGCTTTGCAGACCCTGCGCCCTGTAAGCCGCACTAATAAATCTTCACGGCCTACAACAATATTTAAAACAGCATCTAATTTAACCCCAAGTTCATGGAGGGTTTGTTCTAAGGCATCGGCTTGGGGTACAGTGCGGGGAAAGCCGTCTAAAAGAAATCCCTTAGCACAATCAGGTTCAGAAAGCCTTTCTTTTACAATCCCGATAGTCACACTGTCAGGGACTAACTGCCCTGCATCCATGTAGCGCTTGGCTTCTAACCCCAGGGGTGTACCCTCCCGTACAGCCTTTCTAAACATATCCCCAGTGGAAATATGGGGTATATCCATTTTCTTGACTAAAAGGTCAGCCTGGGTACCTTTACCAGCCCCAGGAGGACCCAGCAAAATTATTCTCATGACTGTCCTCCTTATTACTTCAGGAATCCTTGATAATGTCTCATCAAGAGATGGGACTCTATTTGCTTCATGGTATCAAGGGCTACCCCGACCACAATTAATAGAGCTGTACCACCGAAGTAAACAGGGAGGTTTGTAGTAGCAATGATGATACTTGGCAGTATAGCAATTCCCGCGAGGAAGATAGCACCCGCCAGGGTAATGCGATTCGCTACTTTTTCAATATACTCCGCAGTTGGTCTTCCTGGTCTTAAACCAGGTATAAATCCACCATACTTCTTCATATTCTCAGCAATATCATTGGGGTTAAAGGTAATTGCTGTATAGAAATAAGTGAAGAAGATAATGAGGAGGGCATATAAAAGCTGGTACCAAACAGTACGGAAATCAAAAATCCTGGTAATCCAAATAGCAAAGGTATTATTGGGGAACCAGGAAGCCAGTGTACCGGGGAACATGAGAATAGACATGGCAAAGATAACGGGGATAACCCCTGCCTGGTTAACTTTGAGAGGAATGTGGGTGCTCTGGCCACCATAGACACGGCGCCCTACTACCCGCTTAGCGTACTGAACGGAGATGCGGCGCTGTCCTTCCTGGATAGCTACCACACCGGCAATAACGACTACAGCTAAAACGGCAAAAAGGATAACCGCAAAGATATTGGTGGTACCCACTTTCAGATATTCGTAAATACTCACAACTCCGGCTGGAACACGGGAAACAATACCCGCAAAGATGATTAAGGAGATACCATTACCAATCCCTTTTTCCGTAATCAGTTCACCCAGCCACATGAGGAAGGCGGTTCCCGCGGTGAGAGACAGGGCAATTAAGAGCGTGGAACCGATGCCGGGATTAATAATGGCGTTTCTTAAACCAAAAGAGATACCGATGGCCTGGATGAAACCGAGAATTACTGTACCATAACGGACATATTCAGTAATTTTCTTACGGCCTTCAGGACCTTCTTTGGCCAGTCTTTCCAGGGCCGGTACTACCACAGTCAACAACTGCATGATGATAGAGGAGTTAATATACGGGGTTATACTCATGGCAAAAATTGAGAAGTTCTTAAAAGCACCACCGGAAATAACATCAAAGAAACCTAGTAACTGGCCCTGGGCAATTAAATCGGCAATTACCTGCTTATTAATGCCAGGAACTGGTACATGGACCCCAATCCTAAAGACTACCAGCATCAACAGTGTAAAGGTTATTTTCCGCCGCAGGTCACCAAGTTTCCAGGAGCTTCTTAATACCTCTATCACCTAAATCACCTCTACTTGACCGCCGGCAGCGGTAATTTTATCGGCTGCAGTTTTAGAAAAACTTTGGGCTTTTACCGTTAAGGCTTTGGTAATTTCCCCATTGCCGAGAATCTTAATACCATCGCGTACGTTTTTCACGAGCCCGGATTCGACTAAAACTTCAGGAGTTACCACTGCACCGTTTTCAAAGCGGTCTTCCAGCTCCTTCAGGTTGATGACCACAAATTCCTTCTTAAATATATTGGTAAACCCGCGCTTGGGCATACGGCGCTGTAAGGGTGTTTGACCGCCCTCAAAGTACGGTCCTTTTCCGCCGCCGGCACGAGCTTTTTGGCCTTTATGACCACGGCCGCCTGTTTTACCAAGACCGGAACCAATACCGCGCCCTTTTCTTACAGCAGTATGCCTGGAGCCTGGAGCCGGTTGTAATTCATGGAGTTTCATCTGCTACACCTCCTTCTTGTCACTGAGCCACTTCTTCTACAGCTAACAAGTGTTCCACTTTCCGGATTTTACCACGGAGAGCAGGAGTATCTTCGTGGATAACACTCTGATATGTTTTTTTGAGGCCCAAGGATTTTACAGTATCACGCACAGTATCATCGGAACCGATAACACTCTTTTTCAGGGTTATTTTCAACTTAGCCATGTGTGTGTCCCCCTAACCTAAGAGTTCTTCTACGGATTTACCGCGCATTCTGGCTACTTCCTCGACCCGCTTCAGACTCTTTAATCCTTCTAAAGTGGCTCTCACCATATTGTTGGCATTATTAGAGCCCAAAGATTTTGTCAGGATGTCCCTTACTCCTGCCAGTTCCAGCACTGCGCGTACAGGTCCACCAGCAATAACACCAGTACCTTCAGAAGCAGGTTTCATAATGACACTGCCTGCGCCAAAGCGCCCCAAAACTTCATGGGGAATGGTTGTTCCCACCAGTGGTACGTTAATTAAGTTCTTTTTTGCATCTTCTATGCCTTTACGGATAGCTTCAGGCACTTCTGTAGCTTTACCTAAACCGGCCCCAACATGGCCTTTGCCATCGCCCACTACAACTAGGGCACTAAAGCTGAAACGACGACCACCTTTAACAACTTTCGCAACACGGTTTATATAGACAACTTTTTCACTAAATTCCATGTTGTTTGTGTCAATTTTTGCCATTCTTTTTCCCTCCTTTGGCCGGTAATTTAGAATTGCAGACCGCCCTCGCGGGCTCCCTCGGCTACAGCCTTCACACGGCCGTGATACAGGTTACCGCCACGATCGAATACTACGTTTGTGATGCCTTTTTCTATAGCCTTTTTAGCCAGGAGTTCCCCTACTTTTTTGGCGGCATCCATATTCCCACCATTTTCAATTTGATCTTTGATTCCAGTCTCAAGAGTAGATGCTGAAACCAGGGTTACTCCCTTAACATCGTCAATCAGTTGGGCATACATATGCTTGAGACTTCTATATACAGCCAATCTTGGGCGTTCAAGGGTTCCTTGAATACGCTTACGAATTCTTAAGTGTTTCTTTTGGCGGACTTTTTTACGATCGGGTTTTGTAATCAACGAGTTTCACTCCCTTCCGATACGACTTACTCAGAGGCTTATTTACTTCTTCTTACCGCCTTTACCGCCTGTCTTACCAACTTTACGGCGAATAACTTCGTTATCGTACTTAATCCCTTTGCCTTTATAGGGTTCGGGTTCACGCACTGCACGGATATTTGCAGCTAACATCCCTACTTTTTCTTTATCAGCGCCTTTGACAATGATCTTGTTAGGTGCCGGCACTTCTATCTCCAATCCTGCTTCCGGTTCGATTTCCACGGGGTGAGAATAACCTACAGTCAGCACAAGTTTATTGCCTTGTTTGGCTGCCCGGTAACCGACCCCCACCAGTTCCAAGCCCTTTTGATAGCCCTTGGTCACACCTTCCACCATATTGGCAACTAAGGTTCTGGTTAAACCGTGCAGGGCTTTATGATTTTTCTCATCACTGGGACGGGCGACAATAATTTTCCCATCAGTAAGTTCTATATTGATATCCTTATGAAGGGTTCTCGTGAGTATCCCTTTAGGTCCTTTTACCGTAACATGATTGTTATCAATTTTCACATCTACGCCAGCAGGCACTGCAATGGGTAATTTACCTATTCTAGACATGTTCACACCTCCCGAGCAAAACTTATCATTTGACCTACGGAGTTTAGTTCTTTTCTTCTTTTGGCAAAGCATTAGGAGGCAGTTACCTCAGCTTACCAGACGTAACAAAGTACTTCCCCACCAAGGCCCCGTTTTCTCGCTTCTTTATCAGTCATGATCCCCTGGGAAGTAGAAATCACAGCTATCCCTAAGCCGCCTAGTACACGGGGCACCTGATCTTTTTTCGCATAAACGCGCAGGCCAGGTTTACTGATACGCTTTAAACCGGTAATTACTTTTTCCTTGTTAGGACCGTATTTAAGATAAAGTCTCAACACACCTTGTTTACCATCTTCAATCATCTCAAAATCTTTGATAAGCCCCTCCGCTTTGAGGATTTCCGCCAAAGTTGCCTTCAGCTTTGAAGCGGGAATCTCAACTTTTTCGTGATTAACGGAGTTGGCATTCCTAATCCTTGTAAGAAAATCTGCAATTGGATCAGTCATCACCATATTTAACGACCCCCTTCCTA
>JAIHAN010000067.1 GCA_020054815.1 Peptococcaceae bacterium | reverse complement strand
AGAACCCATATCCTAAAGGCCTTAAAAAGCGGCTGCACCCGGGAAGAAATTGAACATGCCATCCTCCTGGTAGCACCTACCGCAGGTTTTCCCAAAACCATGAAAGGGCTCTTAATCTTACGACAGGTACAGGAGGAAATACAGAAAAAGCATACTTTGCAGGTAGTAAGGAGATATTAGCTAAAGGGTAATTTTACCATTGCCTTAACTTATTCTTTTGTGTTAATATCAATATACGATATCGGACGGTGATATTAATGTTGCGTGATTTCTTTTTAGGTTTTGTGAAAATTCACATTCTCCACCATGCAGAACAAGAACCGGTTTACGGCTCCTATCTAATCCAGGAGTTAGCCCACCACGGCTACGAAATAAGTCCTGGTACACTGTATCCTACACTGCATTCCCTTGAAAAAAACGGCTACCTGGTGAAGGAAGACCGGGTCGTTGACGGTAAAGTACGGAAATATTACTCCATTACCGATAAAGGGAGAGAAGCCTTAGCCGAAGCACGTCTCAAAATAAAAGAGCTCGTGAGCGAGGTGTTATAACAACTAAGGGCAAGTATAACTATCCCACTGTGTTGTGGGGGAATTTTAGGAGGTTGTTTTATTGGAAAAAGGCAAAGTAAATTACACTGTGGAAACTACCAAAATATTAGATTATGAGAAAAGTCCGGGTAGAGGCTCTATTTTGGAAGTCCTTAAGGTGTCATTACGCCTGGGCCTAACTTCTTTCGGCGGCCCCATTGCCCACCTGGGTTACTTCCGTGATGAATATGTAGTAAAACGAAAATGGCTGGATGAGAAAACCTACGCCGATTTAGTTGCCCTTTGCCAGTTCCTCCCCGGCCCGGCCAGCAGCCAGGTGGGTATTTCCATTGGCATCATGCGGGCAGGCCTCTTAGGAGGCCTTGCTTCCTGGCTGGGCTTTACCTTGCCTTCGGCTCTGGCCCTTATTTTATTCGCCACTTTTCTGGAGGGATATCACTTTACCAATAGCGGCTGGCTTCATGGTCTCACCATCGTGGCTGTGGCCGTTGTGGCCCAGGCCGTTTGGGGCATGGCTAAAACTCTCGCCTCTGACCGCCCAAGGGCAACCATCGCTATTCTTACGGCCATGATCATGCTCCTCTTCCCTAAAGCTTTAGGTCAAATCATGATCATCTCTCTGGCAGGCTTGATCGGCTGGTTATTTTTTCCTAAGGCCCCTGTTCCGGAAACCCCTAAAATCAGCGTACCCATCAGCCACAAAACAGCAATTTTCTCCTGGGTCCTTTTTTTCGGGCTTCTCCTGGGACTCCCCTTGCTCCGTCAGGTCAATAACAGCCCTAATCTAGCCGTCTTCGACAGCTTTTTCCGCGTAGGCTCCCTGGTCTTTGGCGGCGGCCACGTGGTCCTGCCCCTTCTCCAGGCTGAAGTGGTTACCCCCGGCTGGGTGACAGATACACAGTTCATCGCCGGTTATGGAGCGGCCCAGGCCGTACCGGGTCCCCTCTTTACCTTTGCCGCCTATCTTGGCACCGTCATGAATGGCCTGATTGGGGCAATGCTTACCACCATTGCCATCTTCTTGCCCTCTTTTCTTTTAATTATCGGCGGGCTGCCCTTTTGGGATTTCATACGACGTCATTCCAGCTTCCAGGCTGCCCTTAACAGCATTAATGCCGCTGTGGTGGGCATTCTGCTGGCGGCCCTTTATAACCCCGTGTGGGTAAAAGCCATTAAAACACCGGCTGATTTCAGCCTGGCCCTGGCGGCCTTTGGTCTTTTAATGTTCTGGAAAATGCCGCCCTGGCTGGTCGTTATTTTCTGTGCCGCCGGAGGCGCTTTCATGCAATGGATATAAAAGCACGCAAATACAAAATACAAGGCAAACGTGAAGCTCAAAAGCCCAGGAACAGCCTGGGCTTTACATTTAAGATAGGGTAGGTGAATGCCATTTAATCAATCACCCAGCTTATAGATTACTAAATTATTTTTTACCAATACCGCGGGAAAACGGGTCTGTATGTATTTACTGTAAACCCCCTCCTCATCTCCTTCGATCTGCTCTTTTAACCGGACAAAGAATCTAGCCCCGTTTCGCAAATAGTATTCCATTTCTGCCTCAGGGTCCCCCGGAATGGTGACATTGGCCCGCCAGCCCTTACGACTGGCGAGATTTAGAAGCTGGGGCTGAAATGTTCCGATCACAATCAGGTCATCTTCCTTTGTGTATCGTTGAACTATTTGGGCCTGTTCTAACAGTTCAAGGTCCTGCCGGTAGAAAAACTCCAGCTTCTCCCAGCTATGATTAAAAATGAAGAATAAAATCAATATCACCCAGACCGTCCCCCATTTCATTTTGCCCAGGAAAGCCAAAGCCTTGCCACCTACCAGGGCCAACAGAGGGGCCAGGAGCAGGAGATAATAATCCAGTTTAATTACAGCCACCACAGTAACCACCTCTAAGAGCATGGCTGCAAGCCAGATAATAACGGGCAAATCTTTTGAGATGTTGAGGGTTAGTACCCCCAGTAGAAATAAGCGCAGAGCAGAGGGGGTAAAAGCACGGGGCAGAGCCTGGGCCAGAAAATTCTGGGCCTCAGGGGTAAATATGGCCGTCATAAACTTCATCCCCACCTGGTGCATAGCGATACCGCTCACATAGTCGGTTTCAGCTACCGCCTGCAGCCAGCTAAAATAAAAAAAGGGTGTGCCCAGAGAAATGAAGGCAAATACCCAGAGCTGCCATTGGGTGAGAAACTTTTCTTTATATTTTTTTAAAGCCATAACTATCATGGGAATTCCTACAAAAATAGTAGGTATTTTCTGGGAGATAGCCAGGGCTGTAAAAATCCCGGAAAGATAAAGGAATCCCAAC
This sequence comes from Peptococcaceae bacterium, assembly GCA_020054815.1. GTDB lineage: Bacteria > Bacillota > Peptococcia > DRI-13 > DRI-13 > Thermanaerosceptrum. The sequence continues at coordinate 11,982 of JAIHAN010000067.1, read as the reverse complement.
CTTTCTTCCTCTATCCACCGGAGAAAATAATAAAAGGAACCTATAAAAAAAAATAAGGCCGCCGACTCCGGCATAATTGCCCGAGAAAAGTAAATGTTAAAAGGAAATATCCCATATAGGATTACTGTATACCAGGCTGTGGACACTGAATACATCTTCCTGGCCAGGCAATAGAGAAACCAGGCGGAAGCGAGAAAAAAAGCCAGAGGAACGAGACGGGCCAAAACATAATGATAGCCAAACATTTTATATAAAATAGCAATCAAAAAGGTAGTAATTTGAAATTCCAACTGGACATGATTGGGCATGGGGCCATCGTAGTTTAACTGGGGATAGAAAATATTAAATCTCTGTTCCAGGAAGTTGCGCGCGATAGTATCCGTATCCGATTGACGCCAGGCATGATATTCGGCGGGGGAACTGGTTAGATGGGGCAACCTTAGGGTCAAGATAAAGAAAAAGATAAGTATCGCGATCAGGCTCTGATTATATTTATGTAACTTAAACATCATACCACCTATTTATTCAGTACAATAACACCTGTAATTACCATAGCCATACCTATGATTTTGGAGAAAGTGAATCTTTCATTAAAGAGAAAGTAGGAGCTAAGGGCCACAATAATATAACCCAGGCTGACCATGGGATAGGCGTAACTCAATTCAGCTTTGGTGAGAATCTTAATCCATAATAAGGAACTCAAGCCAAAAAAGAAAAACCCGAGAACGATTTCGGGAATCTTAGCAACCCGAATAACATCATGGCTTAAAGTCGGCAAGGATAGGGAGAGATTTCCCAGTTTATTAGCGCCAATTTTTAATATAACCTGCCCCAGGGCCCCCAAAAAAACCGATATCAACATAAGAGTAACATTCTTCATATTCCACCTAATAGACTACAGGTTTTTTTACTTTTTTTAGCAAACTGAAATAGCCCATAATGGTTCTTTGTACTTTCATCTTACTGACGCCTTCTTTCTGCTCATAGTGAAGAACTAAAGGATATTCCCCCGCTTTAACGCCTATTTTACTAAAGCGGGCCAGGATTTCCGCCATACATTCAAAGCCGCTTGTAGTAATGAGTTCACCATTATATAATTTCATAGCCTTCTTCAGGTATCCTAAGTTGTAAGCTCGAAAACCGCAGGAGTAATCACTGACATTACGAATGGGAAAGAACAGTTTGAGAAAGAGTTTGGCCCCCCGGCTGTAGATTTTACGGTTCCAGGAAAGGCCGATTTCTTTACCGCCGGGGACAAAGCGAGAGGCTATGACTAAATCAAGGTTTTCATTTTTTAATTTATGGATAATGGCAGGAATAATTTGTGGGCTATGGGTATTATCTGCATCCAGGGTAATTAAAACATCTTTCTCGCCGTACTGGTTTATTGTCTGGCAAAACAACGTTTTCATGGCTAAACCCAAGCCTCTGTTTTCTGAATGGGAAATGTATTTAATATAAGCATAGGCGTTAGCATAGGCTTTTAAAATTTCTTCCGTATTGTCAGTACTACCATCGTTGACAACGAGGATGTGTAACGATTCCCCCAGTAACTCCTTAAGCTGTTTCATACTATCTAATACCTTGCCCAGCACTGCTTCTTCATTATAAGCCGGCAGTCCGATGATCACTTTAAAATCCATACATAATACCTCCGCATCATCATGGTCAATAAAACTCCCAATACAGGAAACGGAACCATATGTATTATGTGTAAAGCCAAAAATCTCCATACATCTAGATAAAGATTAAAGGCTTCGCTTTTACGCGAAGCCTTTAATCTTTATTCAGTACCTATACTCTTTAAAAGATTGGCCATTTCTATAGCGGAAACCGCTGCTTCAAAGCCCTTATTGCCTGCTTTTGTTCCAGCCCTTTCCACAGCCTGTTCTATATTGTCCGTGGTCAATACGCCAAAAATGACGGGAACTCCCGAGGCAAGACTGACCTGGGCTACTCCTTTGGCTACTTCCGCAGAAACATACTCGAAGTGAGGAGTAGCACCGCGAATCACGGCGCCTAAACAAATGACGGCATCATACCCTTTGGCAGTCATACGTTTAGCCACCAGAGGGATTTCAAAGGCCCCGGGTGTCCAGGCTACTTCTATATCGGTTTCCTTCACCCCGTGACGGATAAGAGCATCCATAGCTCCGCCCAGTAGTTTATTGGTAATAAATTCATTGAAACGGCTTACCACAATGCCAATTTTTAGATTTTCCCCGATAAGTTTACCTTCATAGATTTTTGTCATCTTAATCCTCCCTTAATTTTAGTTGTTAGTTGGTAGTTAGATTAAGCATGTGTCCCAGGCGTTCCTTCTTGGTAGTTAGATATCTTTCATTACAGGCCCCCGGGGTAATTTCCAAGGGGACACGTTCCACCACTTTTAAGCCATAGCCCTCCAGTCCCGCAATCTTCCGGGGGTTATTGGTCAAGAGACGAATATTCTTGATGCCCAAGTCAGCCAGGATCTGGGCTCCCGTTCCATAGTCCCTGAGGTCGGCTGGGAAACCCAGGACTTCGTTAGCCTGTACCGTATCCATCCCTTCATCCTGGAGTTGATAAGCCCTCAGCTTATTGATCAGTCCTATCCCCCTGCCTTCCTGCCTCATGTATAAGAGCACCCCTTGACCTGCCTTTTCAATGGCCGACAGGGCTGCACCCAGCTGGTCACCGCAATCGCAGCGCAGGGAACCCAAAGCATCTCCCGTAAGACATTCGGAATGGACCCGGACCAAAACCGGCTCTTCCCCCGCTACTTCCCCCTTCACCAGGGCCAGGTGAGCCTCCCCGTCCAGGATGCTTGTATAAACATGGGCCTTGAAATGCCCGTATTTGGTGGGCATATTTACTATGGTCACTTTTTCGATTAACTTTTCCTTCCGTCTCCTGTACTGGATAAGATCTGCTATGGTGATAACCTTTAAATTATGGGTCCGGGCAAAATTCATCAACTGGGGAACACGGGCCATGGTCCCGTCCTCATTCATAATCTCACAGATCACCCCTGCCGGATAGAGCCCAGCCAGTTTAGCCAGATCCACGGAGGCTTCCGTATGTCCTGCCCGTTTCAGCACCCCTCCCTCTTTATAACGAAGGGGGAAAATATGACCGGGCCGGCGCAAGTCCTGGGGCTTACAGGATGGATCCAGGACTTTTTTAATGGTATGAGCCCTTTCAAAAGCGGAAATCCCTGTAGTAGTATCAATAGCATCAATGGAGACGGTAAAGGCGGTGCCCAAATTGTCACTGTTATTCCTCACCATTGGGGTAATTTCCAGTTCATCCAGACGCTCCCCGATAATGGGCAGGCAAATGAGTCCCCGTCCATAAGTGGCCATAAAATTAACAGCCTCCGGCGTAGCCCACTGGGCAGCCATGACCAGGTCACCCTCGTTTTCCCTGTCCTCATCATCCACGACAATAATCATTTTGCCTGCTTTAATGTCAAGAAGAGCTTCTTCAATGGTATTAAAGACAATTTCTTTACTCATGTTATCACCTCGTTTTATATGAACCCTTGTTCCGCCAGGAAAGAGAGACTGATGCCCCCGGGTTGACTATTCTGTTCCTCTTTTTCTTTCATCGTCAGCTTTTCCAGGTACTTAGCAATGACATCCACCTCTAAATTAACCTTGTCCCCCACCTTTTTAAAACCCAGAGTCGTAATGCCTCTGGTATGGGGAATCAAGGAAACTGTGAAGGCTTTAGTATTTACCTCCACGATGGTCAGACTGATACCGTCAATGGCTATAGACCCTTTGGGCACCATGTATTTCCCAAGAGGGGAAGGATAGTTTATTTCGGTAACGATGGCAATATCATGTTTGCTTTGCCGGGTAATGGTGCCCACCCCATCCACATGGCCGCTGACCAGGTGCCCCCCCAGACGGTCACTTAAGCGGAGGGCCCGTTCCAGGTTGACTTTTTCCCCGGGTTCTAAATCTCCCAGGTTTGTTTTGGCCAATGTTTCGGCCATAGCTTCCGCGGTGAAAGTGGCTGAATCAAAAGCAACCACAGTCAGACAAATCCCGTTTACGGCAATGCTGTCGCCCAGTTTCACATCAGATACAATGAATGGAGCATGGAGACGGATTTTGGCCGAATTTGCTCCCTTGACAATAGACTGGACTGTACCCAATTCTTCGATAATTCCTGTAAACACACTCTATCCCTCCTTTCCTTTTGGGTATCCTGTTACTAATAAATCTGTTCCCAGGTGCTCCACCGCTACATCAATGAGTTCAGTGACATCCCTTAAAGAAGAAATGCCCTCTCCGCCAAAGGAGCCTGGAGCCTTTGTCCCCCCGATTAACTTGGGTGCGAGAAAGCAGTAATATTTATCCACCAGATTTTCCCGCAAAAAGCTCCCATTGAGCCTGCCTCCCCCTTCTACTAAGACACTGGTTATTTCCATATCGCCAAGCATCTTAAGTAAAGAAGGTAAATGGACCTGCTCTCCTTCATTTACTACTAAAACAGGTGCTTTCTTTTCAATCCGGCTCAGCTTATCGACATTAGCCTGAGTTGTTGTGGCAATTATCGTAGGGGCAGGCGAATGTAGATTTAGGACACGTGCCCCTTCATCAATGGAAAGCTTGCTATCCACGATAATCCGGATAGGGTCACGCCCTTCCTGATCAGGGAGACGGCAGGTCAAACTGGGGTCATCAGCCATCACCGTACCAATTCCCACCAAAATGGCATCATAGATGTTGCGGAGCCAGTGCCCCCGCAGCCTGGCTTCTTGCCCCGTAATCCACTGGGATTCTCCCCTTTCTGTAGCAATCTTGCCATCGAGGGAAGTAGCGGTTTTTAAGGCTACAAAGGGCCATTTTGTCCGGATATACTTCAAGAAAACCTCATTTACCTTACGTGCTTCATCTTCCAGAAGCCCTTCATACACCTCAATACCATGAGCCTTTAACCTGTCAATACCCTTGCCGCTGACCAGGGGGTTAGGGTCCCGCAGGGCTGCAAAGACCCGTTTAATCCCCGCCCTGATAATGGCTTCTGTGCACGGCGGGGTCCGTCCCAAGTGGTTGCAAGGTTCTAAAGTGACATAAAGGTCGGCCCCATAAGCTCTTTCCCCTGCATCATTTAAGGCATGAACTTCAGCATGGGGTGTACCCGCTTTTTGGTGATAGCCTGTCCCCACGATGTTGCCATCTTTCACTACCACAGCCCCTACCATGGGGTTGGGGCTTGTACGCCCCTGGGCCTTCTGGGCCAGTTCCAGAGCCATTTTCATATAACCAACATCCATACCGGACCTCCTGTACATATGTAGAAAAAAATAAATCCCGAGGGATAGTTTTCCCCCGGGAATAGAATAAACACGCAAAACAGCAAGCCTAAATAGACCCTTTTCACCCTTCTCCCATCCAGACTTTAACTGTCGGCCCCGGAATCTCACCGGAGTCGTGCCTTGCGGCTCGCGGGCTGCCACCTTGCTGTGGATTACCGCCGGTACGGAATTGCACCTGTCCCCGAAGGAAATATGAACTTGTCATTTCAAATATATAACATGTAGAAGAAAAATGCAACTTACATTATTTTGTAGTATCACACCCGAACCAAACTTTACATAAAAGTTTGATCGCCGGTTCAATATGCTCCCTGGAAATCCCGCCATAGGAAAGCAGGATGAGAGGATAGTGAAGACCCGAACTATTCATAAAGTAATGGGAGATGGGAATTACCTTCACCCCTGCTTGCTCAGCCCGCCCCACAATCTCCTCTAAACTTAAGTGAGTTTTTACGGCCAGCAAAATATGCAGTCCCGTTTCTTTGCCCAGGATATTTACCCGGTTACCCATTATCTTGTTGATGGCATCAATTAACAATTGATTCTTCTTAGCGTAAATCTTTCTTAATTTACGGATGTGCTTTTCCAGGAGGCCGTCTTTCATAAATAAGGAGAGGGCTATTTGTTCTATTTTAGAAGAAGTTTGGTTATACTGGCTGATTTCTCCTTTAAACCGCTCTAAGATGTCCTGAGGCAAAACCATATAGCTTATTCTTAAGGAAGGCAAGAGAATCTTGGAAAAGGTCCCCAGGTAGACAACATTCGCCCCATTATTCAAGCCCTGCAGGGAGGGAATAGGCCTGCCGAAATACCTCAATTCGCTGTCGTAATCATCCTCAATAATAATCCCCTGATTAACATGAGCCCAATTTAAAAGCTGGATTCTTTTGTTGATAGACATGGTAGAACCCATGGGAAACTGGTGGGAGGGGCTTACATAGACAATTTTTGTCCCGCTTTCCGAGAGACACTTTACATCAAGCCCGTCATTTTCCAGTCTTATGGGTATGATCTTGAAATTATGGTCTCTAAAGACCCGCTGCCCCTTCTTAAAACCGGGCTCTTCAAAGCCAACAGAATCATAGCCGGGTTTTAAAATAGCACATAAGATGTTCAGTAAACTTTGTACCCCTGCTCCGACCACAATTTGTTCGGGACTGCAGATAACACCCCTTGACTGGTGAATGTATTTAGCAATTTCTTTGCGCAGTTCATATTCTCCCTGGTAAGAACCGTAGGACAGGAAACGTTCACTGCTTTTTAGAGCCTTGTTGATATATTTTTTCCAGAGGGAAAAATCAAAACCTTCCCGGTCAACATAATCGCTGCGGAAATCATAGAAAGTAGCGTGTTCCATCTTTTCTTGCTCCATGTTACCCGGTGAAATACTTGGGAGTTTTAATTTCGCAAACTCATTGATGGCAATAGTACTGACAAAATAACCAACTTTGGGTTCGCTTTTGATATACCCCTCCACTAAAAGCTGGTGATAGGTAGACTCAATGGTCGTCCTGCTCATGTTTAACCCAGCAGCCAGCTGTCTGATAGAAGGCAGTTTGGTGTTGGGTTCAATACGTCCGGTAATTATTTCATTTTTTATATAATGATACAACTGTATATAGAGTGGGATTTTTTCTGTACTATCGAGGCTAACAGCAAACTGGAGCATAGCAATCACCTATCTGTCCTTTTAAATCTAGATAAAACTGTCACTTTTAAAATAGCCAGATGTTTATTACATTATACCTAATACAATTTTTCAGTGCAATGTTTAGGAGGTTTTTGAAGATGCAACGGTTCAAGACAAAACAACTGGCTCTCTCAGGCTTAATGGCTGCCCTGGTAATGGTGGGCACCATGTTAATCCAGGTGCCAACGCCCACCAAAGGTTACATTCATATCGGCGATAGCATGGTTTATCTCAGCGGGATTTTGTTGGGGCCTGTAGCAGGTGGTCTGGCCGCTGCCTTAGGATCGCTGCTGGCGGATGTTGCTTCGGGTTACGGGATTTACGCTCCGGCTACTTTTGTGATTAAAGGCCTTGATGCTCTTGTTGTCGGTTATTGTTATCACATTATCGCAAGAAGCAGCAGTACCCTAACAAGAAAAACTTTTGGTTATGTCCTGGGGGTCGCTTTAGGAGGAACCATCATGGTAGGGGGCTATCTGGCCTACGAAACTTTACTGTATGGGTTTGCCACTGCCGTATTAGGCATTGTTGGTAATGTTACCCAGGCGGCTGGGGGCGGTATCCTGGCTTTCCCCTTGCTGGCAGCCCTGGAAAAAATGAATGTTCCCCAAAAAATGAAAGAAGCTCTAATAAAATAAACCAGGCTATTGCCTAATCACAATTTCCGTGCTATTTTAGATTAGTACACAATTTCATACGCAGTGGCAGCCACCTGCGTTACCAAAACTGCATTGAGCAAGTCATGTAGCGCCGGTTTTTTCTGCCCGGCGCTTATTTTTTCTTTTATTCTACTTTAAGGAGGAGAGTCTCATGAAAAAATACCCCGTTATCCTGGTGACCCTGTATGTGGCCTGTGAACTGATTGCCAATATCACTGCCGGCAAGCTGACAACAGCAGGGGGGCTTGTGGTTCCCGCCGCCGTCTATATCTTTACCGTAAGCTATACCCTGCTGGACCTGATCAACAGGGTCTTAGGCAAAGAGGAAGCCCGGCGCATCGTCAAGGGCGCTTTTCTGGCCAACCTGCTCCTGGCTTTCTATGTCACCTTTGCCATTCGTCTTCCTTTTCCGGTTTTTTGGCAAGGACAAGAGGCTTTCGTAACAACCCTGGCCAATACTCCCCGCATTACGCTGGCCTCCCTGACGGCTTATTATCTCTCCAGTAACATCGATATTATTTTTTACCATCTCTTGAAAGATAAGGCTGCCCCCTGGCTCAGGGTTTTAGCTTCTAACAGTGTAAGCCTTTTCGTGGATACCCTGGTCTTTATTACCATCGCCTTCGCCGGGTTAATGCCTTTACTTCCCTTAATCAAAGGACAGTACCTGGTAAAACTGGGAACCACCATCTTCACCATACCCTTAATTTATCTGACTCGCTTCCTGGGTGAGAGAGAAGAATGCTGCGCCCCGGCCAGTAAAGGAGAAGCATAAGATATGCTCCTGGATATTACCCTTGTAGACAAAACAGCATATTACACCCAATTAAAATCACTGGTACAAGAAAAAGGCCGGCATTACTGTGTTGGTTTCTGGGGACAGCCTGACCAGAGAACCATGGATATCCTGGCCGCTAATCATTTTACCTTTATTGATTTAGATATACCCCGGGATAGCCAAACCCCCTCCATTTTTCTCCCTCAAACAACATGCCATATTATCCAGGATATCGTGGCTAATGCCTGCGGGTTAAAGGACTGCCTGGATTTTCTCATCGCCACCACGGGGCCGGATAAGTGTGAACAGGGACGCAATGTGGCAGCCATTTTAGCCAGTGAAGGGTTCCCGGTGATCAATGCCACCAACACCAATACGTCTCCCTTAAGACCAGCCTTGATTTCCAATGCCGCCGGCCCTTTAGGGCCACGGGTCAACCGCATTATGGAACTGGTTTATAGACCCCTCACCAGGGAGGAAGAAGCTTACTATCAAGAACGGCAGATGAAAGACCCCCAATTTATCTTTCATGGTGTCCCGCCCCGTGATTTAAGCATCCTGGATCATTTTCCTCCCCATACGCGCATTGAGGGCTGGACCAAACTGGTGGAACTGGGCATACCAGGCCGGGTTGATCTTGAGTGGCAAGTTTTTCCCCCCATACCCACGGTTTTCTTTACTCAGAGCTTTTGCGACAAAGAATTCATGGCCGCTTACTGGGCAAAAAGGATAGGGGGACTCCATATTGAAGCCCATGCTTCCATTACCAGTTCCACAGAAGCAAAACTCCAGGCCTTTCTTGGTCTGGCCGGCAAGACTTTCTGAAGAGGTGCAGGTTAAATGATCTACTGCGACGGCGGCTCCACCTATACAAAGATTCTTTATCCCCACGGGAAGTTGGAGATTATCCCCACCCAGGAAATGCTGCGGGATAAGACCAGAAGGTTTGATATCGCTACAGGCCATGCCGCCAAAAACCGCTGTGGCCTGTACGTCAATGAACTGATGGCCCTGGCCCACGGAACCCTTAGCCTGGTAAAGGAAGACAACTTTACCGTTGTGGACATCGGCAGCAGAGATACTAAATACATTGTCATCAGGGACCGCAAGGTTATCAGCCTTGACTGGAATACCAGCTGCGGGGGTAATCTGGGGTTCACGGTAGAACTCCTGGGCCGTTACTACGGTCTGGACTATAGCGAGTTAAGTCCCAGCAGGGAAAAAATTCAGGTTACCTGTGGGTTGCTGGGAATGGAAAAGATTTTCGACGAAATCAATAAAGGCTGTTCACCTGCAGAAAGTGTGGCCAAATTCTTAAACGGCATGGCCTTTCATACCTATCAATTCTGCCAGTCTCCAGACCTTTTGTACCTTTCCGGGGGATTGGCGGAAAACCCTTGCTTTGTCCAAACACTAAGCCAGTACTGTGAGGTCAGGCCTTTGGGGAGGGACATCCTCTTAAGGGGTCTGGTGGAAATAGGTAAAACCAAAGCGGTGCCTGGCACATAAGTTACTAAGTTATTGTTGTTATTGTTTAAGAGGAGCATCTTCTGCTCCTCTAATTGATATGTTCATATGTTTACAACCCGTAAAAGTGGTGCCAAGGTATTCACTGATCAGTTTATAAGCGCAAAACTTGCCGCACTCCAGTATTTTCTTTAATAGCTCAAGTTTTGCATAGCGATTCTCCTTCAAAACCATTGACTTTTTCTTTCTAATCCAAATTATAGTATATTATTTTGCCAGCACCTGGGGTAAAAACAGGGCGATCTGAGGAACAAAGGTAATGAGCACTATTACGGCAAAAAGAGCTATAATAAAGGGTATCACAGCTTTGGATACCTCTTCCAGGGAAACCTTGGCAATACCGGTAGCCACAAAAAGGTTAACACCTAAAGGCGGTGTGAGAAAACCAATCTCCGCTCCCATCACCAGGAGGATGCCAAAATGAATGGGGTCCACACCCAGGGAGGTTACAACAGGCAGCAACAATGGAGTAAAAATGATTACCTGAGAAAGGGTTTCCATAAAGGTTCCCGTGATTAGAAAAAGAAAGTTGACTAGCATCAGGACGACATATTTGTTTTGAGAAATCCCACCTATGAGACTGGCCACAGCCTGCGGTACCTGGTACATGGTAATCAGCCGGCCAAAAGCCGTGGAGGTGCCCAGGATGATCATGACTGCTCCTACGGTGAGGGCTGCATTAATAAAGCACTTAGGCAGGTCTTTCCAGGTAAGTTCTTTATAAATAAAGAGTCCCACAATCATACCATAAACCACAGCGACTACTGCAGATTCCGTGGGAGTAAAAATACCCCCATAAATCCCACCTAAGATGAGAATGGGAGCAAACAAGGCCCACTTTGCTTCCCAGACAGCTTTTCCCAGTTCAGCCAGGCTAAACTTTTCTCCAGACCCCGTGTAGCCTCTCTTCCTGGCAATAATGTAGGAGACAAGCATGAGGGCCAGACCTACTAAAATTCCGGGTATGATCCCGGCAATAAACATACTGCTTATGGAGACATTGCCAACAATACCATAAACGATCATGGGAATGGAGGGGGGAATAAGAATACCAAGGGACCCGCCGGAAGAAGCCACAGCCCCGGCATAATCCCGCCCATAGCCACGTTTGATCATTGACGGGATGATAATGCCCCCGATGGCGGCCACCGTAGCCGGGCCGGACCCGGAAATAGCGGCGAAAAACATACAGGCCATTACTGTGACAATGGCTAATCCCCCCGTCACATTACCCATAAGCCGGGAAGCCACGTTGACAATGCGCTGGGATAATCCGCCTGTTTCCATTAATGTTCCGGCCAGGATAAAGAAAGGTACGGCCATTAAAGGAAAATTATCTACTGAAGTAAAGGCCCCCTGGGCTAAAAAAGTAGTGGGAATACCCCCAGCCATCAGTGCCGCCATCGTGGATACCCCGATGGCAATGGCAATGGGAACCCCCAGGAGCATAGTTACCACTAAGGCAATTCCTAATATTGCCGGTATAGACATGATGCTACCCTCCTTTGCCTTTATACTTCCGGCTGCGATGAAGGAGCCCGGAATAGTGATTTAATATCTGTGAATAAACGCTGGATAAGACGCAGGGACATGATGGCAAAGCCGAAGGGAATAATTGTATATATCCAGCCCATAGGAACGCCTACCGCGGGAGAAGTTTGACCGTGCCCCATAACCATGGAAACCACCGTAATGCCGTCCCGCACCAGGTATAAAGAAAAAATCAGCCAAATAGTGTCTGCCACAATAAACATCAGAGAACGCAGTTTTCCTTTAAACAGTACAATAAGTATTTCAACCCTGATATGACGCGCATGTTTTATGGCTGCCGCCGCCGCCATATATACCAACCAGACAAAAGCATACCTTCCCAGTTCTTCAGTCCAGGCCAGGGAAAAGTTAAAGACAAACCGGGCCAGAACCTGGGAAAAAGTAAAAAAAATCATTAAAGAAAATAAAATTACACACACATATTCTTCAAAGTTCTCGTTGAGTTTTCTAAGGAAGTTCATAAATA
>JAIHAN010000066.1 GCA_020054815.1 Peptococcaceae bacterium | reverse complement strand
TACTGTCAACGACTACTTTGGCCACTGGAAAAATCTCAGGGTCTAATTCCTGTTTTCCCCGGGTGTCTGTACCGATGGCATTGATATGGGTGCCAGGTTTAATCCAGGGAGCCATCACGATGGCCTGATAGCTGGAAGCCGCTGTAATAATTACATCGGCAGCCCGGCAAGCCTCCTCCGGATGGGTAACAACTTTTATTTCCTGGGGGTAATGGCGTAAGTCCTGGGCGAGTTTCAGGGCACTGGCATGGTAAATATCATAAAGATAAAATTCCCGGACACCCGGCAAAATTTTTAGAGCAGCTTCCAACTGGTTCCTCCCCTGGAGACCTGCACCGATGACCGCTAAAACTCTACTGTCAGGCCGGGCCAGGTATCTTAAGCCCAGAGCACCCAGGGCTGCTGTTCGGATCTTGGTGACGAAGTTGGCAGCCACTAAAGCCTGGGGCTGTCCCGTTGCGGGGTCGAACAAGACCATGGTCGATTGATGATTGGTAAGACCCTTAGCTTTGTTATTAACCCAAAAGCCACCTGCTTTAAAACCCAGGGCCTCCTGTTCTTCCAGGTAACCACTCTTGATGCCGAAAATCCCCTGATGTTTTTTTATTTCTTCCCGGACTACGGGGAAAACATGGCTTTGGCCCAGGGTCCAGTGGGCAAAAGCCTTCTCCACTACTTCCATTGTTTCTTCGAAAGTAACAAGGGTTTCTACGTCCCGGTCAGTTAACACGATAACTTCCGTCATTTTTAGCTCCTCCTTACTGGGATTTACCCCGGCAGAGGATGGGCCACTCATCGACTACCTTTTCATTTTCGATAACGTAGATCTTATCATAGAGATTGCAGGTAGGACAGGCATGGTTAGGAATAATTTCTATTTTATCCCCAATCTGCAGTTTGCTGTTGGCCTCAGCACTAAGGATAATCCCGTGTTCATCGTACAGTTTTTTCAGTCTCAAGTCGTTGAAGCCTTTCACCAAGCCGTACCCAGGGGTATGACAGATGCCCTGGGCCCGGGTAAAGGCAGTTAAAGCCTTGACCCCCGCATCCACCACCACCCTTTCTGCTGTAGGTTTGGAGATGACGGTAGCCAGGATGGTCAGGGCACAGCGACTGTAATCGCCAAGAGCGTGACCCTGGGCAGCATCCATGTAGATATAGGTCCCTGGCCTAATCTCTGTAATGCCCGGGAGAATTTTACCGTGCATTAAAGAAGGAGTAGCCCCTATACTCACTTCCTCCACAGGAATCCCGTTTTGTCTTAAGATCTCGGCCATGGTCAGGGTATCTTCCTGGCTTTTCCTAAACAGTTCAGCACACATCTCTGGCGAGGAGGCCCCATAAGTGTGTCCTTCATGAGAAAAAATTCCTCTCAAGCGTAAGCCCGGAGACTCAGTGACTAACCTGGCCAAAGAGAGAGCATCTTCCCCTGTAAGCACACCTGTTCTTTCTTCACCTGTTTCGATTTCAATCAATACATCCAGGGGTTTGTTTTCCCCTGCAAAAACACGGGAAAGGGCTTCTACCTGTTCCCGGTTATCAACACCTACAGCTATTCTCACTTGCCGGTTAAGGTCACGCAACCGTAAAAATTTGCCATCACCGTAAATCTCATTGGCAATAAATATATCTTGAAGTCCCTCGCCAGCCATAACCTCTGCCTCACCCACTTTGGCTACAGTAATACCATGGGCTCCCGCCTCCACCTGTAATTTAGCAGCTTTAGGCGTACGGTGAGTCTTGGTATGGGGGCGTAATTTTACTCCAGCTTCCCGGGCTTTGTCTATCATCATGCGAATATTATCTTCCATGATAGGCTTATTGACCAGAAGGGCCGGTGTCTCCAGTTCTAAATAATGTTTATGCAACCTTCTAACCTCCTCTTAAAAGTTACAAATAATGTCAGGTGCCCTATGTGGGATTACTTATATAATCCTAGAAAAAGAGGCGACAGTAAACCCTTATTTAAGGAGTTTTTCAATCGCCCTATCTTTAAAATGCAGCTATATGGGTGTTTTACCTTGGAATTATTTCTTGATGTTCTTTTGTATGATATCAGCACAGCGCACCTGGTTAAAGATACCGCAGTAACAGAAGTTGGCCAGTTTAATGGCCCCCTGTTCCGCTGTGAGCCGGCCTTTTTCAACCTGTTCCATGATATGCTTGACAAATTTGGGCGGTATCATGTGGTGGCCGCACATGGTAGTAATGGAAAGAGTTACATCATCGGGCAGGTTATCTTTTTTACCCCACACCCCCAGGGAATAGTTGATGGAGTGAGGAGTAACGCCCGCTTCTTCACAAGCAGGGAGCACTTCTGACAATACACCGGTGATGACCACGGACTGCCCCAGGTCTTTTTCTTTTATTCGCTTGAGAAATTCCACTACTTGTTCCCTTCTGGTAAAGACACCACGGATACGGGACTTATCGCTAATTCTCTCCTTAATTTCCTCAACTGAGTACTGGGTAATAGGACCGGTTTTCACATCTCCCCAGTTTTCCGAACCAACAGCCTCTGCGGCAGCGATAAATTCCAGGGCCTTGGGTTTGATATTTTTGTCATTGACACCTTTAGTCTGGTACATAAACCAGTTAAAGTCTTTCTTTTGAGACTCTATATCGCCTGAACGGTGCAGCGAATGTGTCATCTCCTTTTACCTCCTATTCAGTGCATAATGGACGGCCTAAGCCCACATTTACTTTGCCGCGGTGGGGCTGGGGTATTCCCAGTTCATCCAGGACCTTTAGAGTCTTATTCTGACCTTTTTCGTCAACCCTCATGATCAGCCCCAGGGAGAAGACCGTCTCGATTTCCTTTTCCACCTGCTGGAGGGCCTGCAGCACATCTTTTAACTGGTCCTCCCGGCATTTAGCCTCAACAATGACAGAAAGCAGATGGTAGTGATGACATTCGTCCACCAGTTTTCCCGTACTTAAGTCCGGCATCAAGGCTGCCAGTGGTGTATGCTCCGCCGGAGCCAATTTGGCCCCAGCCCTGACAATAGCCATAGCCACCTTTTCCGCATCACGGAGATAAACTCCCATACCAGGTCGTCCCATATCAATAGCAATACCTACTTCGCCTCTTTTCACTCTTCCGGAAACGTCATTGGTTTTTACTTCTTCCGTACCCCGGCCTGTAACCCCTGTCACCCCATGGTTCTCCACAGGATCACTCATCACATGCTGGAACTGCTTGTAAAAATTATCAAGTTCAACAGGCTCGATGGCACCCCTGGGACATACTTTTTGCCGGAGACAAACGTAACACTCGGTACACCTGTCCTGGTCAATGTAACACTTACCGTCGGCATAATGGATGGCGTCTACTGTGCAGTAAATTTGGCAGATTTTACATCCCGTACATTTTTCCTTGTTTATGACTGTCATCCCTAAACTCCCTTCTTTAATATCATTTTTAATTTTGTTTGGAAACCTACATTCTACCCTGAAATTATCAATCAGAATGAAGGTTTTGCCACAAACGTTCCCTATCGGAGCATAGCGAAATAGAAAGATACTTCTAAGCGCTGATATTCCCCACATCCACCGGTTTCTTCAAGTTCTGCCAGATAGAAACAGTGACGGAAATAAGGGCGATAAGCAAAATCACTGTACTCAACTTGGAATTGAACAGGGCCGCGAAATAGTCACCCTGGGTAACAATGAGGGCACGGCGGAAGTTGACTTCCATAATAAAGCCCAGTACAAAGCCTAATACCGTGGAAGTGTGGGGTAAGCCGTACTTCTTCATAATAAAGCCCAGTACACCAAAAGCCAGGGTTACAATAATATCAAAGGCATCGGCGCTGTAGGCATAAGCCCCCGTGTAAACCAAAGCAGTAATAACGGCAATGAGCACGGGCTTGGATAGATTTGTTACTTTGATGGCCAGTTTAATAGCCAGAAAACCTAAGAAAAACATCATGATATTGGCCACAATGAGGGCACCGAAAATGCCATAAGGAATCTCCGGGTTCTTCTCAAAAAGAGTGGGACCTGGGTTTACGCTGTGAATCATCAGGGCTCCCAACAATATAGCGGTAGAGTTTGACCCAGGAATACCCAGAGCCAAGAAAGGCACCATGGCCCCCCCTGTGGCCCCGTTATTGGCGGCTTCGGGGGCAGCCACACCTTTAATGTTGCCCTTACCGAAGGTGTGACCGTCTTTACTCCAGCGCTTGTTTTCACTATAGGCCACAAAGGCTGCAGTAGTAGCCCCCACGCCCGGGAGGGCGCCGATAATAATCCCCATAATTGAGGAAATGGTGGCCACCGGGAAGATTTCCCTGATCTGTTTCCATTTTAGGAAAGTTGTTTTAACCTGGCTCTGCAGGACAAAGGCCTCATCGCCGGATTTTATCTCCTGAGCCTGCTGGAAGAGTTCCGACATAGCAAAAAGTCCCATCATGACGGAAATCATTTCAAATCCTTCCGCCAGGGATAAAGAACCGAAGGTAAAACGAGGTACGCCGGCAAAAGGATCAAAACCGACGGTAGCCACAAAAATGCCGAAAATACCGGCCAGAATGCCTTTGAATACGTTTTTTCCTCCCAGGGAACAGATCAGAGTTAAGCCCATTACAGCCAGGGCAAAATACTCCGAAGGTCCGAAAGAGAGGGCTACAGCCGCTAAAGGTACGGCAACAACAATGAGGACCAGAGCACTTAAAAGACCGCCATAACAGGAAGCAAGCAAGGAAGTATAGAGCCCCTCTCCTGTCCTCCCCTGTTTATGCAGTTCGTAACCGTCAATAACCGTACAGGCAGCAGCCGTAGTTCCTGGGGTTCCGATGAGAATAGCCGGGATAGAGCCGCCATATTCCCCACCGCAGTATACTCCCGCCAGGAGCATCACGGCCGTGGCAGGTTCCATACCCCAGGTGAAGGGAAGCAGCAAGGCCATAGCGATACTGGCATTAATCCCGGGAATCATCCCCCCGATAATTCCCCATAAAACCCCGACGGCAATAGCCAGGAGGGATTCGGGCTGAAAAACGGTATTAACGCCGATTAAAAAACTTTCCCACATAAAATTCCCTCCTAAAGCAATTCTTCTATAAAGCCCAAAGGAAAATCCACCTGCAAGCCGAAGGCAAATACCACATAAAGAATAGCAGTCATCGCTATGCTGATTTTACAGATTTTCTTAAGATCCCGCATATTAACCACCCAAAGGATGGAACCGATTAAGAGCGGTGTAAGAATTAAATAGCCTAAAATTTCCATCAGGCCGGCATAGGCTAAACTTATAACTACCATAGCTACAACCGATTTATAGTCCTCAATTTTTTGTTTGATACTCGGACTGGAAGTCCTTTCCCCCAACGCCTTATTAGCATACCAGGCCCCAATGAGGTGAATAATGCCGATAATAATCATCCCCCAGGCCACAATAACCGGCAGGGCTTCGGGACCGGCCGGGTCCAGGGAGGTTTTTACCTTCAAGCCCGCCGACTGGATAATAATGAAAATCCCGATGAGAATTGAGGCAATCCCTACAATATAGTCATCCCGTTTAAACATGCTTTGTCCCTCCTTTGAGGCAAAGGGCGGGAAAACCCGCCCACATCCTTCTCAGGTTATTTATTTGACATGTATTTTCTTATTTGAGCATCCTGGGCCTCCATTACCTTGGTAAATTCTGCACCAGGTTTAAAGACAGGCTGTAGTTTGAGATTTTCATAATACTTTTTAAATTCGGGATCCTCTAAAGCCTTTTTAGATGCATCTATTAACTTGTCTATAACTTCTTTGGGTGTTCCTTTGGGTGCTAAAACACCACGAAATTTTTCAATTTCAATATCCAGGCCTGCATCCTTGACGGTGGGAATTTTTGTTCCGGGTACAGGGTTGAAGCCTACCAGTACCTTGACCTTACCAGCCTCAATGGCAGAAGCTGTTTCACCATATTCACCGATGGCTCCGTGAATATGAGAACCCATAACAGACACTACGGCATCTCCGCCGGATTCAAAAGGAACAACATTAAACTTGATATCGGCCTTTTCCATGAGCATCATACCTGCTACGAAACCTAATTCTCCGGGCACACCACCGGCTATATTAAATTTGCCAGGATTCTTTTTGGCATCGGCGATAAACTCCTGGATAGTGTTCCAAGGGGCATCAGCTTTGACAAAAAGAATCATAGGATCAACAAACATCATGGCTATCGGGTCAAAACTCTTGTAATCTACAGGCATCTTATTAAGAATGGGTGCAGTAATGATGGTGGAGGATACTCCCAGGAAGGTATGGCCGTCTTTCGCTTCAGCCGCGGGTTTCCAGGCGTTTAAACCACCTGCACCCGGTTTGTTGTCAACAACAACAGCTTTGCCCAGGGCTTTTTCCATAGGTTTGGCCAGGGAACGCAAGAAAATATCACCGCCGGAACCGGGCTTGGAGTGATAGATCAGGGTGATGTCTTTACTGGGCCACTGAGCCTTGGTTTCTTTCTTGGCCCCACAACCGGCAGAGAAAATCAGCAAAAAGACCAGACCTAAGGCTAGGGCCAATTTTATTTTGGATTTTCCTTTCATCAACGCATTCCTCCCGCTTTAATTTATTTTTTGGGGGACATTCCTGTCCCTTTTTTCCGATTTCCGTTTTCCGACTTCCGAAGTCCGACAATAATCACTAGTAACTAGTAACTTCTCAGATAAGCAGGTGTGTCCCCTTTCCTTTTTTACCCCTTGAGCCATTAGTTTCTCCAGGTAAGGGATGAGACCACCTAATTGAATATAATCCAGTAAAAACTCCGGTGGTTTAATGAAGTGATAGCTTTTCCCCGTTGTTTTGTTAGTGATGCTCCCCTCCTTCAGGTCCACTTCCACCAAATCACCTTCCGAGACTTCATCCACAAATTCCCGACAGGAGATAGCGGGAAGTCCTACGTTATAGCAGTTGCGATAAAATATCCGGGCAAAAGATTTAGCGATGACCGCACTTACTCCTGCATATTTGAGGGCCTGAGGTGCCTGTTCCCGGCTGGAACCATAACCAATGTTATAACCAGCTACCAAAACATCACCAGGTTTAACTTTTTTGGCAAAGTCCCGATCAGCACCAGCCATGCAATTGGCCGCTAATTCATGGGGCTCTACCTGAGTCATAAACCTGGAGGGTAAGATGTGGTCCGTACTGATGTTATCACCATATTTCCAAACTCTACCTGTCCCAGTTTTTTCCTCAGCTGCCATGGGCATCACCCCCCAAGTGGTTACGTGGATCAGTGATATATCCAGTCAAAGCGGAAGCGGCTACGGTACGGGCACTGGCCAGGTAGATTTTTCCCCCTGGACCCATACGCCCTTCCATATTGCGGGTGGTAGTCGAGATGCAAACTTCACCAGGAGCAAGGCAGCCCACTTCATAGCCTGCACAGGTGCCACACGAAGGGGAACTGATGATAGCGCCTGCTTCCAGCAAAGTAGCCAGAACCCCTGTCTGAGCCGCCCGGGTCACTACCCTTGAGGTATTGGGGACGATGACAAAACGGACCTGGGGATGCACCTTCTTACCTTTCACTATTTCCGCAGCCTGTAAAAGGTCATGATAAAAGGCACCGGAGCAAGAACCCAGAGTGGCCTGGTTAATTTTTGTGCCCTCAACCTCCCCAACCGTAACACCATTAGTCGGTAACCCGGGAGTGGCTACCATGGGCTCCAGCTGCCCCACATCAAAATTCAGGATCGAAGCATACCTGGCATCATTATCAGCTGTATAAACTGTCTCCCTTGTCTCATCTGTTCTCAGGTAATTAAGAACTGTATCATCAACAGGCATGACGGCATTTTTAACGCCCATTTCCAGCCCCATAATGGTAATAGCCATTCTTTCTTCCACCGAAAGGTCTTGGAGAAGATCGCCCTCCATTTCTACGGCCATATAATTGAGAAAGAACGGTCCGAAATGCTTGAGAAGGAGTAACGCCACATCTTTGGCGCTAACGCCAAAAGGCAAATGTCCATTGAGTACAATCTTAATCGTTTCAGGTACCTGCAACCATATTTTACCTGTAGCTAAAACACCCGCCATTTCTGTGGAGCCAATCCCTGTAGCCAGACAGCCGAAGGTTCCTAAACCTACTGTATGGGAATCTGTCCCCACCATCAGCCTGCCGGGCCGTGCATACCCTTCTTCAGCCATGACGGGATGGGAAACACCTCTTCCCACCTCCCAGACCTTGATTCCATATTTGAAGGCAAACTCCCTGATATTTTGGTGATGTTGGGCCGCTCTATGGGTTGTGGCAGGGGAATGATGGTCTAAGATGAAGTGTACCTTAGATGGGTCCCACACTTGTGTCCTAGGCAATCTGGAAAATTGTTTCAGCGTGATAGGTCCGTTATTATCATGGATAAAAGCCACATCCACCGAAGCTTCTACAATCTGGCCGGGAGTCACTGTGGCAAGGTTCGCTTTATTGGCTATAATCTTTTCCGTTACCGTTAAGCCCATCTTTTAAACCTCCCGCCTCTAAAACTAAGAACCGTTGGGCTTTTCCGATTATTTAAGTAATTCTCAATGTTTGCAAATTTATTACTGCAAAATATATGCCAAATTTAGTGTCATCCTGAACCAATTTAACCTATTATCCGGAATACAGGACTTTACTAGATTGACGTAGGTTAATCCCTTTCCCGGAAAAAGAATGATTACCTTATTAGGCTGCCTAAAAAGAACCTAATAAAATATTTTGCCTAATGCTAACCTAAATTAGGTTAGGGCCCTAATCTCTTTGCAAATTGCCTCACCCATTTCCTCTGTTGAGGATTTACCGCCTAAATCGGGAGTCACGTGGGTCAGTTCCGTTAAAACTTTTATCACCGCCTTTTCAATTTCCAAGGCAGCCTTAACAGCATCCTGATCACCCTTTCTATTGCCCAGCCAGGATAACATCATTTGGCCGGACATAACCATAGCATAAGGATTAGCAATATGTTTCCCGGCGATATCAGGTGCTGAGCCGTGGGTAGCCTGGGCCATCACATATTGCGGACCTACGCAGAGACCGGGAGCCATGCCTAACCCCCCTACCAAACCCGCAGCCTCATCGGTCAAAATATCTCCGAACATGTTGCTGGAAACCACCACATCGTACTTTTGGGGCCGCATCACCAGATTCATGGCAAAGGTATCAACGACCATTGTTTCAAAGGTAATATCGGGGTATTCTTGGGAAACCTCGCGGCAGGAATCCACAAACAAGCCACAGGTTAGTTTAAAAACGGTATTTTTGTGGATGGCCGTCACTTTCTTTTGCCCATTGCGCTGGCGGGCCAGGTCAAAGGCTGTCCGGGCAGCCATTTGAGAATTCCTGCGGGTAATGACGCGCATGGATAAGGCCATATCGGGTGTAGGCATAAATTCAGCCGTACCCTTATACATGTTGCGGTCGGGCTGAAACCCCTCATTATTCTCTCTTACGATAACTATATCTACATTTTGATGGAGGCAGGGCAGGCTGGGATGTGATTTGGCCGGTCGGATATTGCTAACCAGATCAAACTGGCGACGTAAAATGGGATGAGGATTGATGGCCTTAGGATCATTTTTAGGATAGGCCATATGACCAATAGGCCCCAGGAGCCACCCATCCAGATCGTAGAGGGTCTGTAAAGTCTTTTCCGGCAGGGTTTCCCCTGTTTCCAGGTATGAGGGATAACCGATAGGCAGTTCAACCCATTCAATGTTTACACTGGGGTATTTTTCTACTGCGGCCTTTAACACCTCAACGGCTACGGGAACAATCTCCAATCCAATGTCATCACCTTTTAAAATTCCTAATTTATAGTGGGCCACGTTTTTTCCTCCTTTAGCATCTGGTCTTCAGAACGTTTAAGGTGTAGGGAATAATCCCCCCGGCATTAAAAATATCCAGCATTATCTGGGGAGGTAAAGCAAAGTTATACTCTTCACCTTTGGTGTGATTCCGGATTTTCCCCTGCTCCAGGAGAATGGTCAGGCGATCGGCCTTACTTATTTTATCGGCCTCCGGTAAAACAATGGCCAAGAGGCCGATATTAATGGCGTTGCGATAGAAAATCCGGCTAAAAGATTTGGCAATCACGGCACTAATGCCCGCATATTTGATAGCCTTAGGAGCATGTTCGCGGCTGGAGCCGGTACCAAAATTTTTACCTGCCACGATAATATCACCTTGTTCCACCTGGCTGCGAAATTCCGGCGCCACATCCTCAAAGACATGGGAAGCTAATTCATAGGGGTCCGTAAGGACCACGTAACTACCGGGAATAATCTGTCCCGTATCAATGTCATCGCCGAAGCAAAATACTTTTCCCTTGATCTCTGTGGTCATTTGCTTACACCCCCTATAAGTAATTTCGTGGGTCTACGATTTTGCCGGCTACAGCCGATGCCGCTGCCGTCGCAGAATTGGAGAGATAGATGAGAGCACCGGGAGCCCCCATGCGAGCCACAAAGTTCCTGCTTCCCGTGGTGATGGAGCTTTCATCTTCAGCCAGTACGCCCATGCCGTAAGCTCCGCAGGGCCCACAGCAGGGGACATTCACCATGGCTCCGGCACTGACGAATATTTCTAGTAATCCCTCGCGGGCGGCTCGCAGCCAGGCTGCCCTGGTAGCAGGCACAATCAACATGCGGGTGCCTTTATGGACAGTACGACCTTTCAGTATCTCAGCCGCAATTTTTAGGTCTTCATAGCGAGCGCCCGTACAAGTGCCGATAATGGATTGATTTAAAGGGTATTCCTTATCCAGCTGGCTTACGGCAAATACATTATCAGGAGAGAAAGGCAGGGCAACCAGGGGTTCCAGTCTATCCAAATCAACTTCGATGACCCTTTCATAGGGTGCGTCTCCATCGGGGAACAGGGGAGTTATTTCAAGGCCTTTCTCCCTATAAAACTGTACCGTCACTTCATCTACGGGAAAGATGGCATTCTTGGCTCCCATTTCTAAACACATATTACAAAGGGACATCCGGTCAGCCATATCTAAGGAGGCTATACCGTCTCCCCCAAACTCCATGGCTTTGTAATCGGCCCCACCTGTTTTTAAGATTTTCAAGAGATATAAAGCCACATCTTTGCCCATGACTCCTTTTTGCAGATTACCTTTGAGCACAACCTTAATGGTTTCCGGCACCTTTAGCCAGACTTTGCCGGTGGCGAAAAGTGATGCCATTTCACTGGATCCTATCCCGGTGGCGAAAAGACCCAGGGCCCCCGCGGTCACAGTGTGGGAATCGGTGGCGATAAAAATCATGCCCGGCTTTACATCGGCATGTTCAGCCACCAGATCGTGACAAATACCCTCGCCCACATCATAAAAACGTGTAATGTCATGTTTTTTGGCAAACTTCCGTAACTTCTGGTGGTTCTCCACAGAAGTCAGTGTCTGGCTGGGCGTACGGTGGTCCATAACAAAGATGATTTTGGCAGGATTCCACACCTTTATGTCGCCCATGGATTCAAATTCCCTAATGGTCATAGGTCCCTGGTGGTCATGGGTCATCACCAGGTCGGGTTCCAGGTAATAAATTTCCCCCGGCCATACATCATGCTCTAACTTATTTGCAAACATCTTTTGCGTTAGATTCAGTCCCATAGCTTACCTCCCGTAAAAAATTGGCGCCTGCCCCACTAATTTGCAAGATTTGTGCCAATCTTTTTCGGGAGAAGGGAGATAAAAACCCGGCAAGAAAATAGGCTGATTACCCTTAAAAGGTTATAGGTAATTTAGGTTGAACCAGCCGCTATTAGGTCAATATTAGGCAGCATTATGGCCGCCTAATATTTCTTTTTGCCCATCCTCCGCCTTCCGGTGTTTGGCATAAATATTGCAATGTTTTTTAGGTAAAAAAGCGTGGAAAGGAATTTATGATGATGGTTACGAAAACATTGGCCAGGAACATTGTGAATTTTCCCCTGGCGGACTTACCTGGGGAAACATTGCATGAGGCTAAACGGAGCTTTATCAACTGGTTGGGGGTATGCATTGGCGCCCATGACCATCCCTCCGTGAAGATGGGACTTCAGGTAGCCAAGCTACTGGGCAGTTCTCCTCAAGCCACCCTATTGGGAACGCCTATAAAAATAGATATGCAGTTTGCGGCTTTATTAAACGGCATGTCTTCCCATATCTTTGATTTTGATGATACCCTTCTGGATACCGTCCTCCATCCCAGCGCTCCCGTTCTCCCTGCCATTCTTGCCTGGTGTGAGTTCCGGGATTTACCCGGCCGCCTCTTTTTAGAGAGTTTTGTCATCGGGGTGGAGGCTGAGCAGCGTATTGCTCAGGCTATCTGTCCAAGTCATTACCAACGGGGCTGGCACGTCACAGGAACAGCCGGGGCTTTCGGAGCTGCTGCCGCACTGGGTAAACTTCTTGCTTTATCGGAGGAAAAAATGATTTACGCTTTAGGGCTGGCTGCCACTCAGTCTACGGGCCTGCGGGAAATGTTTGGCACCATGACCAAACCCTTTCACCCGGGCAAAGCGGCAGCCAACGGTCTCCTGGCAGCACTTCTAGCCCGGGAGGGCTTTACCAGTTCTCTACAATCCCTGGAAGCTAAGCGCGGCTACCTGAACGTATTATCGGAAGCCCCCTGTCCTGCTATCCTGGAAGCCCCCTGGGGCCAGGAGTGGCAGCTCATGAAGAATACATACAAACCCTTTGCCTGCGGCATTGTTACTCATCCTGCCATTGATGCCGCTATCCGCCTGCGCAAACAGGGCATCACCGCCGGCGACATAAGCGAAATTACGCTGGAAGTTCACCCCCTGGTCCTGGAACTTACGGGTAAACCGGAACCCCAAGATCACCTGCAGGCCAAGTTTAGCGTTTACCACTGTACAGCTGTGGGCCTTATTGACGGAGCCGCAGGGGAATGGCAATTCGCCGAAAGCAAAGTCAAGGATGAAGAGGTTGTTAACCTGCGCCGTAAAATTAAAGCGGTTCCCCGAGATCAGTTGGCTGAGGACCAGGCCATCCTGAGGGCAAATTTATCAAAGGGTGAAACCGTGACGGTGTTTGTGGAACATGCCCTGGGCAGCCTGGCCAATCCCCTGTCCGATGAGGATTTGGAAGATAAGTTTCGCAGCTTAACCGCTCCCTACCTTAGCAAGAATAAACAAGAGGAATTAATCCGGTTAATCTGGGAGTTAGAGTCCCTGCCTTCTTTGCACAGGATCATCGAACTTTGTCAACGGGATTTAAACGAAGGTGTACAATGACGGCTGCCAATCTAGAATGTAAAACAACTAAAAAGGATCAGAAAAAGTTTTATATTTTTCTAACCAGCACTATCCTCCTCTTCTTATTTCTCCTCCCCCCTGCCCCCGATGGTTTATCCGAAGGGGGCAGACGCTCCCTCCTGCTAATTCTTTATGCCATCGCCTTATGGGCTACCGAGGCCGTGCACCCGGCCTTAACCGCTCTCCTGCTTATGGTTTTATTTTCCCTGTTAGGGGTCATTAGCTTTGCTCAGGCTGTAGCCGGGCTGGGTGATACCTCAGTTTGGCTCTTGTTAGGTGTATTCATTATTTCGGCAGCTATGCAGGAAAGCGGCTTCGACCGGAGAGTAGCCCTCTCCCTGCTCAGGTTAGCGCGGGGTGAAACCAGGCTGACCATACTCATGGTGATTGTCTCCACTACTTTCTTTATTTTCTTACTGCCCACATCATCGGGCCGGGCAGCCCTGATGACCCCCATTTGCCTGGGAATGACCCGGGCTATGCAGCTTAAGCCGGGAAGCAATATCGGTAAGACTATGCTGATCTCTGTCTCCTTTGTTTCTCTGGTGGGCAGTATGGGTTTAATGACAGGGGCCCTCTCCATGGTTTATGCCGTAGGCCTTTTTGAAAGCCTCATCGGCCATAAATGGACCTATCTCTCCTGGCTTGAGGCCTTACTGCCAGGTGCAGTGATCAGCGGATTTTTCATGTGGCCTCTCATGTTAAAACTGTTCCCTCCCGAAGTTTCCCATGTGCCAGGCGGCGTTCAATATATCAACGATGAACTAAAAAAACTTGGTAAATTATCGGGCAAAGAAATAAAAATCATCCTGCTGGTCGGCCTCATGATTGGACTCTGGATTTTGGAAGAAAGGATTAATCTTTCCGTATCCCAGTCCTGTCTCCTTGTTTCTCTGGCTACCATGCTTCCGGGTATGGACATCATCACCTGGAAAAAAGCCGCCGCTACCGTAGACTGGGGCGTGGTAATGCTCTTGGGGGCCAGCCTCTCCATGGTGCAAGGGTTAACTTCCACTCAGGCCATTGAATGGCTGGCCGGTAACCTGTTTAGCGGCTTAACAGGTATGAATCCTACGTTCTTAGCCATAACGCTCCTCTTGGCTCTCACCATTATCCGACTGGGTTTTCCCAATCTCTTATCCATGGTGGCTACTACGCTGCCCGTGGTTTTTACCATGGCCCTCTCTGCAGGTATTAATCCCGTATGGCTCGGGCTCATCAGCATCTCTGGTACTGTCCTGGGGCTATTCTTACCCACCCAGTCCATCACCCATCTCACAACTTACACAGCAGGCCTTTATACGGTAAAAGATATGCTGCGGGCAGGCTTTTTTACCACCCTTCTGGTGATGTCAGTTACCCTTTTCCTGGCCCATTTTTACTGGCCAATGATTGGCATTCCTCCCATAATCCCATATAAATAAAAGAAAGGAGGCAGCCCATGGGCTGCCTCCTTTCTTCCAGCTAAAATTCCAGTACTTCGCCACCCTTAATCCTTTTTTGCCCCTCCTCAATAACCCCAGATTTCGTGGGTAACAGAGACGATTTCCACTTCTCCCCCGGCTTCCAGGAAATCAAGAATCTTACTCATCTCTCTTTCCAA
>JAIHAN010000065.1 GCA_020054815.1 Peptococcaceae bacterium | reverse complement strand
CAACATGGTTCTGCAGGATGCGCTGAATAAATCGGAAGTTTCAATCAGGTATGGCGGAACAGTTTTCAAGCTTGGCGATAAAGTCATGCAGATAAAAAACAATTATGATAAGAATGTGTTTAATGGAGACATTGGAAACATTACGCATATTGATAACGAAGAAAGTAGGCTGGTTATAAATTTTGACGGAGACATTGTGGAATATGACGCAACTGAGCTTGACCAAGTAGTGCTTGCCTATGCTACAACCGTACACAAGAGCCAGGGGAGCGAATATAAGATTGTGGTTGCTCCATTCACAATACAGCATTACATGATGCTTAAGAGAAATCTGCTTTATACCTGCATTACAAGGGCTAAAAAACTGATGATTCTTGTAGGAACAAAAAAAGCAGTGGGAATGGCTGTAAGCAATAACAATAGTATAAGACGCAATACCAAGCTTACAGAAAGGCTTTGCAATAGCAAATGACTGACGTTGTATGAAAACCTCCCACACACTAACAAAACTTTCCTAGCAATTAAGATTTTCCCCCCAAGAAATGCGCAATCTAGGGTTTACCTACCTGTCCATAGGCCGTCAGTAAGGGTTTTTAAACACTTTTGTACAACATATAACATAATTATAACAATAAGAAAATCTATACTTAATCCTCATCCGATAAGGTGTTATTAGAAAGATCTTACCGGAGGATTTCTATGTTGATTCAGACTCATCTTCAACTGGCCACTACCGTTTATCAGCACGTCAAAAGTAAATATAACCTGGAATTGCGGCATGATATGCTCCAATATGGCAGCATTAAGCCGGATCTGCTCTGGCAATACAGGGACATACCCCATTATTTCGAAGAGGGATTCCCTTTTTTCCTTGAAGAATTGCAGCAGATGTGCAATGATCGTAAATATGGCAATGTAAAAGATTTTAGTATGAAGTTAGGGGTATTGCTCCATTTTACGGCTGACTACTTTTGCCATGCCCACAATGAAGAATGTTTTAAGAAGGCCCTTTGGCCTCACTTTATTTATGAGTTGAAACTTCATAATAGTTTTTCTCAATATACATATATGGGAGAGGAATTTTACCTGCCTAAGTTTAAAAATATTCCTTCTCTTATCTTGAACCTTCGTAGAAAATATTTGGAAACCTCCCCGGGCCTGAAGACAGACGTAAAATTTATTCATATCTCCTGCCTGGAAGTAACCAATTTCCTCATTGAAGCCGTATTCATGGCTGATGCTGAAGCTGCATAAATCATGCAACGCCCGAAAGGCGCTTTTTTTGTATCTGTTAAAAAAAACAACGAATCGCTAAAATAGCTACGAACCCCCAAATACCTATGATTATGACTGC
Organism: Peptococcaceae bacterium; assembly: GCA_020054815.1. GTDB lineage: Bacteria > Bacillota > Peptococcia > DRI-13 > DRI-13 > Thermanaerosceptrum. Next base: position 13,598 of record JAIHAN010000065.1, on the reverse strand, counting down.
CCCTACCCAGTTTTTGGGTTTCTGGCTTAATGCTTGACCTTTTTTACGGGCTTCCTCCATCACTTGATCGGGAATCATTTTTAAGGCAAGAGTAATGAGCAGCGGGATTAAAATCAGGTCATCCAAATAACCAAGAATTGGTACGAAATCAGGAATAAGGTCAAGGGGGCTAAAAGCATAAGCAACTATGAACATGATAAATAACCTTGCGTACCAGGGGATACGAGGGTCTTTATAAGCATAATAAAGGGCATAAATTTCAGCTTTTAATTTTTTTGCCCTTATTTTCCAATGTTCAATAAGACTCTCTTTTGCTGTTGGTTCGGACATAAATGTACCTCTCTTAATTAGTTTTAATCATATTAGTTAAAATGTAACAAGAGTTAGGCAAATCAAGCCTAGCTCCTCCTCAAAAGCACAGACTTCATTTACTGTAGATTTATCCAAAATCTAAACACTATCTAAGCTTCCCTTTAACAATGGAATAATATGGGCTTTACCCATGACCTGTACACTTCAATTATAACAATACTAAAACTAGGAGGTAAGGGAATGTCTCAAAACATGAAGAAAAGGGTACTGGGTCTTGTGTTATGTTTGGCTTTGCTCTTGACGGTGAGTTTTAACGGACAAGTCACCGCGGCCAACGAAGGAGAAGTAAAAAACGTAATTTTCCTGGTAAGTGATGGTATGGGAGCGACCCATACAACTTTAGCCCGCTGGTATAAAGGTGCTCCCTTAGCCGCTGAGGAAATAGTCACAGGTGGGGTAAGAACATTTTCCGCCGAGTCGGCCATCACTGACTCTGCACCGGCGGCTACAGCCTTTGCCGCGGGATATAAATCAAATACCAAGTATATTAGTGTTTTACCCAAAACTGTTACTACACCGGGTGTAGAACCTGTGCAGAACCAAGACATTTTTAAGCCCGTAGCCACCATCTTAGAAGGAGCCAAACTGGCTGGTAAATCAACAGGTTTAGTTGCTACTTCCAATATCCAGCACGCCACCCCTGCTGCTTTTTCTGCTCATCATGTAAACAGGAACAATTACAATGAATTGGCTGAACAGCAGGTGTACCAGCAAATGGATGTGGTCCTGGGCGGTGGTTCTCAATACCTGTTCCCCAAAGAATTAGGCGGGAAGCGGGAAGATAAGGATAACCTATATTTAAAACTGCGTGAAATGGGTTACGATTATGTCACCTCCAGGTCTGATTTGTTAGCTTCCCAGAACAACAAAATCTGGGGGATGTTTGCCAGTGATGCGATGTCCTATAATATGGATAAAGAAAGTCATGAACCCAGTTTGGCAGAAATGACCCAGAAAGCTATCGAAGTTCTTTCTAAAAATAATAAAGGTTTCTTTCTCTTCGTTGAAGCCAGTAAAGTGGACTGGGCTTCCCACGCCAACGACCCAGTAGGGGTTATCAGTGATGTTTTAGCCTGGGATGAAGCCGTTAAAGTTGCTTTGGATTTTGCCAAAAAAGACGGAAAAACACTTGTCATTACTTTTAGCGACCATGGCAACGGCGGTATGAGTATCGGTAATAAGGCCAGTGATAAGAATTATGATACACTAAAAGTTTCCTCCATCATTGATCCTCTCAAAAAAGCCAAACTTACTGGTGAAGGATTGGAAAAGAAACTGAATGCTGATAGAAGCAATATTAAAGAAGTGATGGCAGAGTATTTTGGTATAACTGATTTAACTGAGGAAGAAATTAAAACAATCAAAGAAGCCAGGCCGGGTAGTTTAAACTATGCTGCTGGTCCCATTATCAGCAGCCGTTCCTATATTGGCTGGACTACTAACGGGCATACGGGTGAGGACCTCTTCCTCTATGCATACGGTCCCCAAAAGCCTACAGGCATGATTGACAATACAGATGTAGCAAGGATTATTGCCAAAGCTATGAAATTTGACCTGGATGAACTTAATAAAAAACTATTCCTTAATGCCAGGGAGGCTTTTGCCTCTGTAGGCGCCACTGTATCCCTAGATAAAAGTGATGAAAAGAATCCTGTACTGGTCGTGACAAAAGGTCAAGCTAAGGCCGAACTGCCTGTTAGCACAAATATGTTCAAAATGAACGGTCAGACAATTTACATGAAATCTCTTACTATTTTAAGCGAAGGAACTACCTATGTACCTCAAGAAGCAATTGATCTTTTTATTACAGGAACAAAATAATTACGAATAAGAAGAAAACCTTCCACTGATTAAGGTTTTGGCGGTGGAAGGTTTTTTGTTGCTATAAGAATTAACAAGGCTTTTACCTAAATTAAACATAAAAGCGATATAGTAATAAAAAATAAGCGTTGTCTAAATAAGTTTATGGATATTGAAAGAGGTGCACTGGATGGCAAAAATACTGGTTGTCGATGATGATGAGAACATTCCAGTATAAACGTTGGCCTCAACAGAGACTATACCAGGTAGTGTTTTAATCTTTTTACAAAGAGCTTGGGCTAATGCCGGATTCCGATGTAGACCACTATCTTGCGAGATCAGTTGCGGGTGTTTTTATAGGTTGAGCGTCCAGAAAAGAAACCAGGAGGAAAGTACCTACACAAACGAGCCATTCCAGATAAATAACATGGGAGAAAATACGTACTGCCGGGACAAGCTGCCAGAGAATGAGGACGATGATACCGGCCAGGGTAGTATAGAAGGCGGAGTTTTTCCGGCAGAGACCGGGGAAAAAGAGAGTGCAAACAATGACGATAGTGTAGGCCGTAGTAAGAGAAAGGGCGATTAAGAGGGTCTGGATGACGCCTGAGATGGACATGGCTCCCCACAAAGTAAGGAGACCCAACAACAGTACGGTGATACGGGTAAGCCTGGTGTAAGCTGCATCGCTAATATCCGGTTGGATGAATCGTTTCCAGATATCCTGGGCAAAAAGAGTACCCGAGCCCATGAGGAGGCCTGTTGCTGTTGAAACGTCAGCAGCCCAGAGGGAAGCCAGAACTAAGCCTGCTATATAAGGATTCAAGGACATAATAATTTGGGGTAAGGCCATGGTAGGGCTAATGTCTGGGTGAGCAGCACGTGCTGCAATACCCATTAAAGCGCAAAGAAAACCGATGGGAATCATTAGGACAGCGCCCCACAGGAATCCGTTCCGTGAAGTTTGGCTATCCTTACCGGCACATACTATCTGGACTACTGCTTGATGAGTTTGGGCCATTGTCGTCATTACAACAAACCAGCTTATTACACCCATTAAACCTACACCCTTAAAGGGCTCGAACCAGGGCCCATTTGCCGGTAGGTTTGAACTAATGGCAGCGATCCCACCTTGCTTAAGAACAATAAGAACAGTGCCGACGGTTACACCTAGATAGATCAAGGTAACATTAAGGATGTTAGCCAAACTGCCTGACCAGAAACCGCCAAGTACAGTCATTCCGATAAAGACCACAGCGCTGGTTATCATCCCGGCTTTGATAGTAAAGACATCGGGCAGGAGCGAGGCCAGGATGGCACCTCCAGCTACATATTGTAGTGAAGTAGTGGCCAGTTGGATAATAATTTGGCCGATAACACAGATAACACGGCCTTTTGTATCGTAGTAGCGTTCAAAAAGTTCCGGAATGGTAGTAAAATTTAAATCCCGGTATTTTTTTGCCAACAGCAAACCTAAAAGAACAGCGCCGGCAGCCCAGGCTGCGTTATACCAGCCTGCGGAAAGTCCAACTTTATAAGCACTTTCGGAAACACCGATAGTTGAGGCACCACCAATGGCTAATCCTGCAATACTTACGGCCACCAGAGGGGTGGTAAGGTTGCGCCCCGCCAGGATGTAGTGCTGGCTACCTTTACTGGCTAATTTACGTGCATAGGTGCTGATAGCAAAAAGGACTAAAATATATAAGACTACTATAGCTAACTCAATACTCATTTATAAATCCTCCTCTGCTTGTTCATTGTTATGAATTTCCAGTTTAAGCGGCCAACGCACCTTCGCTAAACTCCATGTAATCACCACCTCTCTCATGTTAAACATGTCCGGTTTACCGTCACCTGTGACCCGTTTCGTTTTTAAATAATAAAAAACTTCTCATCCCCGCAGGGACGAGAAGTTTACTCGCGGTACCACCCTGGTTAGCCTTAAAAAGAGAAGGCTCACCTCAAGTTTAGAGTACGGGAAATATCCTTATACTCTCTTCCTGGTAACGGTGGAAGCTTCCGGGACAGTCTACTTTTTTGTTCAACTGCCGGCTCGGGAGGGAACTTCACCAGGTCCACACAGTAGAGATGCTTTCAGTCCATGACATCTCCTCCCTGGAAAGGTAGCGCCTGGTTACTTTACTCCGTCATAACCTGTTATATAGTACAAAATATCTGATTGTTAGTGTTATTATATACATTACCATGGAAAAAGGTGTTTAGCAATGGCCTTCTCTTAAAATTACCTCAAAAAAATTAGGCAGGCTTGAGAGGGCCTGCCTTTGCGTCTACAACTCCATTGTCTGAACCGTGTCGGGAATGATTAAGGCGGCCTGGGTTTTGGCTTGAATTTCTTCCACAGTAACTCCAGGCGCCAATTCCTTAAGGACGATTCCCTCTTTGGTAACTTCCATAAATCCTAATTCTGTCACGATGTAATCTACCTCGCCACTGGCAGTGAGGGGTAAAGTACATTCTTTGAGGATTTTGGGGGAGCCATCCTTGGTGGTGTGTTCCATGGCAATAATGACTTTCCGGGCACCGGCTACGAGATCCATGGCACCGCCCATGCCGGGTACCATCTTGCCGGGCACCATCCAGTTGGCTAAATTGCCTTTTTCATCCACTTCCAGGGCTCCCAAGACGGTGGCAGCCAGGTGACCGCCGCGAATAATGGCAAAAGACATGGCGCTGTCAAAACAGGCTCCCCCCGGTACAATGGTTACAGGCTGGCCGCCTGCGTTTACGACGTCTTTTTGTTCCAGACCCTCCGGAGGTGTGGGCCCCAGACCGATAAAGCCATTTTCCGAATGGAGAAAGATATTGACTCCTTCGGGTATATAATTGGCAACGGCTGTGGGCATCCCGATACCTAAATTTACAACATCACCGTCTTTGAAAAAACGGGCAATTCTTTTAGCAATGATTTCCCGCGGATTTGCCATTGTTCTTCCCTCCTTTAACCCTTAATAATCATATCAACAAAGATGCCGGGAGTCATAATTTCGTCAGGATCCAGACTGCCAACATCCACAATTTCTTCCGCTTCCACGATGACCAGATCGGCAGCCATAGCCATTAAGGGGTTAAAGTTGCGGGCGGCCCGGTTATAGACCAGGTTGCCGAAAGTATCGGCCTTGGCCGCTTTAATGAGGGCAATGTCCGCACGGAGCGGTGTTTCCAGGAGATAGGTCTTCCCATTGACTGTGATTTTTTCTTTTCCTTTTTCTACGATAGTGCCAATGCCTGTGGGTGTCAGGATACCGCCTAAACCAGCGCCGGCTGAACGGATTCTTTCAGCTAAAGTACCCTGGGGAACCAGTTCTACTTCCAATTCACCTGCATTCATCTGTCGTCCTGTTTCAGGGTTAGTGCCGATATGGGAAACAATCACTTTTTTGGCCTGCTTATTGACCACCAGCTTTCCGATTCCTTTCCCGACAAAAGCCGTATCATTGGCAATTATGGTGAGGTTTTTTACATTGAGTTCCACGAGGCCATCCACCAGACTTTCCGGTGTGCCCACACCGAGAAAGCCGCCGATCATAATGGTCTGGCCGTCAGCAAATTTGGCTAGAGCCTCCTGTCTGGTGGCTAGTTTATTCATCTTAAAACACTTCCTTTGACAAGTTCTTTTATATTAACAACAGCAGCCCCAGGGCAATGATGAGACCGCTCCAGAGAAGGGTCATGACACAGTAACCCATGATGTCACGGATGCCCAAACCGGCAATACCCAGGAGAGGTAAAGCCCAGAAGGGTTGAATCATGTTGGTCCACTGGTCACCGTAAGCGATGCTCATGGCTACCACAGTGGGGTCAACACCAATTTCTAAAGCTGCCGGTATATTGATGGGGCCTTGCACTACCCACTGGCCGCCGCCAGAAGGAACAAAGAAGTTAATAATACCGCCCGCCAGGAAGGTCAACAAGGGAAAGGTTTTAACCGTGGCAATGGAAATAAACCATTTAGCAATAATACCAGCCAAACCTGTTCCCACCATGATACCCTGGATCCCGCCGTAGAGGGGGAACTGCAGGGCAATACCGCCGGCGCCTTTAATAGCCTGGTTGACGGCCCGTACATAGCTGATAGGTGTACCGTGGAGCAAAAGACCGACGAAGAGGAAGATCATGATCACAATATTCAGGTTCAGGTCAAAGCCCTTGGTGGCAAAGTGGTTAAAGAGATAGATAAAGCCCATGAGGCATAAAACCCAGGTGACGATTTTGCTGTTTTCCAGTTTGGTCGCGGGTGTGGGATTGGCCTCGACAGCAGGAGCAGGCTCTTCTACCAGGAGGGCGGGGTTTATCTCGACGATATCGTCTTTGCCCTGGGCAATGAATTTAAAGAGGATGGGAACAGTAAAGATAATGGCAAAGGTAATAATAAGGTTGTAGGGAGCGAAAATGGTCTGGCTAACAGGGATAATACCTATTTGCTTTTCTACCAAATGGCCTTTAGTAGCGAGAGCCAGAGGGATGGAACCGGAAATACCGCCATGCCAGACAACAAAACCCGAATAGGCGGAAGCAACCAGCATGCCATAGTCAATGCCCCGGACATTCTTGGCAATTTCTCTGGCTAACAGGGCGCCAACGACGAGACCGAAGCCCCAGTTGAGGAAACTGGCCAGACCGGCAACAAAAGCTGCCAGCATAATACCCTGCACCGGAGTTTTAGCGGTACCAGCCAATGATTTCAGGATACTGTGTATTGCAGGGCTGGCGGCCATGGCATGTCCGGTAACCAGGATTAAGGTCATCTGCATGGCAAAGGCCAGGATGCCCCATAAACCGTCGCCCCAGGCCTTAAGAATTTCCATAGGTCCTTTTCCGGTAAGCCCCAATGCCAGGACATAAGCGATAAAAGTCAGTAAGACTGCAAAAAGATAAGCATCGGGTAGGTATTTCTGGGCAATGTTTACGAAAAATTTCGTAAGATTTTTCATATGGTTTCCTCCTTCATTTACTATCTGTTTCCGAGATTTACCCGTCACCTCCTTTTGCTCTCGGAAAAGAACAGACTCTTTCAGTTTTAATTTGCAAAAATCATGCCAGTGATGAAATCAGCCTGGGATCCAGGCCAAACCGGGATGCAGCGGGCCCGGGTTAGTCAGGCAATAAAAAAAGTGTGCACGGTTTTGCACACTGTGAGAATAACTTTGCATTATTCTTCGGTTTGGAAACCGTATTCCACCAGTTTGTAATGGAGGGCTCGCCGGCTGATCCCCAGCTTCTCGGCAGCCCTGGAACGGTTTCCCCCTGTTTCCTCAAGGACTTTCTTGATAATATGTTTTTCAATATCGCCCATCACCTCCTTGAGAGGGCGTTCGCTGGAGTTTATGAATAAATGGTTTTGGCTGTCTTTGTATTTATTAATGCTCAGCGGCAGGACCTGTGGGGTAATCTGGGGACCCGAGCTTAGAAGGACGGCTCTCTCTATGGTGTTCTCCAGTTCCCTGATATTTCCCGGCCAGTCGTAAGCCGTTAAAAGGGTGAGGGTTTCCTGACTTACGGACAAAGGAGACCGCTTTAACTTTTGGCAAAAATGCCGGATAAAGTAATCTACAAGGTGAGGCAGGTCTTCCTTACGTTCCCGTAAGGGCGGAAGATAGATAGGAATTACGTTAAGGCGGTAAAAAAGATCTTCACGGAACTCTTTTTTGGACATGGCTTCTTCCAGGTTTTTATTGGTGGCGGCGATGAGCCGGGCGTCTGTTTTTAAGGTTTCCGTGCCACCCAGGCGTTCAAATTCCTTATATTGCAGGGCATGCAAAAGCTTCACCTGGATAACGGGACTGATTTCTCCGATTTCGTCGAGAAAGAGGGTACCACCCCGGGCCAGTTCAAATTTTCCCGGTTTCCGGGTGGTGGCGCCGGTAAAGGCGCCTCTTTCATAACCGAAAAGTTCACTTTCCACCAGGGTTTCGGGCAAGGCGCCGCAGTGAATCTTAACAAAGGGTCCCCTGGCCCTTAAGCTGTGGGTATGAATGTAACGGGCCAGCAGGTCTTTTCCTGTGCCGCTTTCTCCCCGCAAGAGGACTGTAGCATCGCTTTTACTGACAATGTCGGCCAGATTTAATACTTCCTGCATGGCTTTACTCTTAAAAATAATATTGCCCAGGTTATATTTGTCGGCCAACTCCTGGCGCAGGGTTTTTAATTCCGCGCTCATACTGTGCATTTCCAGGGCTTTTTTGATAACGACCTTAAGCTCTTCCAGGTTAAAAGGTTTTACCAGGTAATCGAAGGCTCCCATTTTCATAGCCTGGACCGCTGTCTCAATGGTACCGTAGGCTGTCATCATAATGATCAACACTTCCTGGTTTTCCCGGCGAATCAAGCGAAAAGCCTCTATACCGTCCATCACCGGCATGCGCACATCTAAAAGAACAAGGTCCGGCGAGTATTGACGAAAACTGCATACGGCTTCCTCGCCGTTGCCGGCCAGGATCACCTTGTAACCTTCCTTTAACAGGATGTCCTTTAAGAGCGACTGGACACTGGGTTCATCATCGGCAACTAAAATACTATAAGTGGTATTAAGCATTTTTCTTAACCTCCTGTCTCACCGGTAGGTAAAGAGAAAAACAGGTTCCTACCCCTAATTCGCTGGAAACTTCAATATAACCCTGGTGTACTTCCATGATTTTATCGGCTACAGCCAGGCCCAAACCCGTTCCTTTTTCTTTAGTGGTATAAAAGGGGTCGAAAAGGCGGGGAATATTTTCCGGGGGGATGCCTGTGCCTGTATCGATGATTTCTATACAGACATGCTGGCTGGAAGAATCAAAACTGGTGCGCAGGGTCAGGGTGCCCGTACTTTCTATGGCTTGAAGGCCGTTGAGAATGATATTAAGTAAGACCTGTTTAATCTGGACAGGGTCAACTTTTACCAAAGGCAGGTTGGATGCGAAAACCGTATGGATGGCAACTTTTTTCCGTACCGCCGGGTTATCGATTAAGAGTAATGTTTCTTGGATGATTTTGTGGATATCCACCAGCATAAACTGGGGCGGCAAAGGGCGGGAAAAATAGAGGAGCTGTTCAATCAAGTGATTTAAGCGGTCAATTTCCTTGCTGATAATACGGGTAAATTCCTGGCGGGGATCGTCTTCGTCATAGTCTACGGCTAAAAGCTGGAGATAACCGGTAATGGCGGTGAGGGGATTGCGGACTTCATGGGCCACACCTGCGGCCAGTTCGCCCACTACTGCCAGGCGATCGGCCCGGCGTACCTGTTCCTCCAATTTTTTCGTATCGGTAAGGTCGCGCATGATCACCAAAATACCCATCTGTTCATTCTTATTGTTTAGAAGGGGGGTCGTAGTGAATAGGATAGGTACTTGTTGTTTATTTACGCTTATAGTCAATTCTTTGTTTTGATATAATTCACCCTCAAAGGATTGGTCGAGGATTTTCATTATCTCCGGCCAGGGCTGAAATACGTGATGATAATGGTTATCTATGGCGTCTTTGGCAGGGATACCGGTTATGCGTTCACAGGGCAGGTTATAAATGGTAACATGGCCCTGCTCATTTAAGGTAAAGAGGCCATTGGGTGTACTGGCTACGATGTTTTCTGTGTGATGCTTCATATTGGTCATAGCGTCAGCCATTTCATTGATAGCACCCGCTATTTCCCCCATTTCCCCCCGTAAGGGAGGAAGGCGATGGGACATATTTTTGTGAAGGATCTTGAGTCCGTTTTTGATCACTTCTACGTCCCGGGCGATATTCCCGGTCATAAAATAGGCCGTGATCAAGGCGCAGAATAAACCGATAATAATGGTGTCATAGATTTTATTTTCCATACCGGCGATTTGGTTCTCTATGTCTTCCAATAACTCATTAGACCAGATGTAGCCAATTACCTCCCCCTTGCGGATAACGGGGATCATGCAGTTCATAATCGGGCCCCGTACCAGTTTCCCTAACTGGACCATTTCTTTTCCCGTAGCCATGACGGTATAGCCCTGGTGGCCGGGAAAGATAGACTGGCCCACGGTATAGCCAAATTCTTTGCTGGGACCGTAGGTTAGGATGGCGTCTAAATCTTTCGAATAATAACCGATACCCAATCCGGGGTGAGCGGCAGCCACCTGGTCTGTATAGGACTGGAGGGCCTGGTTAAGGATATTTATTTTGGTGGCCCGATCGGCGGTAAGGGCTCCTTCTTTCGCCAGGATATCGTCATATGTCCCTTCTAAATAAATATCCAGCAGGCGGGCATAACCGAAGAGTTTGGCTTGTTTTTCGTTGAGTAAAGCTGTTTTCGCTCTGTTCATCATAAAGTAGCCCGTAACGATGATAGGCACAGTTACGGTTAAGAGCAGGATGATAATCAGGCGAACCCGTAAGGATGTTTTTCGATACATGGTAATATCACCTTCAGTAATTACTAAATTAATGAATTTTCGGAAATCGGGGGGCGAGGAAAATGAGGTGTGAATTAATTTGCACACTTAGTTATTCGGGAGTCCTCGGTAAATTCCTGCTTCCCAAGTAAATTTTAAAATCTTGACAATTTCTTAAGAAGTGGCAGAACCTTTCTTAATGAGTTAGGGCTAGAATAAACTTAAGAAAACAAGGAGGTGACCTAAAATGAGAAAATTTATTTACGGAGCTCTGGCTGTTTTGCTGGTACTTTTCCTCACGGTAACCTTTCTGCCCCCGCTGAAAGCTAAAGCGGCAGATAATACCTGGTTCCCCGGCTGGCGTCAGAACACTGAAAACGGGTGGACTCCGGGCATTGGACGGGGGAGCATGATGCAGGGAGGACCCGCGATGAGGGGCGCTGGTTTTATGCCCAGTCAGATTGCCGATATTTTAGGAATGGACTGGGCTACTTTAAGAAGTAAACTGGCGGAAGGAAAATCCTATGGGGATATTGTCAGGGAAAAAGGTATGACCGTGGAAGATGTTAAGGCTAAACTGCTGGCCAAACATCAAGAGTATTTAGATCAACTGGTTAAAGACAAGAGGATTACCGGTGAACAAGCCCAGGATATGCAAAAATTCATGTCTGAACGTGTACAGGTGATGTTAGAAAACAAATTTGTTCCCGGTCAAGGCTTTGGCGGGAGAAGAGGATTTGGTGGCTGCGGCGGCTGCTGGGGAAGATCCACCGGAACTGCTCCCCAGGGGTTTACGGGTGCAAGATTGTAAGCTAAAGTATAAATAGCAAGGTTCCCGCTTTGCGGGAACCTTCTTTGTACTACCAACTACCAACTACCAACTATCAACTATCAACTATCAACTGACTTTCCGGAGGTGGGAAAATGGAGTATCATGTCCTGGTTGTTGATGATGAGCCTAAAATTCTTTCCATGATAGAAAATTTTCTCAAAAATGAGGGATTCACAGTGACTACAGCTCAGGAAGGTATTGAGGCCCTGCGTCTTTTTGCACAGGTTCAGCCCCATGCTGTGATCCTTGATTTAATGCTTCCCGGCATGAATGGACTGGATGTCTGTAAGGAAATCAGGAAGAATTCTACAGTTCCCATTATCATGTTGACGGCCAAGACTGAAGAAATTGATAAACTTTTAGGCCTTGAACTGGGAGCTGATGATTATATAACCAAACCTTTTAGTCTCAAAGAATTATCGGCACGTTTAAGGGCGGTGCTGCGGCGTACCACCCAGTATAGCGAAAAACAAGAGGAACAGGTAATGATACGGGGGGATTTGCAGATAGACCCTGTGAAACGGGAAGTTAAGGTGAAGGGAGAACTAATTCCCCTTACGCCAACGGAATACAACATTTTATACATCTTGGCCAGGCACCCGGGGAGGCCCTACTCCCGGCTGCAGCTTTTAAATATGGCTCTGGATGAAAGCTATCTGGGTTATGAAAGGGTTATTGACACCCATGTGAGCAATTTAAGAAAAAAGATTGAACTCAATCCTGCCGAACCTTACTATATCCAAACGGTGTACGGCATTGGTTATAAGTTTGGTGAAAAGCTATGAGATGGTCCACACGGTTGATTCTCCTGGTAGTAGGCATGGTCCTTCTTACAGGGATAATAAGCGGAGGACTGGCCCTTCATAATACTACCACCCAGTTTAACCGTTATGTGGGACAGGCCCAGGAAGCCCAGGCCCTGCGCCTTGCTGAACTGTTAGGTGAATATTACGGGGAAAGCGGCAGTTTTCAGGGGGTGGAAATGATCCTGGGAATGCCCCGGGGAGGTATGGGCCGGGGTCCCATGATGATGCGGGGCATGGGGGGAGTATCTTTTTATCTTAGCGACACCGCCGGACGTGTCCTCTGGCACCCCCTTGCGCGGGAAATAGGGGAAAGGGTTTCCCTGGAAAAGGAGAAAGTAAAATACCCGGTAAAAAATAAGGGAGAGACAATTGCTTATCTCCTGCCCCTGGATAATAATTTTTGGGGGAGCAGGAACCTGGAGAGTCAGTTTACTACTTCGGTACTTCGTTCTATTGTCTGGGGCACAGCCTTGTCTATCTTCATTGCGGTTCTTTTAGGGCTTGGTTTATCCAGGGCTCTCCTAGCGCCGTTGCAGAATTTAGTGGGGGCAGCCCGGGAATTTTCCCAGGGCAATCTCTCCCATCGCCTGGAGATTAAGGGTAATCCCGATTTTGGCGAGGTTTTTGCCGCCTTCAATAACATGGCGGAAAATTTGTCGCGCCAGGAAAAACTGCGGCGGGAACTGGTAGCTGATGTGGCCCATGAATTGAGAACACCTCTGACCATTTTGAGTGGGCATTTAGAATCCATGCAGGAAGGTATTGAAGAGATTACACCGGAAAACATCACCTCTTTGCATGACGAGGTTTTACGCCTGCGCGGCCTGGTCGATGACTTGCAGCAGTTGAGTTTGGCAGAAGCAAAGCAGTTGCCCCTTTCTAAACAGGAAGTAGATATGGCCAGGTTTATCCGGGAGACGTTCTCCCTCTTTGAGGCGGAGGCCAAAGAAAAAGAGGTGGAGATGATTTTGCGGGGAGAATGCCTACCTTTGCTCAACATAGACAAGGGTAGAATGCGTCAGGTACTCATTAATCTCTTGAGTAATGCTCTCCGTTATGTCCCCCAGGGCGGCCTGATCCGGGCAGACTTGAAACTTGAAGAAAACCATTTGCTGGTGAAAATTTCTGACAACGGACCTGGCATTGAGCCTGAAGACCTCCCCTATATTTTTAACCGTTTCTACCGGGGTGACAAGTCCAGAACCCGTATGAGCGGAGGCACCGGGCTGGGGCTAGCCATAGCCAAGGGGTTTGTGGAAGCCCATGGCGGCTCCATTAGCGTGGAGAGTGTGCTGGGGAAAGGGACAGAGTTTACCATCAGGTTACCCCTTACAACAGGATAGGTTTTTTAAATAATCCCATCAGGTTTTGGTGGGATTATTTATATTGAATCTGGGGTAAGCAAAAGTTAAGATAGGATTAATA
>JAIHAN010000064.1 GCA_020054815.1 Peptococcaceae bacterium | reverse complement strand
TTAATTAACCCTGTCATGGATATCAAACTTGGCAAAATCTTTATTCCGAACCCTGGAACGATGAACATCAGTCTTATCCGCCAAAACCAGGGCTGCCGTAAGAATATTGACAATCTGTCCTTCCCCTTCATCATGGTTGCCTATGGCTCCCATAATCATGGCGATCTCCCGGCAGTCCATACCCATTCTCCTTAAAATATGAAAAGCAATCAAGGCCCCCGACTGGCTGTGGTCATAACGGCTTACCACGTTCCCAATATCGTGGAGATATCCGGCTATGGCTGCCAATTCCCCCAGGCGCGGCGGATAATTAAGTCCGTCCAGAATCTCCCGGGCTTTACAGGAGACTATTTCCACGTGACGAAAACTATGGTCGGTATAACCCATTTCCCCCAGATGACAGTTGGCCATTTCTATATAACAAATCACTTCCGGGTCGTTTTTTACCTGAGCCAGTAAAACCACGCTGAACCCTCCACAGCAAATTCTACTATGTCCCAACAAATATAATTAACTAAACCCGGCTATTTCATTACATCAAGAAAATTTCCTTAAAATAAAAAGCGCCACCGGCGCTTTAAAATAATCAACTTTTTTTCTCTTCTTTCGAAGCAGGCTCATCATCCACTTTGACAAAGCCTACCGCAGTACGCTGGATAGTAATTCTCACATTAGGGGCTATTTCAAGAACTAAATCTTTATCATTGAGAGAAATGATTGTACCATGAATACCTCCGATGGTAACAACCTTGTCCCCTTTTTCCAGGCTGTTAAGGATCTCCTGACGCTTTTTCTGCTGCTTTTGCTGGGGTCGGATCATCAAGAAATACATGATCCCGAAGAAGACAATCAACCAGATAAAACTACTGCCACCTTGCATTCATTTTCCTCCTTTGTTTTATTTCACCATTTAATATTTCGACAACAACCGGGTATCTCCTTTTAGATAAAGAAAAAACATTTAATTTTTGTTCTGGTCAAACTGCTCAGGCTCATAATAACGGTAAAATTCTTCTCTAAATTCATACAAGCTGTCAGCAGCAATAGCCTTCCGGATATTCCGCATCAGTTCAAGTAAGAAATGTAAATTATGAATGGTTGTGAGACGAAGCCCCAGAATTTCATTGACGTTGAAGAGGTGTCTGATGTAGGCCCGGGTAAAAGTCCGGCAGGTATAGCAGTCACAATGATGGTCCAAAGGTGTAAAATCGTTTTTGTATTTGGCATTTCTGATCACCAGCTTGCCCAGCTTGGTGAATACAGTACCATTCCTGGCAATCCTCGTAGGCAAGACACAATCGAACATATCAATACCCCGTAAAACACCCTCAATGACACAATCAGGCGAGCCCACCCCCATTAAGTAGCGTGGTTTATGAAGAGGCAGCAGGGGCACTGTATAATCTAAAACTTCATACATCAGGGGTTTGGGTTCCCCCACGCTCAGCCCCCCCACGGCATAACCCGGGAAATCAAGACTTACCAGGTCCCGCGCACTTTTTTCGCGCAATTCCCGGAAGGAACTCCCCTGCACAATAGCAAACAAGGCCTGGTCTTCTTTGTGATGGGCCTTTAAACAACGTTCTGCCCACCTGGTGGTCCTTTCCATAGCTTCTTTGGCGTATTCATAGGTGGTGGGGTAAGAGACACATTCATCAAATACCATGGCAATATCCGGCCCTAAAGCCATCTCAATTTCCATCACTTTTTCCGGGGTAAACAGGTGTTTAGACCCATCAATGTGGGAACGGAATTCTACGCCCTCTTCCGTAATCTTACGTAAATCTCCTAAACTAAATACCTGAAATCCTCCACTGTCCGTAAGAATAGGTCCTGACCAGGCCATAAATTTATGAAGACCTCCCGCTTCCTGAATTAAGGTGTGTCCGGGGCGTAAATAGAGATGATAAGTATTACTCAGGATAATTCTCGCGCCTATCTCTTCCAGTTCCCGGGGAGACATGGCCTTTACGGTAGCCTGAGTACCTACCGGCATAAAAACAGGAGTATCCACAGTTCCGTGGGGTGTATGAAGCTTTCCCAAACGGGCTTTTGATTCTGTACTTTCTTTTAACAACTCAAAGGTAACAGCAGGCAACAGTTTCCCTCCTAAGTTAGATGATGAGCATGGCATCGCCAAAACTGAAAAAACGGTATCTTTCTTTTACAGCTTCCTGATAAGCCTTGAGAATATTCTCCCTGCCTGCCAAAGCACTCACTAACATAAGCAAGGTAGACTTGGGCAGGTGAAAGTTGGTGATCAGTCCGGAAATAACTTTAAACTCATAGCCGGGATAGATAAAAATTCCCGTGGTTCCTGCCCCCGCTTTTATTTTTCCTGCTTGAAAAGCGCTTTCCAGGGCCCTTGTTGAGGTTGTTCCCACCGAAATGATTCTTTGCCCCGCTTCTAAAGCCTTGTTCAGCTCCTCTGCAGACTTTTCCGGGATTTCAAAGTATTCCTCGTGCATTTTATGCCGGGTAATATCCTCACTTTTCACAGGCCGGAAAGTGCCCAACCCCACATGCAAGAGAATTTCTATCCACTGGATTCCCTTATCCTCCAGCTGTTTTAAAAGCCTGTCCGTAAAGTGCAGACCGGCAGTCGGGGCGGCAGCGGAACCGGGATTCCGTGCGTACACTGTCTGGTAGCGGCCCGGTTCCGCCAGTTCCCTGGTGATATAGGGAGGTAAGGGAATCTTCCCTAACCGCTCTAATACTTCCTCGAATACTCCTTCAAAGGAAAACTCGAGAATTCTTTCTCCGGTGCTGGTAACATCGATGGCTTCAGCCACCAGTTCACCCTGGCCGAAAATAATCTTTGTTCCTACTTTGATTCGCTTACCCGGTTTGACCAGGCACTCCCAGCGCCTGTTACCTAAACGTTTTAAAAGGACAACCTCGATGTTGGCCCCTGTGTTCTCTTTAAGGCCGAATAAGCGTGCGGGAATCACTTTCGTATTGTTAGAGACCAGCACATCGCCAGGTTTTAAAAACTTCACCAGATCAATAAATTTGTAGTGCTCAAGGCAACCTGTGTCCCGGTGAAGAACCAGGAGCCTTGACTGGTCCCGGGGCTCCACAGGCTCCTGGGCAATAAGTTCCGGTGGCAAATAATAATCAAAATCAGATAACCGCATCATTGTTCTCCCTTTAAACTACTTTAAAACCGGCTGGTAGATTTTTAGGGTCAACCGCCCGTCATTTCTATCCTGGTTGTAATAATGCTCAAGAATTTTTTTATGGTTATCGCCGGCAGCGGCCATCCCCCTGGCCCCCCACTGGCTCATGCCTAAACCATGGCCGTGGCCTTTGCCACTGATCTTTACATTGGTAAAGACTTTAGGAACAGTTTTTACACCCTCGGCACTTATTACATAGTAATTCCCATTATTGCCATTTAATTTACTCACCATGCCATCAACATTGGTGGCCAATAAATCCTTGGTCATGTTAAAGGTATCCAGAGTGCCATAGGCTGTCCAGATATCGACCGTTGAATCAAGAGATATGGTAAACAGCGTACTCTTTAAACCAAGGACGGAACGAATTTGATCCCGGAAGAAACTCTTTACCCCCTTTTGTCCAATAATATCAAACTGGGTGACACGTTTGGAAGCGGTTTCATAGGGTAAATACTCCCGGGTTACCGGATTAATGGCCTGGCGGGAAGCCGAAAAATCCAGAATCTCCCCCACATTTACCTGGTTATCGGGGTGTTCACTATTCCACCTTTTTATCTGGTCTAAAAGTTCCTGCCGGGTAAACGTTTTTTCCCATTGATAGGTAACAGCAGGCCAACCGGCTTGCTGCGGAACCTGAAGGGCATGGGCATCCTCGGGCGCAGCTACGGGTTTAATATAGGGAATATTTGCGTACCAGACATTTTCAGCACTTTCTGTGTAACCACCCGAATTGGCATGAAAAAAGGCTTGAATTAGACTGTTATCATAATAGATTACGATACCCCTGGTCTCATCGACCGCTTTCTTCACCCGCTCTCCGCTCAGCACTTCCGTATCATAACCGCCATAGACCTGCCAGAGCGTGGTAGTCCCAAGATCATAATGTAACTGGGGACGTTCCTTATAGTACAGAGCATAGGTGCGGGAAACGATGGCCTGCGCTTTGAGGGCCTCATCCGGAGCGGTCATGCCAATTTCTGCGCCTACCACCCCGTAAAGATATTGTTCAACATCAATAAGATTAATCATCTGTAATTTTCCATTCAAGTTTTCAATGAGCAAATCCCCACGATACCGCTTATTTTTGAAACGGAAAATATTCTGCTCTGCAGGATTCTTCTGCCGTAAAATAACTAAAGAACTGGCCAGGCCCCCCACCGGCTGTCCGTTGTTAGAGATCTGGATACCAGCGTTTCCCGCCGGGGCTACCACCCAGCTTCCAGAGCCGGGAACTGGGCTGATTACACGCTGCGTCATGTAATCAACTAACTCATAATTACCTTCCGAAACGGCAAATTCTGCAGAAGCCATATCCAAAGCCAAAGCAACCCTTAGGGACGTGGGAGGCGTTACAATATAAGCACCCTGAACTCCAGAAGGAGGCATTAAAATTGTTATACCGAGAATAAAAATTATGTACATTTGCCGTTTCAGTAATTTCAACAACAACCCCATTGTTCAACCTCCAATTCTACAATCCTATTCTTTCTTCGACAAAACAGAAACTCTTTCCTCCTAATTGTAAAAATTCCGTCCCCTAACACCCCTTAAAATTAGAAAGTTATACTTTCTGACGTGTCTAAGAAAAAGTAAAATCCTGCTAACGCAGGATTTTACTTTTTCTTACCTCCGGAGTTGTCGGAGCCTCTTTTGGCTGAATTACTATTGTTATTCCTGTTCTCATTCACGTCGTTTTTTTTTGTTTCATCAGTTCCAGTATTTATCTCATTTTTAACATCTTGTGGAAGGCCAGTATCTTGTGAGGGCACGCTCTCACTATCTTTTTTTTCCATGTGCTTACTGTCCACTTCTTTTTCTTCTTTGGGGTTTATTTTCTTGATTTCCTCAACAGTTTTCCTTTCGTCCTTTTTTTCCTCATCTTTCTTTTTGTCTTTTTGTTCTTTTTTATCTTTGTTGTGATCAGGTTTTTCCGGCTCCTTTACGTCAGGAGCCTTAGGCTTATTCATCACCGTTTGGTTATGGCGTAAATCCAGTTCTTTAAAAACATGTTTATCTTTCTGAGCTTTAGCAATTAATTCACCGGGGACACCACCCGCTTTTTTAATAGCCTTAACTATACTGTTACCCTTAAGGTCATCCAGGGATACGTCCAATCCCTGTTCTAGAGCCTCCAAAAGAATTACATATTTACCCGGCGACACTCCCAATTCTTTGGCCTTATCATGGATTTCCATAGGTATTTCCACTATATCTGCTTTACCGGATAACTTATGTTCCTCTAGAACTCTGGAAGCCAGGGCATTGAGGTCTTTTGTTTTTGCCAACTCCTTATCCTTGCCACTAATAGTAATAACAATATTATTTTCATTAGAAGGTGAAAGGTATTGTTTCTTGACAGCTTCTTCCGTGATAACAGTAACAGCTTGGGATACATCAAGTTCCAATACATTAATTTTCTCTAGAATTTTGGCTCCGTCATCATTTAACCCTTTTACTTCGATAACTTTACCTTGATGGTTTATCCCCAATTCAATACTGGGGTTAATATCAAGGGTAACATATGCTACTACCTGGTTAGCTCCCGGCAAGACTCCCCCTAAAAACTGCATAGAAACGAAGACCAGGAGAAGAATACTTGCCGCCATATAAATAAAGTAATTTGTTTTGGGCAAATAAGTCTTTTTCAAGGGAACCGTAAACTCAATTTCACTGCTGAGGAGAGGAAGTTCTCTTTGGGACCACGGTACCTGCAAAAATTCTCCCTGGGGTGTTAAGACAATGACACTTTCTGCAGACGTTTCCATCACTATTCCTTTTTTCTTCTCCGCCATCATCCTCACCCCTTTAACCCTTCAATATAATCGCCTAAATAAGTGAACTCCCCCAACAAGACGATAGACAAAGCTATAATGTATTTACGCTGGCGCTCCAGGGTTTTTCTGCTGATACTCACTTCAGATTCCAATTCCTTTAATGGTAAAGCTTTTTTCTCTTCCAGGTATTTTCGGTATTTTCGGTTTTCACAAATAATTCTTGCCACCTGAAAGGCCGTTGCCCTGGCATCCTGGTGTTTGGGAGACGCTGCTACCAAGTCCTGGAGGGTAATGCCAAAATCTCGCAATTTTTTCTGATATTCCATGATTTCTTCCCGGCGGTGGCGGGCGATTTCCTCTTCCTTATGACGGTCCTGGGACTCCTGCCACGTTAATTTATCTAATTTGTGGATGACTTCTTTATCCCCATCCTGGACAAGGGATGACCAGGGCAAAGATTTACCATCCTTGTTATTTTTACGGAAATAGTCTATAATCCGTCGTTTGATGACGGTTTCCGCAAAAGTAAAGAACGAGGTGTCTTTTTCTGTATCATATTTATCGAGAGCTTCATTAAAAGCAATCAAGGCGACACTTACTTCATCATCCTGTCCTAAATGTACATACCGATTACAAGACTGAGATGTTACCTTCAGAATAAAGGGTAGGTACTGCTGAATCAGCATTTCCCTTACTTCATTCCGGCCTTGTTGGACTTGGATGATAGCTTGGCGAATATCTAAGTCCAACACTATCACCTCTCAGTTAAATTTTTCGTAATTCATCATGAGTTTACGGGGGTTAACGCCGAAAAAAGAGATTCAATAACACCGTTAAAATTAAGCTTATAAGAAGGGAAGTGGCCAGGGGGAAATAAAAGGTAAAGTTACCTTTATTGTAATAAATATCACCCGGTAAGCGGCCTAATCCGGTAAATTTACCCAATAAAAGAAAAAGTAAACCCATGAAAAAAAGAAAAGCACCGATACCAAGCAAAATTTTGCCGAATGATGAAAAGTCTCCCATCAATGGTCCTCCTTTCCTAACTCTTTGGTTTTCTTTTTGGCATATAACGATCTTTTTCACTGTAGATACAGCCACAGTACTGCTGGCGGTACATATTTTGTTCCTTGGAGGCGGTTACATTCTCCTTAAAGCCCGGGCGGAAATCACAATAATAGAAAGGTATCCCCAATTCCTCACCGATGGCAGTGCCTATCTCTTTGATCAGTTCATGTTTTTGAAAAGGGCTTACCAATAAAGTGGTAGTAAAGGCATCAAATTGCCCCTTCCTGGCAACCTGGGCGGCTTTTTTCAGGCGCAGGCTATAACAGATACGGCAGCGTTCCCCTTCCCGAAAGGCTACCTGCCGTAAAAATTCGTCAATTTCATAATTATCATCGATAATGACCGGTAATCCTGTTTTTTCCGCAAACTCCTGATATGTCTCCAGCCTCTTTTGAAATTCGGTGTATGGGTGGATATTGGGATTATAAAAATATCCCCTTACCTCATGCCCTTCTTCTAAAAGTTTCCGGGTCGGAAAAATACTACAGGGGCCACAGCAAGAATGTAACAAAATTTTCAATTTCATTCCTCCTACCAAAGGGTGGGTTCGGCATCCTCTTTCTTGTTATAGCTAATACCAAGATGCTGGTACGCAAGGATTGTTGCAACTCTCCCCCTGGGGGTGCGTTGCAGAAATCCCAATTGTAAAAGATACGGCTCATAAACATCATCAATGGTGGTAGTCTCTTCGCTGATAGAAGCAGCCAGGGTATCCAGCCCTACAGGCCCTCCGCCAAATTTTTCAATAATGGAAAGGAGGAGACGCCGGTCGGTAGCATCCAAACCTAAGTGATCCACTTCCAAAAGATTGAGGGCATGGTCGGCTAAATCTTTCGTAATAATGCGCTGCCCCTGTACCTGGGCATAATCCCTTACTCTTTTGAGAAGACGATTGGCAATACGCGGCGTTCCTCTGGCTCTTCGGCCAATTTCTCTGGCTCCGTCTTTATCAATATCGATATTCAGAATTTTAGCCGCCCTCTCCACGATGGCTACCAGGCTTTCTTCGCCATAATATTCCAAACGGCTGATTACCCCAAAGCGATCCCTCAGAGGAGCCGTAAGATTGCCAATGCGTGTTGTAGCTCCCACCAGGGTAAAGGGTGGTAAATCCAGGCGGATGGAACGGGCACTGGGCCCCTTCCCTATTATAATATCGAGGCAAAAATCTTCCATGGCCGGATAAAGTACTTCCTCCACGGCCCTGTTTAAACGATGAATTTCATCAATAAACAGGACGTCCTTAGGCTGCAGATTGGTAAGAATAGCAGCCAGGTCCCCAGGCCTTTCAATGGCAGGCCCTGAGGTAGCCCTGATTTGGGTTCCCATCTCCACAGCTATAATATTAGCCAGGGTGGTCTTTCCTAAACCCGGGGGCCCATATAACAATACATGGTCCAAGGCTTCGTTTCTTTGCCTGGCAGCTTTGATAAAAACTGCCAGGTTTTCTTTTACCTTATCCTGTCCTATATAATCCTGCAAGCGGTTGGGTCTTAAGGTTATTTCCTCATTTTCCTCCTGGATTAAGTCCGGAGACACTATTCTCTCAACTGACATGGTTTCCTCCACTTCTAATATTTAGCCAAGGTCTTTAACGCAATGCGCAACAAGTCTTCCACAGAAGGGTTTTTCTGGGAAAGTGAATCCAAACTTGGCACTGCGCTTTGTGCTTCCGCAAGACTGTAGCCTAAGGCCACAAGGGCGGACACAGTTTGACTGCGTACATTATCGTTGACACTTGGGGAGAAGGCTTGCTCTACAATTTGCTCCTTACCCAACTTATCTTTTAGTTCTAAGATTATTCTTTGTGCAGTTTTCTTTCCTACACCGGATATCCCGGTGAGCGGCCCTGCATCGCCCATCACGATGGTTCTTCTCAGTTCATTGACATTTAATTTGGATAGAATATTTAAGGCTAATTTGGGTCCAATGCCGGAAACCTGCAGTAAAGTGATAAAAAATTCTCTCTCCGTTATATCTAAAAATCCGTAAAGACTGAGTTCGTCCTCCCGGATATGGAGATAAGTATACATGATCACTTCTTGCTGTAAGTCTGGCAGTTTATGTAAACAACTGGCGGGTACGTGTAAACGATAACCAATCCCTCCTACTTTAAGCACAACATAGTTTACACCAGTTGTGATTAACTCTCCTTGTAGAAATTCAATCATAAAAAATCCCTCCTGGCCAACTGAGAATAAAAAGAATGTCCGTGACAGATAGCCAAAGCCAGGGCATCAGCTGCATCATCGGGACGTGGTATTTCCGGTATATTTAATATGGCCTTTACCATAAACTGCACCTGCTTTTTTTCCGCCCGCCCATAACCTACCACGGCCTGTTTTACTTGCAGCGGTGTATATTCATGGATCTGTACTCCCTTTTGATAAGCGGCCAGCATCAATACCCCCCTGGCCTGTCCTACTTCCAGGGCTGTCTTCACATTTTTATTGAAAAACAATTCCTCAATGGCTATATGGTCCGGTTTGAATTTTTCAATAAGATTGATCATACCGGTATAAATTTGATTGAGCCGTACGGAGCCTTCATCTGTTTTCATACTACAAATTGTACCATATTCCAGGAGTTTAAATTTATTTCCCGAATGTTCCAAAATCCCGTAACCCGTTATGACCGTTCCGGGATCAACACCTAAAATAATAATTTTACTCACCTCATATCTAAACACCTTGTTATTTATAGTATTCGACGGTAGGTGTCTATCTCCTTTTAAAAACTGTCCTAACAAGATTAAACCCCTGTCCTATTAAAGAACAAGGGGTTTCTGATCACTCATTATATTCATCTAAACTGTCTAAAGTGGCAATAAGCTCTTCCCAATTGATGAATTCCAGTTTCCCTGCTCTGATCTTGTCCTGAATTTCTAAAGGTAGACTGCTGAGCATAATATCGGTTTTATGGACAAGGCCTCCTTCTTTGCCAACTTCCACGGGGCCTACATAGGCTGCCACTTTTTCTCCTGTCTCATCAGGTTCTAAATGCCATCTCTCTTTATGCTCGGGACATAGCCCTGGCTGGATCTTTTCAATAACTACCTTATTTAGTTCCCATTTAATTTTCCAGTTGGCAGATTCAGGATACTTAGCCTCCAACTCCGTATATGTCATATTATTAAATTCATTCCTGGCGGTCCCGTCTATAAGTTTTTCCGTATCACACCCTAAATTATATTTCGAACAAAGAGCATATTGTTCTCGTAAATATACGGATGTGCCAGCATGAATTACCTGCTGTTTAATGGGGGGAATCACCACAGCTTCTTCGGGCTTCTCCCCGGACCCGGGCAATAAGGTTGTATAATAGTAAGCAACCAGGGCACTTACTAAGGACACCAGGAATAATGACAAATATAGGTACCTATATTTACTGATTCGCATATTTCCCCTTCTTTACCAGCTTGGGGACATTCCTGTACCCAGGGACAGCCCCGGACTTCAGCAGGTGTGTCCCCTGACCTTATTACTTAGCAGTTATGTCCCCTTTCCTTATTATGGTTGCCCAAATTCCAAAAAATTATACATATTCTGGTAAGAAGGGGTCTTTATTCCCATAAATAAAAACCGCTTGCGCGGTTTTTATTGTAGTTGTTCCATGATTTCGTCAGGAATATCAAAATTGGCGTATACGTCCTGGACATCATCATGCTCTTCCAGATAATCCATCATGCGCAGCAGTAATTTTGCCTGGTCCAGGTCTTTTATTTCCACGGTATTCTGCGGGATCATGGCCAGTTCCGCCCGGGTAAAGGACAAACCTTCTTTCTCCAGAGCCTCTTTGACGGCCTGGAATTCTTCCGGCGCGGTGATAATTTGTATTTCTTCCTCTTCAAACTTAATATCCTCGGCGCCTTTATCTACAACAAGCAACATTAAATCGTCTTCACTGAGGTTTGTTGCAGTGGGCTCTAACACCAAAACCCCTTTTTTATCGAACATCCAGCCAACGCAACCGGTCTCACCCATATTTCCGCCGTTTTTGGAAAAAATATGCCTGATTTCCCCGGCTGTCCTGTTTCTGTTATCCGTAAGGACATTGATCATAACGGCTACACCGCCAGGCCCGTATCCCTCATAAACCAGCTCTTCGTAGTTATTGCTGTCCTGTCCGCCTGCTCCTCTCTGGATAGCCCTGTTGATATTATCATTGGGCATATTAGCTGCTTTGGCCTTTTGAATCGCAATTTTCAAGCGGAAATTTGCTTCGGGATTAGCTCCTCCCATTTTAGCCGCAACTATTAGTTCACGTCCTAGCTTAGTAAAAAGTTTACCCTTGAGAGCATCTTGTTTTCCTTTTCTATGTTTTATATTAGCCCATTTAGAATGGCCTGACATTTGAATTACTCCCCCCATCCATTATTGCTAGATAGCCATATGAAAGGCACAGGAAACACCTGTGCCTGTTTACTCACTATTATATTTTAGCATAAACTCGGTTTGAAAACAATTTCGTATTATCCTTTCTGAAGTACAAACACTTGAACAGTACGTCTCCCCCACTTCCAGGCTTGTGCTTTTGTTTCAAAAAATAGGTCAATCCTGTTACCTTTAATAGAGCTGCCGATATCTAAGGCTGTGGCATAGCCATATCCCTCTATGTATAACCTGGTCCCCAAAGGAATAACGTTGGGGTCAACAGCCACAACGCCCACAGAGGGCCAAATGTCTGTATATGTTCTATTTCCGGTATGGGTATAACC
Source organism: Peptococcaceae bacterium (assembly GCA_020054815.1). Taxonomy (GTDB): domain Bacteria; phylum Bacillota; class Peptococcia; order DRI-13; family DRI-13; genus Thermanaerosceptrum. Next base: position 3,289 of record JAIHAN010000064.1, on the reverse strand, counting down.
TGTGGCCACCATGTTTAAGACACGTTCAAATTCGAGGGTTTTACCGCCCCTGGAAACAGTCTGGCGGTTTCCCATGGCTACAACCTCTTTCACCGGCTCCCTTACCACTATTTTTTGTATCAGTTTCCTGGCTACCTCTTTACCATCTTCGAGCACCACTTCGTAGACATATTTTTCTAAACCGGGTTTTCCTTTCTGTAAAACACGCTGTTCCCCTTTATAAAGGCTCTCCTCAGGTTTACGCTCAATTTCATAGGGAATGTCCTTCTGTTCCGTCAAATTCTTATTCGTCACGCGAATAACTTTAATCTGGCTGTCCGCCGCTTCCTGTAATCCTGGGATTACCTTATCATGTTGGCCTAAGGCTACGCCCGCTTCATCCAATACTTCTTTCACCAGATGGGCAGTGGTGTTAAGAGTTATATTTTTTCCGTCTGCTATAATTTCCACGGATTTAGCCCGCTTGATTTCAATAGACATACCGTCTGTCAGGGCCGTTTCTATACCTGGTATAACCTGGTCATTTTCATTGATAATAATTTTTCTTTCCTCAATTAATTCTTTTACAGTTTTGGCTCCGGTTTTAATGGCAACACTTTTACCCTGTTCAATAAGGATTATTTCATGCTTGCCCAGGGTAATCTTGCTTCCCATAAACAACAGTAGTGAAAGCAAGATCATAATCACAATGTGGCGTGTAAGCTTCATAGGTCACCTCCAACTTATTATATTCGACATGTAGACACAAATCCCTTCTTTAATAAAATACCCGTCACCCGTCTAGAGCAAACCAGATCGTGGAATGGTATGTCATCATGAACCAAAAGACATTAATTTTATCTAAAAGAAAAAAGGATAATAAGGATAATAGAGAGAATCATGTATCATAATTTCAATAGGATTTCTAAAAAAATTAAAGGAGGTAAGCCAGAATGATTGTTACCACAACCCCTAATATAGAGGGGTACAGAATCAAAGAATACTACGGGATTGTCGCCGGTGAGGCTATTATGGGGGCCAACGTGGTGAGAGATATTTTTGCCAGTATTACGGATATTGTAGGCGGTCGTTCCGGTGCTTATGAAGAAAAACTTATTGAAGCCCGGACAATTGCTATGGAGGAAATGAAACAGAGAGCCAGAAAATTAGGAGCAAATGCCATCGTAGGCGTAGATATAGACTATGAGGTTGTACGGGAAGGAATGTTAATGGTGACAGTTTCCGGAACGGCGGTAAGAGCTGAAAACTAATAATAATCATAAAGGGCAGAAATCTCTGCCCTTTAGTTTTTACACTTTCTTATTTTCTATTGTTATGGATTTTAGATTTTGGATAGCGGTTTCGAAATCAGTCCTAAATTGATTTAATTGGGCAGCATCGCCGGTTTCCAGGTATTTCACCAAATAAAGATAAGTAGAAGCCAGTTTGCCTAAAGACTCGGATAATTCCTTTTTACCTGTCTCATTGGCCTTAAGGCCATAATCTGATACCTGACCCCAAATTTCCCTCGCAAGTTTGATGTCTTTATCTTTAATTGCTTTTTCTGTGGTCTCTACAGTTTTGTTAATAAGCTTTTCCATGAGATCCGGCTTTTCAAGGACTTGACTGTCACAACCTACAAAAGCAAAGGAGAACAGGAATAAGAGTAAAAATACCTTTGTGATTTTACGCATGGTGACATCTCCTTTAATCCCTGTTTTATAGAGCATTCTCTTTGTTCGCAATTATTTATAGTACTACTCTTTACGATAAGAAAGACGTGATTTATGTAATTCTACATAAAAGTATATTTTCCTGCTTAAGAATATGTCCCGGGGAAATTTTTGCCTACATTTTATTATATGATGAGCTGCTTAATTAAGACATAAATTTTTGGGTAAAACAATGGAAACCCTGGTTCCTTGATTAACCTCGGATTCAACACTAATTTTCCCCGAATGGTTTTCTACTATTTTATAGCATACGCTAAGGCCTAGGCCAGTCCCGTGTTCTTTAGTAGTATAGAAAGGATTAAAAATTTTCTCCATTTGCTCTTTTGTCATACCACAGCCCGTGTCTTTGATAACTACATAAATATATTCAGCATCTGTGAACGTGTTAATAGTTAAGATTTTTTGGGGGCTATGAACCATGGAATCAATAGCATTTAAACAAATATTTAAAATAACCTGTGTAATTTGGTTAGTATCACAGTATCCTTCGGGAGGAACAGCTTCTAAATCAATCTCTAATTTTATACCCTTGGCCGTACACTGTGATTCCAGTAATATACTCATATCTAATAAAATTTGATTAAAATTGCAAATGGTAAACTTTGGAGTGCTTGGTTTAGCATATTGCAAAAAATCTTTCAATAAATTATTGACCCGGTCAATTTCTTTATTAATTACTTTAAGATAATCCTTTACCTCTTTGGGGTCTTTCTTCGTTATATTTCTTTCCAGCAACTGAATAAAGCCTTTAATGGTTGTCAGGGGATTTTTTACCTCATGCACAATACCGGCGGCCATCTGTCCCATAGCCGCATATTTTTCATTCTCCAGTAATTTCTGTTTTTCCCTGTATAGTTGTCGTTCATTTTCCATAGTCTTGCTGATGAGAATTCCCAAAAGCCAGATGAAACAGATAAAGATAAACTCATAGTCAATATTATTTTTTTGATTTATTGTGTCGGAAACAATCACTACAAGAGATGTAACTCCCGCAATTAATATAGTATATTTAACTGCATAACGTAAAGCCACTAGAACTGTTGGTAAAACAATAATTACCCGTACCGAGGAATCGTTGGTTTGGGCTAGCAGCCATCCGGAAATTAAAACAAATACGACCCTTAAAAATAATTCCAATTTGCTAGGTACATTGCTATATTTAAATTTGTAGAGGCTACCCATATAAATAATAACGGCAATAATAATGATGACTATGGAGGCAAAAAATTGCCATTCTAAAATGGTAGGAGGGTCTAACCTGCGAATTAAAATGATACTTAAAAAGGCTAGAAACATACATTCAACAATAAAACTATATTGTTCTATCTTATAAATGTTATTGTTTTTTTGAGCACTCAAATTACCCCTTCTTTCCTCAAATAAATTCACGGGAACGAGAAGGATTTATTACCTGCTACTATATTCCATTTTTAAATTATATCTTAATTATATCTTTTTATAAAGTTGCTCTATAAATTATTAGTAGTTATGATAATATGAATCTATGTATAATGAAACAAATATATACCGAATTGAGGATATTTCTATTACCAAAGAGCCTCCCTATCTTCAGCAGA
>JAIHAN010000063.1 GCA_020054815.1 Peptococcaceae bacterium | reverse complement strand
GCGCTTAAGGTGCGGATTTAAGGCAAAGACCCTCCCCCTATACACCCGCATAGTTTCAAAAATCCCGTAGCCGTAAAGTAAGCCTTGATCCCAACAAGAGACCAAGGGTTCTTGGCTTATGACTAGTTCCCCTTTCACGATTTTTCCCGCAAGTACCTCCTTAATCATAGCGGAACAAACCTCCCCTTTAGAGCCCTAATCAGAGCCTTGGCTTTGTCTAAGGTCTCCTGGTATTCTTTCTCAGGATCAGAATCAGCTACAATGCCGCCGCCCACCTGAAAATAGACTTTCTTATCCTTAATGACAATAGTCCTAATCACAATGTTTAAATCCATATCTCCATCGAACCCCAGATAACCAATAGAACCAGTATAAATGTTTCTCTTAGTAGTTTCTAATTCCTCAATGATCTCCATAGCCCTTATTTTCGGGGCTCCGGTAATAGAACCGCCAGGAAAAGCAGCCTTCAAGAGATCGATAGCATCTTTGTCTTTTTTTAGCTGCCCTTTAATCGTCGCAACCAAATGAAAAACAGTGGCATATTCCTCTATAGTAAACAACTCCGTAACCTGGACACTGCCTGGCTCACATACACGCCCCAAATCGTTTCTTTCTAAATCTACAATCATAACCAGTTCAGCTTGATCCTTAATGCTATTTTGAAGTTCCTCACGAAGAGCTAAATCTTCTTCCAGTGTCAGGCCCCGGGGACGCGTACCCTTAATAGGGCGGGTTTCCACAATGCCATCCGTTAACTTGAGGAATCTCTCCGGAGAACTGCTGACGACCACTACATCAGAGAAATTAAGAAAGGAGGCAAAAGGGGCAGGGTTAATCTCCCGTAAATTTTTATATAGACTAATAGGGTCTCCAAAATAATTGGCTGAAAAGCGTTGGGAAAGGTTAACTTGATAGATATCTCCGGCATAGATGTAATCCAGAGCTTGCCGGACAGCTCCAAGATAAGATTCCCGGGTAAAGTTGGATGTAAGTAGAATATCCTCTTGAGGAGTTTGAGGTATTTCCATATCTGTCAAGGAACTAGTTGTTATCCTGTGTTTTAGCTCTAAGATTTTTCTTTCTGCATTTTTTAATGCTTTGCTTGGTTCCTTTTCAGGTAAACCCGTAGCCGCTATAAACACCTGATTTTCCAAGTGATCAAAAATGATAACGGAATCGTAGAAACCGAGTATACAATCAGGAATTTTGACATCATCAGGTTTAAGAGAAGGTAACTTTTCAATCTGTTGATTTAGGTCATAACCAAAATACCCAACTGCCCCCCCAACAAAGGGTAAGGTTGTGGGGTTATCAATCTTGTAACGATGGTAATAGCATCTCAATATTTCAAAAGGGTTTCCCTGGATTATTATGCTTTCATTCCCCTGGATAATTTCTACTCGTTGTCCTTTACTTTTAAAAATCAAAAAAGGTCTGCTTCCAATAAAGGAATACCGACCCAGTTTTCCATAAACTCCACTGTCCAGAAAAAAACTATAAGGTTCATCTTTAAAAAGCAGGAATATTTCAAAGGCATTGAGTGAGGTTTCAACAGATTGCATCATTACTCTATTTACTGCCTGCATTTAATTAGTCCTCCGCTCTTTATTAAAGGTCTTGCTAATTTGGATAAAATTTTTCAAAAGTTCCTTTCCTTGCTCAGTGAGAATGGCTTCCGGATGAAACTGTACTCCCTCCACCGGATACTCCTTATGTCTTATTCCCATAATTTCCCCGTCCATGGTCCAAGAGGACACTTCCAGGCAAGAAGGAATTGTTGCCGGGTCCAAAATTAGGGAATGGTAACGACACACCGTAAGAGGGTTTTTTAATTGGCGATAGATAGTTCTGCCATCATGGCTGATTTTTGATGTTTTACCATGCATTGGTTTTACTGCACGAACAACCTTTGCGCCAAAGACTTGTCCAATAGCCTGATGACCTAAGCAGACACCTAATATGGGTATTTTCCCCCGGAATTCCCGGATTACCTCTAAGGAAATCCCCGCTTCCTTAGGAGTACAGGGTCCAGGAGAAATAACCAACATCTGGGGGCGAATGTTATAAATATCACTTAAGCTTATCTCATCATTGCGATAAGTCTGAACCTCTTCTTTCATTTCCGCCAAGTACTGAACCAGGTTATAGGTAAAGGAATCGTAGTTGTCAATTATGAGGATCATCGTAACAATCAAACCTCTTTTTTCCCGGATATAGTATAACGGACAGTTTGAAAGTAATTATAGCATGTACACATAAGGCTCTCAACTAATCATAAACCTAAATACCCCAATACCTCAAGCAATTAGTTGGAGGACAATGTATCGAAAATAGAACAATTACCTATAATTTAGCCTTTAGATAAAAATGGCTATATTAAAAGGGAAGGAAATATAGTCCTTCTCACGAATATCTTACTAGTAATTTTATGGAGAAAGGTGTCGAAGAAATGTTAAAAGCTATTGAAGAAAAAGTTTACCGAGGGGAAAGGCTTACCCAGGAAGATGCCTTAACTTTAGTAAAATGTGATGATCTCTTGTTTCTGGGGCGTTTGGCCCGTTGGATAAAAAGGCAAAAAACAGGGAAATACGTCTATTTTAATGTCAATCGCCATATTAACCTGACCAATGTCTGTGTCTCCAAATGTAAATTTTGCGCTTTCGGTCGGGATAAGGATGCTAAAGGCGCCTATGTTATGTCTATGGAAGACGTGCTCAAAAGGGTCTATGAATCTATACCCGATAACATTACGGAACTACACATTGTTAGCGCCCTTCATCCTACTCTCCCCTTTGAATATTATTATGATGTGATTAAGACCTTGCATAAAACCTTTCCCCATCTTCACCTACAGGCTTTTACTGCTGTGGAAATAGACTATTTTGCACAAATTTCCGGGAAAACTATTCGCGAAGTCCTAAGTCTCTTAAAAGAAGCAGGTCTGGGATCCCTACCCGGTGGAGGGGCAGAAGTATTCAGTTCTCGTATACGGCAAGACCTTTGCCCCAAAAAAGCCTCGGGAGAGCGCTGGCTGGAGGTTATGAGGACTGCACATGAACTGGGATTTAAAACTAATGCGACGATGCTGTACGGTCATGTGGAGACATGGGAAGAACGCATCGATCATCTCCTCAAATTACGTGAACTGCAGGATAGGACGGGGGGATTCCAATCCTTTATTCCTCTTCCTTTCCACCCTGAAAATACAGAATTAGCCCATCTTAAAAGGACCACAGCCGTAGAGGATTTAAAGGTAATTACCATTTCTCGTCTTATCTTAGACAATTTTGCTCATATCAAGGCTTTCTGGATAATGCTGGGTATATCCTTGGCCCAACTTTCCCTGGAGTTTGGTGTGGATGACCTGGACGGAACTGTAGTAGAAGAGAAAATAACACATGCTGCCGGCGCTAAAACGGCCCAGGGCATTACGAAAGAAGAACTCTTGACCCGCATTAAGGAGATGGGGTATATTCCCGTCGAAAGAGATACCCTCTACAATGTGATTAAGGTTTATGAGGAGGATAAATAGATGCGGCCCAGGGTTGGACACATCCAGTTTTTAAATTGCCTGCCTCTTTATTACGGATTAGTCAAGAATCAGCAAATACTTTTAGATATTGAATTGATCAAAGGTACACCCACGGAATTAAACCGTAAATTGCTTGCCCGGGAATTAGATATTAGCCCTATTTCCTCTATTGAATATGCTCAAAATTATCATGATTTACTTCTTTTACCTGATTTAACCGTAAGTGCCGACGGGCCTGTAAACAGCATCTACCTGGTGAGTCAAGTACCTATCACAGAACTGGACGGTAAACGCATTGCTTTAACTAACACTTCGGCTACCTCAGTAAATCTCTTGAAAATTATCATACAGCAAAAATATAATTTTCGCTGTGAATATTTTGTCTGTCCTCCTGATTTACCTTCCATGCTTTTGGAGGGAGAGGCAGCTCTTTTAATCGGCGACCATGCCCTCCGGGCTTTTTATCAAAAGCCCCCTGGTTTATATTTTTATGACCTGGGTGTAGAGTGGAAGGAATTTACCGGCCACAAGATGGTCTATGCCGTCTGGGCTGTGCGCAAGGAATTTGCCCAGGAGAAACTCCATCTTGTGCAAAGGGTATACGAAGCCTTTATTTCCTCTATGCAATACAGTATCAAGCATTTGGAAGAGATCGTTAAGGATGCAGCACGTTGGGAAATATATACACCGGAGTTTCTTACTCACTATTTCCGCGGACTAGAGTTTTCCTTTGATGAAGAACACAAAAAAGGCCTCTTAAGTTACTATGAGTGTTTAGCGAAACAGGGTATTATCAAGCCTATCCACCAGCTTAATTTTATCGAGGTGAAATAAATGGCTCGCCTAACAAAAAAAGAGGCCTTAAAACTCTTACAACAAACTGATGCTTTGGAATTAGCGGAAATTGCCTGTGCCATGAGAGATAAAATCCATCCCCAAGGGTATATTACCTTTGTGGTGGATAGAAATATTAATTATACAAACATCTGCCAGGTTCAGTGCAAGTTTTGTGCTTTTTACCGTGAAGAAGGTAATATTGAAGGATATGTTCTTTCTGTAGAGGAAATCTGTGAAAAGGTGAAAGAAGCTCAGGAGATGGGTGCTACCCAGGTGATGCTGCAAGGGGGACTCCATCCTTCTCTGGGACTGAAATATTTTGCTCAGGTTTTTTCCAAAATCAAGGAACGTTTTTCTGTGACCATCCACTCCCTGTCTCCCCCGGAGATAGATCATATCGCCAAACTGGAAGGCCTCAGCATCAAAGAAACTCTTCTTAGACTAAAAGAGCTGGGACTGGATTCTGTACCAGGCGGCGGGGCTGAGGTTCTGGTGGATAGAGTCAGACAAACCGTCAGTCCCAGGAAAATATCCAGTAATCGCTGGCTGGAAATTATGGAAGAAGCCCATAAAATAGGCTTGGAATCTACGGCTACCATGATGATGGGTAGTATAGAGACGGAAGAAGAACTCTTAGAACATTTGGAGAAAATTCGTGATTTACAGGATAAAACGGGAGGGTTCAGGGCATTTATTCCCTGGACTTTTCAACCGGCTCATACGGCCTTAGGGGGCAAAAAGATTTCTTCCATCCGCTATTTGCGTTTCCTGGCTGTGAGCAGACTCTTTTTGGATAACTTTAAAACCATCCAGGGTTCCTGGGTTACGCAAGGACCCCAGATGGGACAAATGGCTATTTATTTTGGTGCTAACGACTTAGGGAGCATTATGCTGGAGGAAAACGTGGTAAAAGCCGCTGGTACGGCCTATACCATGGAGAAAGAAAGCATGATTCAACTCATTAAAGATACGGGCAAAAGGCCCGCTTTAAGGGATACCCTCTATAACATTCTAAAAGTCTATTAGTAGGTGAGATGTATGGTAAGTGTACCACCGGCGTTATTAGGATTCATCGGGGGATCGGGAACCCTGGGCATGAATTTTCCCCAGGACCTCCAAGACGAATCCCTAGAGTTTTTAGAGGAAGGACTAGTTTATAAAACACCCTATGGAGAAAGCCCGCCCTTCACCCTCTTTCAGGTGAGAGGGAAGGAAGATTATCAGGTATTAAGCTGTCATATGCACGGCTGGCGTTCAGGTGTTACCCGGGCCCAAGCCTCACGTCAGGTCTTCTGGGTCTTGCGGGAGGCCGGTGTGAAGAAGGTCATCAGTGAAGGGGGCGTGGGGAGTCTCAACCACCTCTTAGACCCTCGAGACATTGTTATCCCCCATGATTATATTGATTTTTCTTTACGTAAGGATGTGGATCTGGGAACTAACCAGCTTTTGATTATGCGTCAACCCCTGTGTCCCCAACTCCGTGACCTCTTATACCGGACAGCGGAAGCCTATCCCTTGAAACGAGTCTTTTCTCGCGGGGTCTATGTAGTTACCGATGGACGGCATTTTGAGAGCCCCAGCGAATGTCAGATGCTTAAACAGTGGGGTGGCGATATCGTGGGGCAGAGCCTCTGTCCTGAGGTATATCTGGCGAGAGAAATTGGGGCTTGTTTTGCTGGACTTTATACCGTAGTGAATTATGGAGAAGGTATTGTCAAAGCCTGGGAGCACCGGGAACTGGCAGAGATTTTTCACCAGGATGCCCCCAGAATTGGGAAAATCCTGGGCCAGGTCATGAAGGAACTGACCTTTGGGGAATGTGGCTGTGAATGTCAGGATTTACGTAAGCCGACCCTTTTAAATAAGGTTTATAAGTAGCAAAACACACTACCTAAATTATTAGGTAGTGTGTTTTGTTTAGATCGGAACTTATATACTTTATCATTGTACTCCAAGCAATCTGTGCAGTTGAATACCCAAGCGCCAGTTAGGTTCTACTTTAAGCCATTCCATAATTTTACTTACCATTTCAGAACGACAACTGGTACTTCTCTACCAACCTCTTCCCACAATTTCTTGACAATATGGTATAGTGGTTAAGGCTCCCAACAGAGCACATTTTTCTAAAAAATTAATGGGGGGGTTACCTCCTCCTTCATTAGCTGTAGATTTAATCATAATCAGGCCTTTAAATTCTCACCACTTGTAAAATTCCGGGAATGGTGTTGCTTATGCCCATTTCATGGTAATTTCGGCTTCAGATTCTTAACCATGCGATAACCCCTTTCCCCGTCAGCATAATATCCTTCAAGAATCTGTCCAAGCTCAAAACCCAACCCGTGGTAAAGCCTGATTGCCGCCTTATTGGACTGGCGTACTTCTAAGATTACCTTCGAAAATCTTAAGGCAAAATCTTTTAACCGTTCCTCCAAATATTTTCTGGTTAAGCCCTGCCCGGTGTAGCATGGTAGAAGACACAGGGAATATAGCCTTATCGTCTGGCTGTTGCGTCTCGTCAGGTAAACAGCATAACCAACAACCTCTTGCTCATATTCTAAAACATCAAGTAAGATTGAACATTTTGGATTATTTACCATCCGTCGCATATTACGCCGCGAAAAAACATCACATTCCGGAAAACACTTTTTTTCTATTTCCATCAATTGCCTTAAATCTGCCGCCACGGCTTTCCGTGATGAAAGCTTATTCAAATTCTTCACCCGCTAGATACCGTACAATATTTTTATAAATTTCCGGGCTGGCCTGGTCTTCATTTCCAGCGTCGATATTAGGATTATCATTTACTTCGATGACGTAATATTCGCCGTCAACCTCTTTAACATCGACGCCATATAAACTCCGGCCTATTGTCCTGGTCGCATTAACAGCAACCTGCAACAGGGCTGGATCGGCTTTGCTTGCGTCCACACCGACTACCTTAGCCAACTGTCCGTCTTCCGCCCGGTCCATGGTCCGCCATGTATTCTGGGCAAATATGTATTTAGCCACGGCCAATACTTTACCGTCCAGGATGATAACACGCCAGTCATAATCACTGGGAATATACTGCTGGACAATAATCCGATCCGCTCTCCGCAAAAATTTCTTTCCGAACTTGACGAATTCATCAGGAGAATTAACCTTTTCCACATAATGAGAAAAACTGCTATTTGGAGCCTTCAAAACCAGGGGGATTCCCAAGGTTTCAAACAATTCGCAGGCGTTTTCCTTGCTAACCTCTTTGTTATCTAAAAATATTGTCTCGGGCATCGGTATTTGATGCTGCAGCAGGCGTTTGTACATATTTACTTTGTCACAGCAGATTCGTATGCTTTCAGGGTCGTCAATTACACGCTGGCCCTGCATCTGAGCCAGCCGGGCCACAACATAGCTAGTATTGAGAGGGTCGGTCAGAGCCCTGATAAAAACAGCATCATAATTGCTCAAGTACTTTAATTCATTACGAAACAGGAAATCAAGCTGATGTCCCAGCTCAAAGGCAGCCATCCTGTAATTTGTGAGTGCCGCTAGTTCCACCGAGCTTCTGATGGTATAACGTTCCGTAAAAATTGCTATCTTTGCCATGTCCCCATCTCCTCAATAATCTTCTTTTCTTTCAAAGTCAATTCATCATAAGGCAGCGGTTCAATAGCGGAAAACAAATACTCATCGACCGTAACAATTATCCTAATTTTCATGAGCGGCAGATGAAAGGTCTCAAAAATAGACATGGCAAACTCTTTATATTCCTGTTCCAGAGTTAGCCCTAAAATGCAGCGGACCACGTCAATCCTGTAATCGGAGGGCAATTTCTGGCAGATGACAGCATATTTACCGTTCATTGTAAGCTTTTTCAATTTTTTCTCCACATCTTCCTTTTCAATAATTACCTCACATTTCGAAGTAAATGGATTGATTGGATAAGCCAGAACCGGCGGTATCATTTTCTCAGTAACAATTTCATATTCAGGTGTTTTGAGATTGGATAACTGTGCTTTCTTCATGGCCAAAGGAACAACATAAGCATCAAGGGCTTCTTCCGTCGTAGGCATAATTCTTATCTGGGATAGTTCACAATCCAATGACTTATAATAACCTCCGGTCAGATAAGTGTAGTCGCCAAACATATTATACAAATAGGTGTCATCCCTGTGTAATTTGTATAAAATTACTTTTCCCATGCTGTCTTGAGTCAACTCCCTATTCTTAATTTATTAAACGCTTATACTAATCTTATTTTAATCCCTTATAATATAAAAGTATATTAAATCCCAAGTTTGGCGACATTAATTTCCAGTTGTAGGTGTAGCAGGGGCTACAGGATTTCACAAAACCACTTTTGGTACTACAACCAGTTTTCAACTATCCTTTGGAAAGCAACATAAAAGGGCGTTATAGCCTTCTTGCCTTGCAAAGGGTAATTGGCCTCTTTGGTGCCGATACTTTAGGCTATATTGAAACAACCCCGGCCTGGGACGGCTCCATGTTTAGGCCGGTATCGGAAACTGTCACTCCTGTATAAACTGGGGGACGGTCTCCCGAATGAAGAGCCGTCCCTTGTAATTTTTTCTTATTTGGCAGCAATGGCTACCGGAATCTACATTATGTCTTTTTTTACTCCTGGCGGCCAGTGAATGGGGTTTCCTATAACAGCATGAGCCGCCTCTGCTACAGCCTCACTAATGGTAGGATGGGCATGGATTAGGGCAATTAATTCCTCAACAGTTGCTTCCAGACTGATAGCCAAAGCCCCTTCAGCAATCAAATCCGTTGCATGCGGCCCAACAATATGGACTCCGAGTATTTCTTTGTACTTTGTATCGGCAATTATCTTAACTAAACCATTCTCACAATGTTCTATGATTGATTTGCCATTTCCGGCTAAGGGAAAGATACCAGTCCGGTACGACAATCCCTGGTTTCGGGCCTGTTCTTCCGTAAGTCCTACACCGGCAACTTCGGGACTTGTGTATATGCAGTATGGTAGGACTTTCCTGTTATAAAAGGAGCGATATCCCAGGGCATGTTCCACCGCTCTAATTCCTTGAGCCGAGGCTACATGGGCAAGCATTGTCTGGGCATTGCAGTCACCTATAGCATAAATACCCGGTACATTGGTCTCAAAATGCTCATTTACAAGGATTGCTCCCTTTTCCGTCTTGACCCCTACTGACTCAAGACCCAGATTTTCAGTATTTGGCCTGCGCCCTACCGCTACCAGCACATATTCACCGTTTATCTCAAGCTGATTTTGCCCGGTCAGAACTTTTGCTGTTAAGCCCTTTTTAGCGTCCCGTACTTCTGATAAACGTGCCTCAGTGAGAAAATCCACACCCCTGCTGCTTAAATCTTTTTTAATTACCGATACAATTTGGCCATCAACGGCCGGCAGTATCTCAGGCAGCATTTCCACAACTGTTACCTTAGTACCTAGGGAATTGTAGAGTGCGGCAAACTCAGTCCCAATAACCCCGCCACCGATAATGACCAGCGATGACGGTATTTCAGGCAAACTCAATGCAGCCGTACTGTCAAGCACATTGGGCAGGTCTGCACCGGGAAAGGGGGGCTTCACCGGAGCGGAACCAACTCCCAAGATAATAGCGTCTGCCGAAAGGGTCTGGGGGGTAGGAGCGTCAATTTTTACTGTACGCTCATCCTGCAATACAGCGTGTCCCTTGTAAACCACCACTTTGTTGGCTTTTAAGAGGGCCGCCACTCCCTGAACAAGGCGATTGACTACGGATTCCTTGCGTTTCATCAGCACTGGCCAGTCTACCCTTAACCCGTCAGCTGCAAGGCCCATTTTTGCCCCGTTCTTTACTGCCCGGTACAGTTCGGCCGTATGCAGAAGCGTCTTTGTAGGTATACACCCAACGTTTAAACATGTACCACCCAAACTGTTAGATTCTACAAGATGGACCTCCGCCCCCAGTTGGGCCCCACGAATGGCAGCCACATAACCACCGGGTCCTCCTCCTATTATAACGATACGTTTTCTCATAAGTTTCACAACTCCATTTAAAGATTGGCAAATTATTACTTAAGGTGATTCTTTTAACTTTCTTAAATCAGTACTTTCATGGGCGATTCAATAAGTTTAAGAACAACGGCTAAAAATTCAGCCGCTGGCGCCCCATCAATCACTCTATGGTCAAAAGCAAGGGATAATCCTATCATGGGACGTATTGTAATCCGGCCTTGATAAACAACGGGTTGTTCCACTATTCTGCCTATTCCTAAAATCGCCGACTCCGGCTGGTTGATAATTGGTGTAAACCAGTCTACGGAACCATACGCTCCCAAATTAGTGATGGTAAAGGTGCCTTCCCTCATTTCCTCAGGGCTTATTCTATTTTCACGGGCCTTCTGGGCCAGTTCTTTTACTTCCCTGCTGATTTGCGATAAGCTTTTCTTATTTGCATTTCTGATAACCGGTACGACCAATCCTTTTTCCAAAGCGACTGCCAAACCGATGTTTATGTCATTTAAAACCTTGATCTCACTTTTATCGAGGGTAACGTTGATATGGGGCTTCATTTCCAGGGCTTTGGCCACAATTTTCACCAACAGGTCTGAAATTGATATTTTTTCTTTTTCCTTCCGGTCTTCATTCAATGTCTTACGTAAGGTTAAAAGATTGGTAACATCAACACTGACGTGATGGGTCACCTTGGGGGCAACTGCCCAACTGTGGGCCATGTTATCCCCGATAGCCTTTCTCATGCCTGTATAGGGGATAACCTCAGCAATGTTCTTTCTATCTGATTCCGCCTTTTCTTCATAGACATTTGTTTCCCTTTTAGCAGGCTCAGGAGCTAAACCAGCGATGGCCTTTTCTATATCTTCTCTGGTAATACGCCCTCCCGGACCGGTCCCGCTAAGGTTTGTGTAATCAATGCCATTTTCCTGGGCAAGCTTACGGGCAGCAGGTGTTATTTTTGTTTTCTCCCCATTCTCTCCTCTGCTTGCAATGGCAGGTGAAATTGATGGCTTATTCTCGATTTCATCAAGAGTTTCTCCAGCCGCACCGATGATGCCTAACAAAGAGCCAATGTATACTTCCTCGCCTTCGGGTACTACTATTTTCAGCAAGATACCATCGGCAGGGGCTTCAATGGTATTAGTAATCTTTTCAGTCATAACCTCTAAAATTTCTTCGCCTTTTTTAACTGCATCACCCTCTTTTTTCAACCACTTGGCCACAGTTCCTTTGGACATGGTCAACCCCATTTTAGGCATAAAAATTTCAAAAGCCATACATTTCTCACTCCTGTAACACAAACTCTTTATGCAGTTCTTCCATCCCAGAGCCATGACTTCCGTCTACTGCTGCACGCAACGCCGCTTTTACATCTACTACTTTGGGCCCGTCAAAGGTAAGCTCTATATATGCCTCATCCTTTTCATTTACCTCTACTTCTCTTTCCCCGTCCAGGGCTATAATACATGGGGTACTTTTAACTTTTACTTTTTCATTCACCCGTATTTTTTGAAATGTCTCAATTTCTACGGGAACGATTAACCCCGGCGCGATAGGCGCAAGAACTTTATAATTGGCTCTCCCGAACTCTATGGATAAACCCTCTTTATCTGTAACTCCGATGGGCTTGAGGTAACCTGCTACAGAGGCAATTCCTATATTATGAGGTTCGCCTCTGCTGACTACCGCCTGCACTAAATGATTTACTTCCCATATGGCCCGTGAGCCAATGAATTTGTCACGCAATACTACTGCATCGACCAGTGCTATATCAATAGGCAACCCATTTTTATAAACAATTAACTTTTTTGTTGGTTGTACAACGGGGAAATGGTTTACTATTCCTCTGGCCACTACGCCTGCCGCCATGCCCGCAACCGTCCCTTCCACCATACTGGGAAATACATTGTTTGTTCCCGTGGAAACGGGCAGAAGGGGAATGCTGCCACATCCCTTGGCTACCATACGGTTTGTACCATCTCCCCCCAGAGTAATAATACAATCAACCTTGCAGCTTTCCATCACCTGAGCTGCCCTGTACGAATCCAACTGGGTCCCCGTAAGATTTATATCTGCACTAATGATTTCCATGGACAGCCTGTCATGGCTTTTCAGTCCATCAACAGCCTTAGGTACAATTCCGTAATAATCGGGCATATACACTATCCTCTTTACCTTAACTGCAGCTAATCCCAGTAAGATACGACGCACTATGTTCACTTTTTCCTGATTATCGAATACTGTGCCATATGACACCAGGCGTCTAATATCCTTACCAGAGGCAGGATTAGCGATAATCCCCACCGTAGCCATCCTTCACCTCCTTAATCTAACTTGGAGGACTACGTCCCAGCCTTTCCTGTACTGCAATATAGTAGTGAGCAGGACAGACTCCTGCTCACCGGCTGAATTACTAGAACAATTCCTTAACAGCTTTGATAATTTTTTCTTCACTGGGTAAATAATTTCTCTCCAGCACAGGGCTGAAAGGCACGGGAGCATCTGGAGCCGTTACGCGTTTAATAGGAGCATTCAGAAGATCAAATCCCTCGTCCGCCACTATAGCGGCGATTTCGCCGCCAAATCCCCCTGTCCTGGTGGCCTCGTGAACAATCACCAGTCTTTCGGTTTTACCTACGGAGTTTAAAATGCTGTCTTTATCTAAAGGATTTAAGGTTCGCGGGTCCAGTACTTCAGCACTAATTCCCTCTTTAGCCAGGGCCTCCGCAGCAGCCAAAGCCTTATGAACCATGGCGGACCAGGCCACAATTGTCACATCTGAACCCTTTCGCTTAATATCTGCTTTCCCTAAAGGAATCACATACTCTCCTTCCGGCACATCCCCCTGTAATCCCAACAGCATTTTATGTTCGATATAGATAACTGGGTTATCGTCACGGATAGCGGCACACATTAAACCTTTTGCATCAGCAGGTGTTGAGGGCATTACCGTCTTGATACCCGGAATATGGGTAAAAAAGGCTTCCAGACTCTGGGAATGCTGGGCGGCTGCACTTACCCCCGCACCGCACGGTGTCCGAATTACCATAGGGACTTTAGCTTTGCCGCCAAACATATAACGCATTTTGGCAGCCTGGTTTAAAATTTCATCCATACAAACACCCATAAAATCAATAAACATGATCTCTACTATAGGACGCAAGCCTGCAGCCGCGGCTCCCACAGCATGCCCCACAATAGCCGTTTCACTTATGGGTGTATCAACAATGCGTTCAGGCCCAAATTCCTGATATAAACCGGCAGTTTGGCCAAAACAGCCTCCAAAGATGCCCACATCCTCCCCTGCCAAATATACATGGGGATCCCTTTGCATTTCCAGACGGATACCATCTCTTAAAGCCTCAGCATATGTCATTTGTTTCATCATTTCTCACCCTTTCCATAGTAAATTAACTTGCATAAACATCAGTCAGAACATCATCAGGATCGGGATCAGGACTATTTTGCGCAAATAAAACTGCAGAATCTATTTTTTCTTTAACAGCAGCTTTAATTTCTTCTAACTCCACAACAGTAGCAAATTTCAGTTCTGTCAATTTCTTTTCCAAGCTTAAGACTGGATCCTTTTTCAGCCAAGCTTCCTGCTCTTTCGGGTCTTTATAAATGCATGGATCTCCTTCAAAATGTCCCCGGTGTCGCCACGTTTTGCACTCAATTAAACTAGGTCCATCACCTTTTCTCGCACGGTCAACAGCTTCTGCGGCGGCTTCATAAACTGCCACAACATCATTGCCGTCCACTGTGACACCGGGAATTCCGTATGCCGCAGCGCGATCAGAGATATCGCTTACATTCATATGATTCTTCTGATAATTAGAGATGCCGTACATATTGTTCTCACAAACGAAAATTACGGGCAATTTAAAAATGGAGGCCATATTTAACGATTCATGGAACGTACCGCGGTTTGAAGCACCATCACCAAAGAAGCATACGGCTACAGCATCTGTTTTTTTGTATTTGCAGGCGAAAGCGGCGCCGGCAGCAATCGGTTGCCCTGCTCCCACAATACCGTTAGCACCCAGGATACCCAGGTTTACGTCAGCTATATGCATAGAGCCGCCTTTCCCTTTACAATAGCCGGTAGCCTTACCAAAGAGTTCTGCCATCATTAAGTCGATCCTGCCGCCTTTGGCAATCAGGTGACCATGACCACGGTGAGTACTGGTTATATAATCCTTGTCGGTCAAATTTGCACACACACCTGTAGCAACTGCCTCTTCTCCGATATAGAGATGGACAAAACCCGGAAGTTTACCAGCTGCAAAAAGTTCAGCTGCCTTTTCTTCAAAAGTTCTAATCGTTACCATAGTTTCATAAAAACTTAGCAATTCAGCTTTTGTAATCTCCATCCATGTCTCCCCCTTTTCCTTTTTCTGAGTAAGTCATTCTATTATAGCGGAATGTATTATAGGTCTTAGCTGCTTAAAACTGCTAAATATCGATAAACACAGTAAGGGCCGCTACCACTATCACAATTTGCTCACCCTCCCCCAGCATGGGGAGTTTTAATCCGGGTACGGTTAAGCCCCCGGGCACCACTTCCAAGTTAACAGAGCCAAAAGGGATCATTTTAATTACTTCTGCTTTGTCCAGTCTTTCGGGATATGGACAGCCGATTCTTGCCTCAATATACATCTCGTTAGGATTATTGATGCCAAAAATATCTGAGAGGCCACACAGGCAGCTCCGGGATATAGCATCTTTTACAGCTCTCTGCGCCGCCTTAGTGACATCTTCTCCATGGAGATCAGCACCACTCCCCATTTCGATAATAAATCGCTTGCGACCCATAATAATATCACCTCCTTTCATAACAG
>JAIHAN010000062.1 GCA_020054815.1 Peptococcaceae bacterium | reverse complement strand
AAGCATGGAATCTTCAATGGTGCCATGACCCATACGGTAGCCTTCCCGGGCTTTGAGCAAAAGGTAAGGAGCCTGGGACATACTTTCCGTACCGAAGGCCACACTAACGTCGGATTTTCCCAACATGATCTGCTGGGAAGCAATTTCCAGGGCACGCATGGCAGAACCGCACTGCTGGTCCACCGTTACCGCCGCAGCTACTTCGGGAATACCGGCTTTCAACTGCACCTGACGGGCCGGGTTGCCTTTCGCCCCCGCTTTGTAGATCATCCCTCCTACGACATCTTCTACATCCTTAGCTTCAATGCCTGCTTTGGCTAAAGCCCCCTGTACGGCAATTACGCCAAGATCCACAGCCGATACATCTTTTAATGTTCCCAGGTAGTCACCAATGGCTGTTCGAGCGCCACTCACAATTACTACTTCGCGCAAAAAACCACCCCTCTTCAAATAACGCATGTATTAATCATGTATTAATATGTTGCAAGATTCGTGCCATCCTTTTAATTTGTTGTTATCGCCTACAGCACAGGGTATTCCGAAATTGACCAAAAGAGAAATGTCCAGATTATTAGACATTTTCTAAATTAATAGACAGTTGTCATTTATTTGATCTTGTATTTTTCAAGTTTCAGGTAAAAATTAGAGCGGCTCATCTGTAAGAGCTGGGCTGCCTTATTTTTATTGCCCTTGCTTATCTCCAAAGCTCTACGAATCGCAATCTTTTCCGCCTCTTCCAGGTAATCCTTAAGGGAGACCGTTGCCGGAAAAACCCTGCTGTCGCCCAGGGAATTTTTCAAGTAAACCGGTAAACTGGCAGCAGTAATCGTGTCGCCATCAATAAAGTTCAGTGTCCTTTCCAGGATGTTCTCCAGTTCCCGAATATTCCCCGGATAATGGTAATCACTGAGGATCTCCAGGGCTTCTTTGTCTATCTTTGGTAAGGATATGCCCATTTTGCGCGCCAGTTTTTCCAAAAGATATTCCACTAAATAGGGAATGTCATCTCGCCGGTCCCGCAAAGCAGGTATCTTCAGTTCCACCACATTGAGACGATAATAAAGATCTTCTCTGAAGACCTTTCTCTTTAAGAGGTCCTCCAAATTGCGGTTGGTAGCAGCAATTACCCGTACATTGATAGGAATAGACTTATTGCCGCCAACCCGTTCGATTTCTTTTTCCTGGAGTACCCTTAAAAGTTTAGCCTGCATATTAGAGGGCATATCACCAATTTCATCCAAAAATATAGTACCGGCCTGGGCCAGTTCAAATTTACCGATACGTCCACCTCTTTTGGCCCCGGTGAAAGCACCTTCCTCGTAGCCAAAAAGCTCAGATTCTAAAAGGTTTTCCGGAATGGCCGCACAGTTGACTTTGAGAAAGGGACCGCTGCGCCTGGGGCTGGCTTCGTGAATGGCCTGGGCAAATAGTTCCTTCCCAGTGCCGCTCTCGCCCCGTATTAAAACAGTCGAACCTGTCTGGGCCACACGGTAGGCTACAAGTTTTAACTCCTGCATTTCTTTGCTTAATCCTATAATGTCTTTCATGGTGTAATGGGAACCATGGACTATCTTCAGGGTATCTTTGTAATACTCCAATTCCTTTTGTAAAGAATTAACCTTCTCCACCAGCTGGTTCAATTCACCTAAATCGTTAAAAATGGCTTTGCCTACAGCCCCTACAATTTTACCGTCTATTTCTATGGGGAGCCTGGTACAGACCATGGCCGTTCCTTTGATATACTGGATTTGTCCCAGCTCCGGTACTCCTGTTTGGGCCACAATGTGCATCCTGGTATTTTCAATTACTTCCGTCACATGCCGGCCAATGGCCTCTTCACGTTTGATACCGAGGAAATCGGCATAGGTCTGATTAATCATGGTAATATACCCCTGGGCATCAACCACGACAATCCTTTCATAAGCACTTTCTAGAATAGTTTCCAAAAGCTTTTTTTCCTGATGGCTCAACCCGCCACCCCCTACAATATACGGCGAATTAATAACAAAGCCTCTTTGCGATAACGTTTAAAAAGTATATAGCCACCCCACCAAAACAAGATTACCTCCAGTGTGCTGTTCACGAAAAAGCCTAGGGTAAAGGCCTTCCCCAAAAGAAGAATATCCTTTAAACAGATGTGAGAAATCCCCTGGATGGCCTGCCATATATTTTCCGTGGGTACTCCAGTGATCAGGTCCCCCACCAGGAAATTCAAATAAAAGAAGAAAGGAAACAAAGGCATAAAGACAGCCCAACCCACCGTAGCCGCCGCCATATTTGCCCGGAATAACCTGGCCATCCCTACGGCAATCAAAGGACCGAAACCAAAGGTAGGATAAAAATGCACAAAAGCACCCCAGGCAATCCCCCCCGCGATAGCCTTAGGGGAATCGTGCAAACGAAAGAGTTTAAGCAAATAAAACTTTAAGCGGCGCCTGTATGTCATCTTTACCCCCCTTTTATCTACTTTATTATTCTCTATAGAAAAAGAAATTCCTGTAATCAACAACGTTAGCCATTTTTAAAAGTCCGGAAGATTTATTAAAAAGGAAAAGGCCCGGTTTTAACCGGACCTTTGCTACATCTTGTCCATATTAAAATTGTATTAAATCAGGAAGATGGCTACGATCATGGTAGCTAAGAAACCGAGCATAACAGGGATAAAGTTACGGCGGGCCAATTCCATAGGCTCTACACCACAGATGGCCGCAACGGGAATGAGACCCCAGGGAATAATAGTTCCGCCACCAACCCAAACGGCAGAGAGCTGTCCCAAAGCTCCCAGTACACCAATATCTCCATTAATAGCTGTACTGAAAGTTTGCGCTAAGCCACCCACCAGAGGAAGCCCGGAGAAGCCGGAACCGTCCAAACCCGTAATACCGCCGATTAAGAGCTGGATAAAAGCTACAGGGGCAGCGGAAAGGGGTGTATTCTGGGAGAGGAATAGACCAATATCAGTCAAAAGACCGGTGGCCTCTTTGCCGAGGATAGCTTTGGCCGTTCCTTCTGAACCCAGGAAGAAGAAGGCACCGATTACGATAACGGGAGCAAATACCTTAATACCGAACATAAAACCGTCACGGACAAAGTCTGTAACTTTTTCCAGAGCCTCGCCTTTGAACTCGATGGCAGCAATTAAACTCATCAGAACGAGAGCAGTACCACCAATGAGGGCAGTAGCGTCGCCGCCTTTGAGATCCAGCGTAAGCATAGCCACTACGTCAGCGATAAAGACCAGAGGAATAATGACAGCAAATAACTTAGCAGCACCGGAGGGTTCAGCGGCTGCGGCAGTCTCAGCGTAAGCTAAAGCTTCATTAGCATATTTTCCCTTATTAGCCTTCATATCTTTCTTCAGCATATAGAAGGCCACACCGACTGTAACCACAGCCATGGTAATAAAGAGCGGTGCACCGTGAGAAGTGATGATGGTGGGATCCTTTAGGCCGGCTGCTTTAGCCGTAATACCAGGCGCACCCTGGATAATCCAGTCACTGGACAAGGCAATACCGTGACCAAAGAGGTTCATGGCAATAGCAGCCCCGATAACAGGAAGGCCGGCTCTTACGGCTACCGGTACCACCAGGGCACCAATGAGCGCCACGGCGGGAGAAGGCCAGACAAACCAGGCCACAACCATCATACCAAAGCCCACAACAAAGAAAGTAATCTCGGGAGTTACCATTAATTTCTGGGCAGGCCTGGCAATCAGGGCATCAATACCCGTGGCCGACATCGCTTTCGACATGGCCACAACTAAGGCGATAACAGTTATAATTCCAAGAAATTCGGTACCTGCAGCCACAAGGGCATTAAACATAATCTGAATGGTTGTAACAAATTTCCCGCTATAAGCAAAACCAATGACAAAAAGTCCGGCAATACAGGGTAAAACAGTGTCTCTGCGGGCAATCATCGTTCCCATAACGATTAAGACCATGAGAATATAAATGTAGTGCAGGGCATTTAAAGTAACCATCATATACCTCCTCAAATATTAATTAGGGCTAGGAAAGCACCAAAAAGCACAAGTGTCCTAAAAATTGCACACCTCCTCATCATTGAGTAGCGGCGACAGGCAATACATCGACCGCATTATGTCGAAATTATTCGACAAGTGGACGCATACTCCTTCAAACAAATGGATATAATGACATAAATTAAAAGTAAATTTTTTTCTCAAAAAACCTGTTTTTTTGTTATACATTTGGGAGGGAAAACTCATGAATGTTTGTCCCCTTTGCAATGGCCTTAAAGTGATAGTTGAACCATGCCCTGAGTGCGGGACGCTTTTAGAGGATACGGGCATGCTGGAAAATTTCTTGGGTCCTTACAGCCCTTATCTGGACGAAGAAATCCTTGATCGGGTAGACGGGGTGGGGCCGGGGGAATGCGTTCACCTCCTAAGCTGTCCTCGCTGCGGTTATGACAAACGCGTTGTGGTAGACCGGCTGCTGGATTAATAAGGGTAGAGTAGAAAAAAGGCGTTCTCAAAAGATAACTTATCTTTAGGAGAACGCCTTTGCTCTCGAATCATGTCTTAAATTGTCTTCAGTATAACATGCGGTAACCTTAACACACAACTTATTCTGACTGAAAATAATGTATACTTGTTAACTCCAAAATTATTTAATGATGCGGGGGAGTTCGATCATACCATGACCCTGCTGTTCCCGGTTTAATTTCTCAAGTATCACAGTTCCCCGGGCCATCATTTCTTTTACTTGTGCGGGTGGCATAGGCCCATAATAATTTAACAGGTCTGTTACGACACCCGTAATATGCGGTGCGGCAAAAGAGGTTCCACTGCTCACCTTATATCCGCCGTTTATCCAGGTGGAACGGATATCTACACCAGGTGCACAGAAATCTATCTCCGGACCGGTGCTGGAAAAGCCGGCAATATTATCTTGACGGTCTGTGGCGGAAACAGCAATCACTTGAGGAAAACGAGCCGGATAATTCACGGAATCTGAACCGCCGTCATTCCCGGCGGCTGCTACCAGGACTATTCCCCGGTTGTGGGCCATATCCATTACCCTGGCAAAGGTCTGGTTTGTTTCGGAAGTGGAGAAACTCATGTTGATGACATTCACCTGTCTCCGCATTAACCAGTCCATACCTTCGATAATATCGGAAAGTTTGCCGTTACCCTTTTTGTCAAAGGCTTTTACAATATAGAAATCCACGTAGGGATTAATGCCGACCATGCCGAAAGGATTGTTTAAAGCCCCGATGGTACCGGCCACATGGGTACCATGACCGTAATCATCCCGGTAACTGGGGTACCCATCCAGTGTACTGATGCCATCCCGGATATTCTCTTTCAA
Organism: Peptococcaceae bacterium; assembly: GCA_020054815.1. GTDB lineage: Bacteria > Bacillota > Peptococcia > DRI-13 > DRI-13 > Thermanaerosceptrum. The sequence continues at coordinate 10,007 of JAIHAN010000062.1, read as the reverse complement.
ATCGGGATGAAAATAATCTATGCCGGTATCGATAATCCCTACCTTTATCCTCCTTTCCCTTAATTTATTCCAGACCTGGGGAGCACCAATTCTTTTTATGCCCCAATCAACGGATTGGCGGGGGAAAACCTGGGGTGGGAGAGGCTCCTTTTGATCTGGTGGTTGTTGGGGAACCGGGGGATAAAAAAAGAACCCAGGCCACAGGCACAATTTAAAATTCAAGTCCTCCTCTACCGTAAAACTATCTGGATTATCACGCACAGCGATTAACGCTTCACTCTCGGCCGGGAACTCACAGACAAAACCTTGGACCAGGGGAAGTTCTTTTACAACTTTACCTCCCGATATAGCCAGGGCCTGCCTTAACTGAGCTGCATCTTTCTCACTTGCCGCCGTAATAATCTTCCTGACATAGCCAGGATTATCTTTGCGTGTTACCATACTAATGTCTCCTTTCTCCGGTTAAACAAATATCTTACTGTTGTACCTTATGCCGGAGAAAAGGAATTGGCTACAATTTATGACAAAACTTGGTCCGGGACCATATTTGACGCAATGTCGTCTAAACAACAAAGGACAATATTGTTATAATAATAGTATTATTTTGTAGGATGTGAATTTTATGCGCAACTCCCTCCTGGCCCTTCTCTTCCTGGCGCTCATGTTGTCAACAGGCTGTGTCGCAGTTTCCCCGGCCGATGCACAAATACCCGGGCAAGAAGCACCACCCTTTATTCCCGATGACACACTGGTAATCACAGCCGTAGGGGATATTATGATGCACAATACCCAGATTGTGTCCGGTTATGAGCCGCAAACAGGCACTTATAACTTCGGTAAATTCTTTAACGAAATTAAACCCCTGCTCCTGGCCTCAGACCTGGTCTTAGGCAACCTGGAAACAACCCTCAGCGGCAAAAAGGCGGTTTACAGCGGGTACCCCCGCTTTAACGCTCCGGAGCAACTGGCCCTTAATCTGAAAGAAGCCGGTTTTCAGATTTTGACGACTGCCAACAACCACTGCCTGGATAAAAACTTTACCGGACTTGCCAGTACCCTAAAATTTCTGGACCAGGCAGGATTGCTGCACACGGGTACCGCCCGGAGTCAGGAAGAACGGGATTCAATCTTATTCGTAGAAAAAAAGGGTGTAAAAATAGCAATCCTCGCCTACACCTACGGCACTAACGGCATCACCCCCCCAAAAGATAAACCTTATGCCGTAAATATACTGGAAGAAGATATAGTAAAAAAAGATATAGCCAGGGCCCGAACCCGGGGAGCACAGCTCATTATTCTCTCCCTCCACTTTGGCCAGGAATATCAACAACAGCCTGACCCTATTCAGAAAAACCTGGCCTACCAGTTCCTGGAGGCCGGGGCGGATATTATCCTGGGACACCACCCTCATGTCTTGCAGCCTATGGAGATTGTTAGCTTAAAAGAAAACGGAAAAGAGAAAAATAAATTTGTAATCTACTCATTAGGTAACTTTATCTCCGACCAGTCAGGACTGGAACGGCAGTCCAGTATCATCTTGAATATTCACTTTGGTATTGACAGGATGACAAATGAACCTTATTTAAAAGAGGTGTCCTATGTACCCGTTTTAACCCGGCGCTACTGGGACCATGGTAAGACGGCCTTCCAGGTCTTGGCTGTTGAACCCGCGTTAACAACCATCAGGACGGGATCAGCCCATTCCTTTGTCCCCGCCGATATTGAGAAGCTGGAGAAAGCCTGGAATCATGTAACCACCCATTTAGAAACCCCTGACCCCCGGATTAAGCTGCTAAGACTTGCCATTCCCCAGAGCCACTTGCACTTAATCAAATCTTGGGTAAAAACTTAAGCGCCTCGTCTCCCGTTTCCCGCTTCCCCACATCCGGCATTAGTGACCAGAGCCCAGTGCCTATATAATCAGTGACCGGAGTCCAGTGTCCGGTGTCCGGTTTATTAACTGGTCACAGGTCACTGGTCACCGATACGGGTCACAGGTCACCGGTCACTCATTAAACTGAAAAAAGAGCCCTGGGGCTCTTCTTTTAAATACAGCAGATGAGTTTTCGTTTATTAAGAATGGTAATCTGGTTCTTATCCGTCTCAATAACCTTTGTCCTTTTTAAATCACTCAAAACCCTGGTTACCGTTTCACGGGTAAGCCCCACCATGTTGGCCAGTTCCTGGCGGCTCAGGCTAAGATTAATCACCACACCCTCCTCGGTCTCCGTACCAAAAGCCTCACTGAGTTTAAGGAGAAGTCCTGCCGTACGGGAGAGGGCATCCTTTAAGGCTAAATCCCGGATCTGGCTGGAAGCGTTCTTTAGACGGCGGCTCATAATTTTTAGCATATCAATGGCGATATCCACATTCTGGCGCATCAGGTTTTCCAAGTCTTCGTTGCGCAAAATGCCAACCTCAGCATCCTCAATCACTTCCGAAGTAGCCGGATAATTCCCGCCGTTAAAAAGCACTACTTCGCCAAAAATATCGCCTTCCTGCATGATATTGAGGACATGTTCCCGCCCGTCCTCTACCATTTTTGAGATCTTTACTTTCCCGGTTTTTACGAAATATACAGCTTCTCCGGGTTCTCCCTCCGTAAAGATAAACATATTCTTTCTATATTTTCGCGTCTTGACCAGCTTAGCCACCATTTCCAGTTCTTCCTCGGACAGTTCCGCAAAAATAGGTACTTTCTTAATATAATCAAGATCATTCATGCCGGATATCCCTCCTCATCAGTAGTATAACAAAACTGGTTCACTTATGGCTATGTCTACCCTCATTTTGCTAGCGGGTTATTCAGCTTCTACTATCTCATATAATGTCCGAAATTCATAACCCTCTTTTCTTAAGTCCCGGATAATTTTATCCAGGGCCAGCGCATTATCGCGGGATATGGCATGAAGAAGGAGTACTGCACCGGGATGATAGTTTTTCATTACCTGCTGATACGCATAATCTGGCCCGCGCTGCACTTTCACATCCCAATCATGATAAGCAAAAGACCAGAAAACCGTATAATAGCCAAGTTTAGCCGTTAACCACAAACTTGTAGGACTGAACTCCCCCATGGGCGGACGCAAAAAAGGTGCCATTTCCTGTCCCGTAAGTTTTTTAAATTCCCGGGCCAGTTCTTCAACCTCCCGGCAGAGGTCTTTTTCAGTTAATGACCACATGGCAGGATGATTGACAGTATGATTACCTACAATGTGCCCCTCCCGGACCATGCGCTTAACCAGGTCGGGATTTTTCAGCAAATAATGGCCTGTGATAAAGAAGGCGGCCTTCACCTGATTCTCTCGTAAAACATCGAGGATTTGGCCGGTTAAGCCATTTTCATACCCTTCATCGAAAGTAAGATAAATACTTTTGGCATGAACATTTCCCTCGTAAATACCACCATAAGCCGATAAAAGATCTTTGAGGCTTCTATCTACCCACACGGGTCCATGTTCCAGATTGCCGCGGTACCACCAGCTTAACTTTTTTAGCGCCTCTTTACCCTGGGGTCGAACTTCAGAGACATTAAGCTTACGCAATTTTTTCTCTTGAGGAGCAGTGAATATCGGAGGTAAATTCCTCTGATTCTCCACCCGGAGCCACTCTATTTCTTCCCCGTATTCCCGTAAAAAAGAAGCATACTCCTCTCTTTCGTCATACAAAACCCATCTGGTTAGAACAACGCCTGTATCCAAAAGCAAAAGACAGATCATCAGGATGATAATCCGAACCTTTTCTGCCATGTACCCCCCACCCCCTCTTCATAGATACGGCAAAAGGGAGCAGGATATGCCAGGAAAGAAAACGCCGCCGGTATCAATCCGGCAGCGATTCAACATTTCTAATTATAAGACAATATTGGTAATGACGGCTGTAAGCGTTCCCAGGAGGCCTCCCGCCAAGACATCCGTGGGATAGTGCTGGCCTAAGTAGATACGGGATATACCAACCAGCACTGCAGAGAGAACCAGAGGTACAGTTAAGGAAGGATAGACCAGGGCATAGCTGACTGCCAAAGAAAAGCCGGCTGTGGTGTGGCCCGAAGGAAAGGCATAATCTTTAAAAACTTTCGCCCCTGTATGGGCACCAGGCAGGACCTGATAAGGCCGGGGGCGGGAAAAAATTTTCTTTAAGAAGTAGCCGATACTAAAACTGGTGGCCAAAGCGATAGATGCCCTGCTGGCCGCTAATTTTAACTCATTTTCTCCCCACAGCATCAGGATAAAGCAGCTTAATACCGTAAAAGTGGCTCCGCCCAGGCTGGTTATGAAGGGCATGAGTTTATCTAAAATACCGCATTTCACTTTATTGTTCACATAATAAAAGAGGGCACAATCACCGGAACCGACTACACGCATGAGATACTGCATAACAGGCACCTCCTGTCAATCCATTCTTCAGCTATATCATACAATTACCATGTTAAGCCAAAGTTAGCTGCAGCTTAAAAATCACAACATTTATGTAATAAATAAAATACCGGTAGCGCTTACCAGGTTGTTTTTAAAAAGTACGGGGAAGTTTACCTTGCCGGCAGTACTGATTACATCTATACCCACTGCCTCCATAGACATCCTGGCTTCTCCCGGTTTATGACACATCTCCTGTCCCAGTTTAGCCCCACAGGTAGGGCATAATTTGCAGTTTCCGCTTCCTAAGCCCAGAGTAAAAGGAAAACCCTGGCTAAAAGCCTGCCTTTCTAACTTTAAGAGCACCTCATGAATAAAAAGAGACACTTCTTTAAATTCCCTATCTATCTCCTTTGGTGATAATCCTGGTGACAATTCCCTTTCTTTCTGGAGAAGCAGGGCAATTCTATAAGGCTGAACACTTTCGCGAAAATCCCGGTAGTTTGGGACAAAAGGCGGACACATGAAGTTTTTGCCGTAATGGGTACAGGTATTTTGTGAGCACTTGAGGCCAACACGCGGGTCGAAAATCACGTCCTGGGCCCATAATAGTGCGGATCGGCTGCATCCCAGCCGAATAGCCTCTTCTTCCATGGCGAGACTTTGCTTTAATTGCTGGCTGATACCGGACAAAATGATTCCTCCAATTTTTTGTTCTTGTACAGGAAAGTTATATCTTTCCTGTACCGGGGTGTTAGGGGACGTAATCCCTTAAGTTTAGTATATCACCTCCCGAATATTAACGTAACTTTTACGCAATGTGCTTTGCAATATAGCAATTATTATTTATGATAATAGTGAAATCTGTAAATAGAGGTTGACCCTATGATCATTGGAGCCAGAGTTCTTAAAACAGGAATTGCCGTAGCTTTAAGTATGTTCATTTGTAATATGCTGGACATTCAACCGGCCATCTTTGCCGGTGCTGCTACCGTTGTTAACCTGCAGCCTTCCGTAGGCCAGAGCCTTCTCAATGCCCGGGAACAGGTTTTTGTCCACTTCATCTCCATAGGTATCGCTGTTCTCTTGGGCCTTCTCATTGGCCCCAACCCTTTTAGCATGGGTGTGGCTACTATACTTATCATCATGGTTTGTAATCGTCTGAAATGGCGAAGTGCAATCTCCACAGGTGTGGTAGCAGCTATCTTTATCCTGGGTTCACCTACGGCAAAATTTCTGGACCATGCCCTCATTCGTTCCCTGGCTATTTTTATCGGCCTGGGTGTAGCCATGTTTGTCAATGCTACCATCGCCCCCCCACGTTACCGGGAATCCCTCATTCAAAAATTGCTGGAACTTAACCGGCAAACCAGTGATTCCTTTATCCAGGCGGTTAACGGCTACCTTAATTTAACCATCCTGACGCCTGAAGAATGGGGGCAGCACCAGGCTAAAACTGAGGCTCTATTCAACGATGCGCAAAAACTCTATAATCTCTATCGTAACAACTTAGGCCTGGAGGCAGATCATCCTTCCACGGCTAAAGAAAAGGAAGCTAAATTTTACAGTGAATATATTGCCTACAACAAGGGGCTCTGGCAAAGGACCCGCGACATCCTCTTTTTGGCCCAGGAAAGAAAAGAACGGCGCAAAGAAGCAGGCGATCTGCCCATCAGCCCTGAGTTTCAGGAAATATTAGAACTGCTGCGGCATGTCCTGGAACTCTATATCCTTTATAACAAGGAGCTCATAAGAAAACTGCAGGGGCAAAATACTCCTCCCGTGGAGGAACCCAGGATTTGGAGCAAGCTGGACCTCATTCTTAACCGCTGGCATGACCGTTTCCCTTCAGGAAGCTATTACCTCCATGCCCTCATTGAGGTAGCCCTCATCACCTACAAGTTGCGCTGGGCAGCAAAAGAATCGGTACGGCTTTTACAGGAATAATACTGTTGGTAGTTGTTAGTAAAAGATTGCCCAACAGCGTAGGGAGAGAAAAGACGAAAGTGAGGAGTTTTTTAGAACTCCTCACTTTTTTACATCAAGCTATTAATAACTATGCTTCCCCTTTTAAACGCCATAATAATTCTGCTACGGCCCTGGCCTTTTGATCTACAACCTTGTAAGAAATTTCCGTACCCTTACGTCCTCCCTCAATAATCCCCTTCTTTTTAAGCACAGCCAGGTGCTGGGATATAATGGGTTGGGGAAGCTTCAGGCACTGCTGCATCGTCGTTACATTACACTCCTTCCCCAGTAAGCCCGTGACGATGCACAGCCTGATAGGATGACCCAGGGCTTTCAGTATTTCCGCTTCCTCGCTGAATTTTGCGTAATCGTGCACGATGATATCACCACGCCAGTATAAATTATATATATTATTATCCATATATGTTATAGTGTCAATATGATTACTTTTCAGTGGGTAGAAAAAGAGGGCTTTAGGAAAGCCCTCTTTTACATACCTTATTTTTTACTTACATCAAGTAAATCCTGGGCCAGTTTTTCCAGTTTATAAGCCATGGCTGACATTTCCTCACTGGAAGCGGCTATTTCCTCAATGGTACTGACCTGTTCGCCAATAGCTTCTTTTAAAATCATGGTATTTGTATTGATCTGCAGAATTGCATCCTGTACATGATTTAAAACCTGTTTAATTTGCTTAGCCGATTCGGCTGAATTAACAGCCAGTTTGCGCACCTCTTCCGCTACAACCCCGAAACCCCTTCCCGCTTCTCCTACTCTGGCCGCCTCAATAGCTGCATTGAGACCCAGCAGGTTGGTCTGCTTGGCTACTTCCTGAATAAAGACCACCACGTTGTCCGTGTCTCTTACTTTGTCTACGGCCTGGCCCGTAATGGACGTTAAGTTTTCCCCCGAGGCCGCCATTTCTTCCATTTGCCCGTTCATGGTCTGGATAGCTCCTGCCAATTGTTGTGAAGCCGCACTTAACAGCTGGGCTGTTTCCCGTACAACGGCCTGCATCGTAATATCCTCTGCCGTGACGATACAGCCAACCACGTTTCCCGTTTCATCTTTAATGGGAAAAGCATTGGCTATGTAAGGTACACCGTAAGCGGATTGCTCCCGGGTAAATTCTTTAATGACTCGCCTCTTTTCCATCATGCACTGATAGCCTGCGGTCCCCGGCTGCAGCTTGTCACCCGGTTTCCGTCCAAAATTGATATTTCTGCCCGGAACATAAGCCAGGTAAGTATCACCCTCAATGACAGAAAAGCTGATATCAGCCAGCGTAATATCATTGATATACTGGGCAATACGGGCAAAATGGCGCAGGGCTTCACGTCCCGTGACAGCTTCCAATCCCTCTGGAAAGTCCATAGCTAACCCCCCATATAAACAATTCTCTCTGTATTTTCTATATTCTTTATTATAAACTACTTTCCTCACAAACGTACACATTTTAAATATCTCTTTGCGCAAAAACCCGGACAGCCCGCCAGATAAAAAATAGGATAAATACATAAGTATATACTAACATCCAGCCGCTGGGCTCCACCTTACCCGTAAACATAGTGGGCATAGCCAGGTTAAAATCACCTGGGCCTCCGGTCAGAAGGGTATTCACCATCTTACGGTAAATAGCATCCACCGGCATGATGAGGCTTGAGAAAATCCCCACGTTGATCAGCCCCTCATTACGGACGACACTGCCAATCTGTTCCATAAACCCTCCGATGGTGGCAAAACTGTATAACATGACCACCATTACACCATTATTTAAAGTGGTCAAAAAAGTGGACCCCCATAGGGAAATACTTAAAACGAGGAGAGGCAGCGTCACAAAAAGAGTCCAGGCTTTGCCTACGCTCAACCAGTAGAGAGTATGGCTCCCTTTAGCGAAAAGAACATTCAGGCCTAACACGGTAAAAAAGAAGACAGTTGAGTAAACGAGCATAATTAAAGCAAGGCCAAAATATTTACCGAGCACAATTTCCCAGCGCTCCAGGGGTTTAACGAGAATGGTCTGTATAACACCGCTCTCTACTTCCCCGGCAATAGTTCCTACAGAACCCAAAACAGCTAAAAAAGCAATGATAAAACTGCTGAGATAGAGGCCGATAGACAACATCTGGCTGAACGCAACTTTACTAATCATGGGGTCACGCATAGGGTGTTTGTTGGCAAAATACAAACCTGTACCATAAAGGAGAAGGAACAGGGCCGTAAGCACAACAGCCACGAGAAAAACCCGCCGGTGAAACATCTCCCGGTAAGTAAGTTTAACCACCGTCCACATTACCGTTCCTCCTCCACTATTTTAATAAAAAGGTCTTCCAGGGAATGCTGCTGGCTTTGCAGGGCGTAAAGCTGTCCCCCGCCCTCTATAATCCTGCGGGTTAAGAGCGGCAGCTTCTCTTTGCTGTCTACATCTATCCAAAGAATATTTTCCTGTCTTTCTTTGACCGTCCCTAATTTACTTAATTCCTCCAGGAGAGCGGGAGTGAGACCTGCCACTTCCAATCTCACCTGCAGCTTCTTGCCTAAGAGTTCGTTCAACATACCGCTGGTCACTATTTTCCCTTTATTAATGATAGCCACATGGTCACAGACCATCTCCACCTCACTGAGAAGATGACTGTTAAGAAAGACGGTAGTACCCTGTTCTTTCAGGTTTTGGATTATTTTCCGCACTTCTCTGCGGCCTAAGGGGTCCAGGGCCGAGGTAGGCTCATCCAAAAAAATAAGCCTGGGTTTATTCATCAGGGCGCAGGCTATACCGATCCGCTGCTGCATCCCTTTGCTGTAGCTGCCCACTTTTTTATCCTCCGCACCTCGCAGTCCAACTACCTCCAGAACCTCGGGTATGCGCAGCCTAATTTCCTTGGGCTCCATCTGGTAAAGCTGACCATGAAAGGCCAGGAGCTCTCTGCCGCTTAACCACTCATGATAGCGAAACTGTTCCGGCAAAAAACCTATCTTGCTGCGGCTTTCCCGGGAACCAAGGGATTTTCCTAAAACCAGGGCCTTTCCGGAAGTAGGGTGTAAGAGGCCCACCAAGGTTTTCACCAGGGTACTTTTCCCGGCCCCGTTAGGGCCTAGAAAACCAAAAACCTGACCAGGGGCTACCGTGATGGTGACATCACGGCAGCCCCCTTGTCCCGCGTATTGTTTGGTTAGATTGAATGTTTCAATAACCATGGTGATTACCTCAAAGACTCAGCAATTCTTAGGGCCGTAGCCAGGTCTAGCGTACCGTTTATGGCATAGACTATACCATCTTTTTGCCAGATGAGAGAACCGTAAGAAACCGTTTTCTCTTCAATGACTGTACCCTCATGGCCATTAACCTGTACTTCTCCCTTATTTCCCTCAACTTTTACTTTTACCTGTGGAGCCGGTCCGTGGGTCACAAAGACCCCTTGGGCGCCATTAACCTGTACTTCCCGGGCAGAGCCCTCTACATTGGGAATGACCATAGTGTGCTGCCAATCGTCAATTCCGGCCAGCTGGCTTTTCAGATGGGGGGGAAGTATAGGGAGATTAAGCACAGCTTCTCTCAGTTCCCGGACATTGACATCATCCGGCACATCCAGCTGGGGACTCTTGCCCTGGGTAATGGCAAAATTCCCGGAACTGTCCTGACCACGATAATATAGGGTTATCATATGGGGTACGGTAATTTTAAAT
>JAIHAN010000061.1 GCA_020054815.1 Peptococcaceae bacterium | reverse complement strand
TGCCCCGGACTATGCAAAAGGAACACATCTCTTCCTTACAGTTATTTTGTTTAACCATAAGCTTTAACCTGGGAACTGCCATTATCTTAACCCCTGCCATCCGTTACGGCGAAAGAGATGCCTGGCTGGGAAATACCATTGCCACAGGTCTCGGTATGATTATCTCCCTCATGCTTTATCTTCTGATTAGTAAATTTCCGGGTAAAAACCTGGGGGAAATCCTTACTGCCCTTTTAGGTCCCCTGTTAGGCAAGGTAATTCTCAGTGGTTTTATTCTCTACGCCATCCTGTTAGGTGCTTTTGTGCTTAACAACATTGAGTCTCTTTTTAGTACGGTCATTATCCCCGAAACACCCCGATGGGTTTTTGCCTTAACCATGTCCCTGGCTACCGGGTTTGTGGTGGCTAAAGGCCTGGAAGTTGCGGCCCGCTGCTGTCACGTGGTTACTCCCCTGGTGGTTTTAGCCTTTTCTTTTATGGTCCTGGCCGCTGCCCCCCAGTTGAATTTTAATTACTTACGGCCCTTTTTTGCCGCAGGCTTTGTAAATATAAGTAAAGTAGTGATCATTATTACGGCCTTCCCCTATGGAGAAATGATTTTACTTTCCTTTCTCGCTCCCCAGGTGCAGGACACAAAAAAGATACTCCCAGCACTGCTGTCCGGCACGGCTTTATCCGGTTTTTTTCTTATTTTACGGCCTGTCTACGCCATCGGCATTTTCGGCGCCCATGAGGCCGCTCAGCTCAATTTTCCTGTCTACTTTGTGGCCCGCAGCATCGTCCTGGGTGAATTCGTGGAAAGAGTTGAAATCCTCCTGGTATTTGCCTGGTTTTTTACGACTTTCATCAAACTGGCCGTCTGCATGCTGGCCAGCTTATGGGGGTTAGCCTATTTATTTAATTTAAAAGACATTAAGGGTTTGGTTTATCCCTTCAGCCTTTTCCTTTTTCCCCTGGGCCTAAGGGCTTATGCCGATCATACAGAAGTTGAACCGCTGGTAGCTTCTGTATGGCCCCTTTTGACCCTGCCCCAGGTTTTTGTCCTCTTACCCTTTTTACTCCTCCTGTCCAGGTTAAAACCAGGCAAAAAGAAAAGGGAACAGTTAAAAAAACGCCAAAAGTTCCTCAGAATCCAAAAAAAGCCGGGATAAAGGGGAAAAGCCTTTCTACCGCCGTATTTAATATGGCCGCCTGAGAAGGGGGTTCTATGCCTAAGTGGAAAAGCAGAGTGAGAAAAAAACCCATTGAAATAAACACCCCGGCCAATATGAGATTCAGCCATTGCTTATGTTTCCATAAGGGCGGCAGTTCCACAGCCATAATTAAGATTGAAACAATTAAAACCACATAAAAGATAACCCCCTCACCTCCTATACCGGTTTCCCCCGCACGCCGGCACTGTTAATCTTGGTTTTGACCTCCAGCTCCAGTTCCAAAGCCATAAAGAATTCCTGCCATTCCGAGGGATCTGTTTTTAATAAAAAGGGATAAGCATGAGCGAATTTGTCCCCCAGTAAAAAGATATCCGTCTTCAACTCCCTTTGTGCCTTTTTCCAGATTTCCCGGATTTCTTTTTCTATTTCTTCACTGCAGGCCTTTTCCAGCATCTTTACCGTTTCCTTTTTAGTAATATCCGCTTTTCCCCCATATTCCACCAGGGACCCTGTAACCTCAATGGTATACTTCACCTGTCCCCCTTCCTCCTTGAGCAGGGGTTTCATTTTTGTCTTGACCCTGTCAATCTGCAGGACGGTATTTTTTTCCCTTTCCCCTTCCGGAGCAAAGGAGATCACCCCTGTCTTGATATTATCACGCAGCCAGTTGGCCCCCCGGGTCTCCCTGGTATTGAGAAGACCTATCAGCTTATAGTTATAAAACACGCCTGCCCCGGCCTGAACCTTTTCCTCCCCTTGACCCGGTATTTCCGGATTCCCCCCGTAATTACGGATATCCATATAGTTGACCAGACTGGTCCGGGTAACTCCCTCGGATTGGGCAATAAAATCGTTCAGTATCGTAACTAAACCTTTAGCGGAAATCCTGGTCAGACGAATCTGTTCGATGATTTCCCTGGCCGGGTACTGGCTTAAGGTTGGCATCACTTTTAACATCTCTCCTGCCTGCCCCCTGGTTACTATGAGATAGGTTTCCCGCCTACGCTCATGGTCCCGTGTAAAAAAATCCAGGAGTTCCCTTAGGCCCTTTTCCCTGGCATAGCCTTCACTGACCAGCACAACTTCACAGTGGGCCCAGTAGTTGCGCCGCGGCATAATTAAACTAAGGTTGCGGGCGGCCTCGAAGATTGTTTTCCCCTCGGCGGAGGTGACAACAAAAGGGCTGCCCTGCCCACTACCCTGACTCCTTTCCTTGCCGCCGCCTCCTTGTGTAGGGTCCGTGCCCATCACCGTGATGTAATGATGATCATTTTTTAGGTCCAAGGCAACCCCCAGGATGATGGTAAGGTGGTTCAATTCTCTCCTGCTCCAGCAGCCGGAAACCGTGATCAGGGCCAGAACAAACAATAAAACCATGGCTGACAATTTCCTCATCCGCATAGTTCACCTCTACTTTTTGCCTGTATTTTGGGGAGAAGGACGTCTGCCCTGGCGGGTGGGATTTCTTTGGCCTAATAGTTTGGGCCGCTTGCGCATGGCCCAGAGGGGAGCCCTCACCAGGAACTCATCAAGGTTAAGGTTAATTAAAGACCCCGCGGGGCTAAGATAAGGAATGCCAAAAGAACGCAGGGAGGTAAGATGGGCTAAGAACAGGAGGGTGATGATCAAGATACCCCACAGGCCCAGAACACCTGCAGCCATAACAAGGATAATGCGGATGATTAAAAAAGCCTCGCCAATAATTAAGGTGGGTACGGTAAAAAAAGTAATGGCCGTTAGGGCAGTCACAATGACCATGGCGGCGGAAACAAGGCTGGCTCTCACGGCCGCCTCCCCAATGATCAAAGCCCCTACAATGCTGACAGCCTGGCCTATGGGACGGGGCAGGCGCAGACCCCCTTCCCGCAAAATTTCAAAGGCAATCCCCATTAAAATAGCTTCCAAGACAGCGGGAAAGGGCACACCCTCCCTCTGGGTCTGCAGGCTAATCAAGAGGGAAGTAGGCAGCATCTCCTGGTGAAAAGTGGTAAAGGCTACATACAGGGCCGGGGCATAAACGGAAATAAGGACAGCAGCAATACGGAGAATTCGTATAAAAGTGGCAAAGAAATAGCGGTTATAGTAATCATCGGCGGCCTGAAAAAACTGCTGGAAAAAGGCGGGCATGATTAAGACAAAGGATGTATTTTCCTGAATAATGACAATACGGCCTTCCAGGAGAGAGGCCACCGCTTTATCGGGCCTTTCCGTAGTCTGGATGGTGGGGAAAGGTGAGTATGGTTCATCATCGATAAGTTCTTCGATATATGAAGATTCCAGGAGGGCATCGATATTGATCAAGTGGAGGCGGCGCAGGACTTCCTCCAGGAGTTTGGGGTGGGCAATAGATTCCATATAACAGACCCGGACATTGGTATGGCTTCTTTTTCCCAGGACCAGGGAAACCACTTTAAAATCAGGGGTGGCCAGGCGGCGCCGCAGGAGAGAAATATTGACCTCCAGGGCTTCAACAAAACTGTCCATGGGCCCCCGTACGCTGGGTTCGGCCTGGGGCGTATCGATGCTGCGTTTTTCCCCGCCAGGGATATCTAACACTAAAACATCCCGGTAACCCTCTAGTAAGAGCAGGGCCTTCCCGGCGAGCAGGTCTTTGATACAGGAGTCCACTTTGTTGGATTGGGTGATGCGACCGATGGCCAGCCCCCGGTATTTTAACTCTTCCAGGAGGTCACGGGCTTCCTGGGTGAAGTCTTCAAAACATATCTGCAGGATGCCTTTACTTAGCAGGTCGGTGTTAATCATCCCCTGGGCATAGACAAGATAAGCCTGGCGCCTGGCTACGGTCAGACAGCGAAAGACTACGTCGGAGCAATTATGCAAAATGTCTTGCAAGGCTTTAATATTGGCCTCCAGGCATAGTGCAAACTCCTCAGGCTGGTTAACTTTCCTTTTTTGCTTTTCTTGTTCACTTTTATTTTCTTGTGCCTGCGGTTTCTTTTTCTTCTGCCAGAACACAGCAATCCCCCGTTTTTCCAGCCTACACTTAGTATGTCTTAGAAAAATAAGAAATATTTCCCTCAGGCATAACAAGAATAAACAATTTTAATAACCTTTACGGCTGGCCCAAGGACAAATCGAACGCAAAATCAGCCTGGCTCACCTGCGAGCGGTCATCATCGGGGAGGATTTCGGCCGGAAGGGTATTAAAGACCTGATTGACTACCTGCACATTGGCCAGAGTTTGTTTAACACCTATCCTGCAGTTTATCGGAATATCAAGTGGGAAGAGATCTTTCCCCAGGTCCCAGTGGGAGTCCGGGTCGATGCCCGTATTACCCGTATCGGCCTTAAACGCTAAAAACCCGCTCTTATTTTTGAGCGGGTTTTTCTACATCCCAGTTAAACTGGCGGTATTTTTTTTGCAATTCCTTGACTTCCTGGCGCCGGGCTAAAAAGGTCTCCATGGTAGCGGGCAAGACCTCTCCAAAATGGTGGCTCATGGCCTCAGGCGTAAAACGGTGTTCCCCTGCATCTGTAAATTCAAGAAAAATATTGCCCTCTTTCAGGTCTATTTTACCCCGGCTGCCGCAGACAGGACACCATACCACCCCCTCGGCCTGCAGGGAAAGATAAGGGTTCCAGCAAACAGGGCAGGCCAGGGAAGGAGGTTGCGAGATATAGCCGGGTTTAAAAAGGTTTCTTCCTGCTTCTCTTAAAGCCTGCAGCAATTTTTCATCAGTAAAGCATTCACCGGGATAGGATGACTTAATAAGGAAACTGTCTTTCAGGTCTAAGTGGAGAAAACGGGCAAAGAGATTGGTAAATTCCCTGCTAAACCCCTGCCACCCCTCTATACCGTAGGTAGTGACGGTGAAACAAGGCTTCCCCTTAAACCTGTCTGCTTCATTCCCCACGGAAATAAATCTATCCATGATATTTTTCAGGATAGCGTTAGGGCCTAAGAAATAACAGGGTGTGGCCAGAATAATACCATCGGACTGGGCTATTTTGTCCAGGAGATAATTAAAATCATCCTTCTCCGGGCAGAGGGCGCCACTGGGCAAACAGCGATAGCAGGCTTTACAAGGCTTGATCTCCAGCTCATGTAAATAAATAATCTCTTTCTCCCAATCCTCTCCCGCCAGCATGATTTCTTTCAGGAGCATTTCACAGTTCCCCATCCTTCGGGGTGAAGCCACCAGGCCTAAGACTTTCTTACCCATAGCACTCCTCCATTACATATTCTTTATTTTTAAGAGTATATGAACTGGCCCCCTTTTGACAAGGTGCAAGTAGTACTATTCTGAAAAAAATAGGAATAAGATTGACACTGTTTTCTCACCAGTGTTATATTTAAATTTAACAGGACCATGAAGGCCTGCTGTAAGTTACTAGTTGCTAGTTGCTAGTTACTAGTAACGATTTATTAGATAATACCTCGTTTCTATCAACAACCAACAACTAAATTACCAGTAACTAATAACTGACGATAGCCATGAAGGCTGCCCAGAAAAGGGTTTTGCTTTCGTGGCTTTTTCTTTAAGAAAGGGTGATAATATGGAGAAACTTAAAAGATTGCAGGATAACCTCAAACAATTAGGCAGTGTGCTGGTGGCTTACTCCGGAGGAGTAGACAGTACCCTGCTCCTGGCTGTAGCCCGGCAAAGTCTGGGAGAAGAAAAGGTCCTTGCCGTTACAGCAGCTTCCGAATTATCCACTGAAGAGGAAATTGCAGAAGCCCAGCTCTATGCCCAACAGATAGGAGCCAGACATCTCCTGGTACCGGTGGCCGACCTGGAGAATGAAAACTTCACCGCCAACACGCCGGATAGGTGCTATCATTGTAAAAAGTTCCGCTTCCTGGGTCTTTTAGAACTGGCCAAGGAACAGGGATTAAACTGGGTCATAGAGGGGTCTAACGCCGATGATCAAAATGACTACCGCCCCGGGCACAGGGCCGTCCTGGAACTGGGGGTGAAAAGTCCTTTACTGGAAGTGGGATTAAGCAAAGCAGAAATCAGGGAATTGGCCCGCTCTTACGGATTAGCCGTATGGAACAAACCCTCCAAACCCTGTTTAGCCACGCGGGTCCCCTACGGCACCACTATTACCCGGGAAATCTTACAGCGGGTGGGACAGGCTGAGAATTACCTCATAGACCTTTTAGGAGAAAAACAACTGCGCGTTAGGGACCACGGCCAGCTGGCCCGCATAGAACTGCCCCCGGAAATTTTTCCCCGGATTACCGCGCCTGATATGGGTGATAAGGTTACTAGGGAATTAAAAAAACTTGGTTACACCTATGTGACCCTGGACCTTCTTGGCTACCGCCAGGGAAGTATGAATGAGACATTATGAGTTCGCAGTTGGCAGCAGTTTATCTGCGCTTCCCGTTTCCCGCTTCCCGATACCCGATAATTTTATTACGGGTGGCGATTCCCTGGCTATCGTCTGCTGTTCACGGTTCACGGTTTACGAATCTGAGTAACTGGACTCCGGTCACCGATCACTGGTCACCAGATACTGTTTACGGGTTCACGATTTAACTCGCTGCTTTTAATTATTAGCGTTGGAGGACGATGTATGCAAGAACAGATCAAGGAACTTCTACTAGCTATCCAACAGGGAAAAGTCACTGTAGATGAAGGCTTAGAAGCATTAAAAGACTTACCCTTTAAAGACCTGGGCTTTGCCAAAGTGGATAACCACCGGGAACTGCGGCAAAATCACCCGGAGGTAATTTTCTGCCAGGGGAAAACTCCCCAGCAGATTAAAGAAATTGCCGGTTACCTGGCCAAAAACAGCAACAATATCCTGGCCAGCCGGGCCAGCCTGGAGGCCTATGAAGCCATTAAAGAAGTATGTGCCGAAGCCGAATACCATACCCTGGCCCGCATGGTGGTGGTAAACCGGAAGCCCCTCCAGCTTAATAAAGGGACCATCCTGGTAGTTAGTGCCGGCACAGCCGATCTTCCCGTGGCAGAAGAGGCAGCTATCACGGCAGAAATCATGGGCAACAGGGTAGAGCGTCTCTATGACGTAGGTGTAGCCGGGCTGCACCGCCTTCTGGCCCATCTTGATAAGCTGAGAAAGGCCAATGTCCTGGTTGTAGTAGCGGGAATGGAAGGGGCCCTGGCCAGCGTTGTGGGCGGCCTTGTCTCCCGCCCGGTCATTGCCGTGCCTACCAGCGTGGGCTATGGGGCCAATTTTCACGGGCTCTCCGCTCTTCTCTGCATGTTAAACAGCTGCGCTGCCGGAGTAGGTGTGGTGAATATTGATAACGGTTTTGGCGCCGGCAGACTGGCCGCCATCATTAATGAAGACGCGAGGTGACAACAATGAGAGCTCTATATTTTGACTGTTTTTCCGGTATCAGCGGCAACATGGTGATTGGTGCCTTTCTGGACGCCGGGGTTCCTTTTGAAGTGTTAAGACACGAACTGCAAAAACTCCCTTTAGATCATGAATATGAATTGGTTTATCAACGGGTACAAAAATCAGGCATCACCGCCACCTATTTTGATGTAAAGCTGACCCACCACCATCACCATGAATCCCACCACGGCCATCACTCGCACAGGAACCTCCAGGACATAACACATATTATCCAGAACAGTACTTTGTCACCGGAAGTGAAAAGCCTGGCCCTCAAAATCTTCCAGCGCCTGGGAGAAGCGGAAGCCAAAGTACATAACTGTTCCCTGGAGGAAATCCACTTCCACGAAGTGGGCGCCGTCGATGCCATTATCGATATTGTGGGAGCTGCTTTTTGTTTTCACTTCCTGGGTGCGCCCAATGTCTACGCTTCCCCTCTCCACGTGGGAAGCGGCATGGTAAAATGTGCCCACGGCCTCATGCCTGTTCCCGCCCCGGCCACTGCTGAACTCTTGAAGGGCATCCCCTTTTACAGCGGCGAGATAAAAGGCGAATTGGTAACACCTACGGGGGCTGCTATTATCAGCACTCTGACGCGGCAATACGGGTCCATACCTCCCATGAAGACAGAGTCAATCGCCTATGGCGCAGGAACCTGGGATCTCTCCATCCCCAATGTTCTCAGGCTTTTTGTCGGGGAACTTGCAGAGAATACCCGGGAAGAGGATACATCTACCATTATTGAAGCTACTATCGATGATATGAATCCCCAATTCTACAACTATCTCATGGAAAAACTCTTTGCGGCCGGAGCTGTCGATGTCTTCCTCACACCCATTTACATGAAAAAGAACAGACCGGGGACCCTGCTTTCCGTCACCAGCAACCTGCCCGACCACCAGCCTCTTCTCGATATCATTTTTACAGAATCCACCACTATAGGAGTACGGATGCACCCGGTCACACGACGTAAATTAACAAGGTCACTTCACGTGTTAGATACAAAGTATGGCCCTGTCCAGATTAAAACAGCAGGGACGGGAGATAACATCCTGAATATCGCTCCCGAATTCGAAGACTGCCGTACTATCGCCCGGGAAACGGGAATCCCCCTAAAAGAAATCTACCAGGAAGCCATGACTTTAGGATATAAAACCTTTGTTACTGGAAAGGAAGATTAAAGTGCATATACCCGATAACTTCCTGAATGCACCTACATTACTCACCACAGGTATAACTTCTGCGGGATTTCTGAGCTATGCTCTTAAAAAGTGCCGTGCCACTATGGAATAAAAAAATATTCCCCTTTTAGGAATAACAGGAGCTTTCATTTTCGCTGCCCAGATGTTAAACTTCCCTGTCCTCATGGACACCTATACCCCGCTAAAGCCATCCGGCATATGGATTATCTGGTTTTAGCCAGCTGGCTGCTGGCCTTACTATTTTTACGGTGGGGAGGTCTTTAAGTGCACCCGCTTGTTCACATAAACTAACAACTAGCAACTAGCAAATAACACACATTGTCTTTCATCCACATATTAAGATATAATAAATTTAATGCTTCTACTTGACTGACAGGAGGCTTCATTGTGATAAGTGTAACGAAACTCCTCTGTAACAGTGATAATTACGGTGACTCCCTGCGCTACAGTACTTCATCCCACGGGGCCACCCACGGGACTACCCACGGCATGGGCCCGGTGGTGGTCTGGAATTGTACACGGACCTGTAATCTAAAATGCATTCACTGTTATGCAGCCTCTGATCAGCAAAAATATGCCGGTGAACTAACGACTGAAGAAGGCAAAGCCTTTATTGATGATTTAAAGTCATTTAAGGTCCCTGTTCTCCTCCTTTCCGGGGGGGAGCCATTCATGCGGGAAGATGTCCTGCACTTGGCCCAGTATGCAGCAAGTCTAGGCATCAGGACTACTTTTTCCACCAACGGCACACTCATCACACGCAAGGTAGCCCAAAAATTAAAAGAGATCGGTGTAGGGTACGTCGGCATAAGTTTAGATGGCATTGGCGAGAACAACGACCGTTTTCGGGGCCAAAAGGGAGCCTTCGACCTGGCTTTAAGAGGAATGGAAAACTGCCTGGCCGTAGGCCAGAAAGTGGGCCTGCGCTTTACCATCAACAAACATAACCTCGGCGAACTGCCGGGCATCTTTTCCTTAATTGAGGAAGTAGGCATACCGCGGGTCTGTTTTTACCACCTGGTTTATGCCGGGCGGGGCAGTGAGATGGTCAAAGAAGATATCAGCCATGAGGAATCCCGCCGGGCCCTGGATCTGATCATGGAACAAACTCTTCGCTTTCATGAGAAAGGTTTGGATAAAGAAATTCTTACTGTGGATAACCATGCCGACGGGATTTATATCTATCTAAAGTTAAAAGAAATTCATCCGGAGCTGGCTCAAATCGCCTGGAATCTCCTGAAAAACAACGGAGGCAACCGTTCCGGCATTGCCATCGCCAGTGTGGACTGGTACGGCAACGTCCACCCCGACCAGTTCACCCAAAACCACACCTTCGGCAATGTGCGGGAGAGACCTTTCGGGGAAATCTGGACAGACCTTTCCCATCCTATTTTGCGGGGTTTAAAAGACCGCAAGCCTCTCCTGAAGGGCCGCTGCCGGGAGTGCCGCTGGCTTAACCTCTGTAACGGCAACTTCCGGGCCCGGGCTGAGGCCGTCACCGGTGACTTCTGGGAAGCAGACCCGGCCTGTTATCTCACTGATGGCGAAATCGGTCTGACCTATATTGAGAAAAGGAGATAAGCGATGATTATTTCCTGGAATGCGACTAACCAGTGTAATATGTACTGTGCCCACTGCTACCGGGATGCAGGGCAAAAAGCTGAGGAAGAACTGAACACCCTTGAGGCCAAGAAACTCCTGGAGGAAATCGCCAGGGCAGGCTTTAAAATCATGATCTTCAGCGGGGGGGAACCCCTGATGCGGCCGGATATCGTTGAACTGGTCCAGCATGCCGCAAACCTGGGTTTAAGACCTGTCTTCGGTTCTAACGGCACTCTCCTCACCAAAGATTTAGCCCGCGCCCTTAAGAAAGCGGGAACTATGGGCATGGGTATCAGCCTGGATAGTACCGATCCGGCTAAACACGACAAATTAAGGGTCTATCCCGGTGGCTGGGAACAAGCCCTGCGCGGTATGGCATACTGCCGGGAGGCTGGCCTTCCCTTTCAAATTCACACTACGGTGATGGAATGGAATCAGGCTGAAATTGAAGCCATTACGGACCTGGCCGTAGAACTGGGGGCCGTAGCCCACCATATTTTTTTCCTGGTTCCCACGGGCCGTGCCGTCAATATTGAGGAGGAATCCCTGCGGGCCAGGGAATATGAAGAACTCCTTGAGCGCATTCTCGAGAAGCAAAAACAGGTACCTATCGAATTAAAGCCTACCTGCGCACCCCAGTTTATGCGTATTGCCAGGCAAAAGGGTTTAAAAATGCGATTCTCCAAGGGCTGCCTGGCCGGTACTTCTTACTGCATCATCAGCCCTAAAGGCGACGTCCAGCCCTGTGCTTATTTAAACATCCTGGCAGGCAACGTGAGAGAAACCCCTTTCGACCAGATCTGGCGGGAAAGTCCGCTCTTTTTAAAGCTGCGTACTGAAGAGTACGGTGGGGGATGCGGTGGCTGTGAATATCGAAAAGTATGTGGAGGATGCCGGGCCCGGGCTTATTTCTACCATGAAGAGGATTACATGGCGGAAGAACCATGGTGCCTTTACCACGGAAGGACAGGTGCATGACGGTGGATAACTTAGACAAAGAGCTTCTTACCCTCATCCAGAGTGATTTTCCCATCTCCCCCCAGCCCTACCTGGATTTAGCCCTCCAACTGGGAATTACGGAAGAAGAAGTTATTACACGTTTAAGGAAAATGAGCGAAGAAGGCTTCATTCGCCGCATAGGCGCCATTTTCGATTCCCGGGCCCTGGGCTATACCAGTACCCTTTGTGCCATGGAAGTTCCTGAGGAAAGATTAGAGGAAACAGCCCGGGTGATTAACAGTTACCCCGGGGTTACCCATAACTATACACGCCAGCATGATTATAATCTCTGGTTTACCCTCATTACACCTTCGCCTGAAGTTTTACAGCAAATCATCGGTGAGATAGAAAAAAAGACGGGCTTAAAGGTTTATAACCTGCCCGCCCTCAAGCTTTTCAAAATAAAAGTAAATTTCACCGTTCCCGGACGGGAGGAGAAGTCCCATGCCCTTTAGCCCTTTGGACAAGGCCATCATTCGCGAACTCCAGGGCAACATCCCTCTGGAACCACGGCCCTTTCTCCGTATTGCCCAGCGACTGGATATCCCGGAAGAAATGCTCCTGGAAAAAATCCGGGAGTTCCGGGAGAAAGGATATATCCGGCGTTTCGGGGCTGCACTCCGCCACAGGGAAATGGGTCTCAAAGCCAACCCCATGATTGTCTGGCGGGTACCTGAACAGCTCATTGATATAGTAGGCAGAAAAATTGCTGCCTACCCCCAGGTTACCCATTGTTATCACCGCCCGCCCCTGCCCAAATTCCCTTATAACCTTTTCTCCATGATTCACAGTGAAACTGAGGAAGAGTGTTTTAATCTGGCAGCGAAAATATCCCGGGAAACAGGGATTACCGAATATCAGCTACTTTTCAGTACAGCAGAACTGAAAAAAACCAGTATGAAGTATTTTATGGAGTAAATTTGTCTTCATTTATGGACTGTTTTAAATCAAACATCGGTGCTATAATAGGAGCATGAGCCGAGCACCGTCACAAGGTGGGATTCGCTTATGACTAATGAAGAATTCCAAAAAGTCGTGTTGGAACAGTTTAACAATTTTGCAAAACAGTTTGATACGGTAACCAAAGAACTAAAGGGTATCAAGTCTGATATTGAGGGGCTAAAGAATGATGTTGCAGGGCTGAAAACCGAAGTTGCAGGGCTGAAGAATGATGTTACTGTGCTGAAGAATGATGTCACTGGGCTAAAAGCTGCTACAGAGGAAAATACCGCCTTACTAAAAGCACTGGAACACCGCACGGAAGAAAATACCGCCGCGCTTGCCGCCCTGGGAGAAGACATGCAGTACCTCAAGGGCGAAGTAACCATGTTAAAAGGTGAAATGGGCAACGTTAAAGAGGATATGGCCGGGGTAAAAGCGGAGCTGGCCAACGTGAAAACAGACGTGACCCAAATAAAAGAAGACTTGTCCAAAGTCAAGAACGACGTAAGCGAATTAAATGGGAAAGTAGACTTTTTATCCAGGGCCCTGATTACCACCAAACGCAGACAATTGGAAATGGAACGGGATATCTTGGAATTGCAGGAAAAAGTCGTAGGAGCATAAGGGGCATTGTCCCCTTCTTTTTTTGCCTCCCCCTATGTCTAGCCTTAGTAGATTTGCCAATGAAAAAGGCTGCTGACGTGTCTTTGTCAACAGCCTGGAGAAGCGATTTCTTTGTCTTCCTTTAACTTTCTTCCAGAGTTTTCTTCATTTCCAGGTACTGCTCTTGGGTAATCTCTCCTTTGGCAAACCGTTCCTTCAGGATTTGCACAGGAGTACTTTCACCGGTATGGGTGACTTGTCTTTCTACTACAGATACCTTGTTTTTCCCCAGCCAGTTGATAAAGCCATAGAGGGCAAAACCCAGGGCGGCAATCAGTAGTATCCACACAAAAATCATAAACAGCCCACCTCCAGGCATACCGTACATACCGTAACCGTATCTCATCATAACCAATTCCTCCTTGTTCTTTTCGGGGTAAATTTATCTTTACCCCTATCCTAACAAAAAATTATGAGGAATCCGTTGGCAAATTATGAAGAAAATGTGGAGATTCAATTCTCACTTTGACTTTGTAAGAATATGTTTGTCACTTCCTGGTAAATGAACTTTAAGGGTTTCCCGGTCTTTATCGCTATTTTTTTGCAATCCTCATATTCAGGACTCACATTTACTAAACTTCCACCATTTTGGGCTGTTTTAACACGTACTTTTCCGTAAGGAGTATGAATTTCATGTAGTTCTTTTTCAGCTTTTGTAGTAAAGGCTTTATATACTCTAACACCGATAGAAGAGCTCTCCAGATAGATTAACCTAATTACGGAATGGGTTAAAGAAGGACTACATATAATTCTTATGACGATGCCTGGTCTACCTTTCTTCATATAGACTGGAGTCAGATATACCTCATGTGCTCCAAGAGCTCTTATCTTTTCACATACATAATCATAGAATTGCGGGTTCATATCATCAATATTTGTTTCTATAACATCCACCTCCCTGTACTTTTCATAAGTGCTTTCTACGAGAAATATTTTTATACCCTCATCTTGTGTTAAACTATGATAACCAATCCCTACCGATTTTACCTTTATTGTGAAAGTATCACTGTATTCATGGACAATTATTTTTAACAATGCCAAGGTGGAAATGTCTAGAGACGAAGTTACTGAAAAATCTCTTTTCACTAACATACCTGGTAACATTTTTAGCAAAGCCGGGTTATTAATTCGCCCCTTAATAGAAGAACAAATAACTTTTTTTATGTCTGACTTTTCCAGACTATATATTATTATCGCAGCAACCAGAAGATCCTGTAACGATATTTTTTCAACAGAAGAATCGGTATGATAATCTAAATACTCTTTTAATTTGCGGTTGACCTTTGTTTCCGGTGTTATATTGCCAATAATCTCGTATGCTTCACTCAAATTAATTTGTCTTGACATATCGCGTATAAGCAAAGTCACCGTAGACCCTTGTTTAACTAACTTTTTGGCGTTTATCAGCCCTTTACCCCCGACTGGATAACTTAAATCTTGTTCAATTTTGTCAAGATCTATAAGCATACAGTCGATCATACCCGCCAATAATGCACATGAACTTATTTCTGATGGACAATCAATATAGATAGAACACATGGAAAATTCCTCCTTTTATTTTTGTATAAAAAAAGCTACCAAAACTGGTAGCTTATTTAGTGTATCCTAACCTCACTGAAATATTAAAAGCTGTTTCTTTAACAATTTCTGTTAACTCATTGATTTTTTCATAAGTCATCCTGCTGGTTGGGCCGGAAACGCTGATTGCAGCGATAACCTCTTTCCTGTGGTCAAAAATCGGGGCTGCTACACAGCGTAAACCGACCTCAATCTCCTCATCATCAATACTATATCCTTTTTCCTTAATCTCTCTGAGATGTGCTAATAATTTTTCTTTATCAATTATGGTATTTTCTGTAAATTTTTTCAGGGGATGTTGTGTAAGTCTATCAATATATTCACTTGGCAAAAAAGCTAATAGAACCTTTCCTACGCCTGTACAATGAAGATTAACTCTAGTGCCTATTTGTGAAATAATTTTAATGGCACTGGGCCCTTCCACTTTTTCTATATAAACAGCTTCTCTTCTGTCCCTTATTACCAGGTGAACAGTTTCTCCCGTCTTATCCACTAATTCCTGCAGAAAAGGCTTAGCAATTTCCCGTAACTCTAAACCTGCTTCATATATTTTCCCAAGCTGAAAAATCTTTAAAGATAAACGGTATTTGCCATTGTCAGGATTCTGTTCCAGATATCCTTTTTGCAGCAGGGTGTTAATCAAGTTGAAACAGGTACTCTTATTTAGTCCTACCCTTTTAGCTATCTCGGTGACACCAAGCTCCTTTTCTCTCACACTAAATTCTTCGAGAATAGCAAGAGCCCTTTCTACTGACTGAATAGTAAGACCGTTTTTGCCTTGAGTACCCATCCACCAAATCCCCCTTAATTTGAGAACGATATAGCTATTTGATTATATCATATAATCAACTGATTTGTATGAGTTCTCTGGGGAAATCGGTAAGGAATTCA
>JAIHAN010000060.1 GCA_020054815.1 Peptococcaceae bacterium | reverse complement strand
CCCTCCTCAATAACCCCAGATTTCGTGGGTAACAGAGACGATTTCCACTTCTCCCCCGGCTTCCAGGAAATCAAGAATCTTACTCATCTCTCTTTCCAAAAGACTTCTGCTGTTCCCTACCAGAGCTAAGCCTAACTGGGCGGCCTGCCAGACATCATGTTCCCCTATTTCGGCAATGGAGACAGTAAATTTATGTTTAGTTTTCTCAATTAAACTCTTGACGATACTGCGTTTTTCCTTGAGAGAACTAACGGCAAAGAGCCGCAAGTCTATTTTAATCACACAAACCAGCATAACTCACCTAAACACCGAAACTGATGCCCACAGCCCGGGCAGCTGCCACCATTTCGCCCCGGGGATCTACCTTTTTCAACTGTTTCACAGCTTCATCCAGGGGCACGGCGGTAATCTCACTTCCTCTAAGGGCTACCATCTGGCCCCAGGGACCCTGGACTGCCAGCTCGGCCGCCTTGACGCCGAAACGGGTGGCCAGGATCCGGTCGTAGGAGGTAGGGCTTCCTCCCCGCTGGAGATGCCCCAGTACAGTAACCCTGGTTTCCAGGCCTGTCAACTGAGCCAAACGATCAGCTACCGCCTGCCCTGCTCCCCCCAGGCGAATAGGGTCGGTACTTCCCTCTACCAGTCTGGCCACTACCATGTCGCCGCCCTGCTCTACGGCTCCTTCCGCTACCACAATAATACTAAAAAATTTTCCGTGCTTGCGCCTCTCCTCAATCTTCTCTTTAACCTTCCGCAGGTCATAGGGTATTTCGGGAATTAAAATAACATCAGCGCCTCCCGCCATCCCCGCATGGAGGGCGATCCAGCCCGCATAACGTCCCATAACCTCTAAAATCATAATGCGATGGTGAGACTCAGCCGTGGTATGGAGTTTATCCAGGGCCTCTGTGGCTGTAGTGACGGCGGTATCAAACCCGAAAGTCACATCCGTAGCCGACAAATCATTGTCGATGGTCTTGGGGACACCAATCACTTTGAGACCTAACTTATGGAACTCCCGCCCGATACTGAGACTACCGTCACCACCAATGGCAATCAATACTTCTACACCTAAGGCCCGCAAATTTTCCAGGGCTTGCCGGGAAGCATCCTGGTAGGTAACCTTTTCGTCTACCACAACAGGGAAACGAAAGGGATTATCGCGGTTGCTGGTACCCAGAATGGTACCGCCCCGGTGCAAGATACCCGAAACTCCCTCCAGGTCAAGAGAAACATAGTTGTTTCTCACCAGGCCTGCAAAACCGTCGCGAAAGCCTATCACTTTCTCAATACCGTAGCGGTATCTGACCGTCTTGACAATGGCTCTGATTACACCATTGAGCCCCGGTGCATCACCACCGCCTGTTAAAAGTGCAATTCTTCCGAAAGTAGCCAAATCCAAACACCTACCCCAGTTTATTCTCCCAAGAGAGGCAAAAGATTGTCCCACACCAATTTACTGGAAAAGGGAGAGCCCAACTGCTCAGCCATCTCCCTCATATGTTTCAATCTTAACGGGTTATGCCAGAGACTAACGATTTCCGGGATCAGCATATCCAGTTTTCTCACTTTGATAGCCACACCTTTATTTAGCAAATAGTCGGTATTACGATCCTCTTGTCCGGGCAAAGAGGAGTAGATTACCAGAGGTTTGCCTAAGGCCAGGATTTCCGCCGTAGTTACCCCTCCAGGTTTAGAAATAATCATATCACAGGCTCCCATGACCTGGGCCATATTTTCCACAAAACCAAACACTTTTAAACGGGGATTATGTAATTGATTTAAATTATCGTGGAGAAGCTTATTTTTGCCGGCTACCACCACCACCTGGAAGTTGCTGTCATCCAGGAGTTCCCGGGTAATCACTTCTATTCGTCCTAACCCCAGTCCACCGCCCATTACCAGAACAGTAGGAAGCAGGGCCAAACCCAGTTCATACTTGGCCCTGCCAGGGTCAATCTTCTCCCGGAACTGGCTGCGAATGGGTATGCCCACAGGTTTAATCCGATCCTGGGATATCCCGTTTTGCAAAAGGGGATAGGCTAAGTCCGGAGCCGGGATGAAGTACAGATCAGGTCCCTGGTGAATCCAAAAACTATGGACATGAAAATCAGTTACCGTTGCCGCCAGGGGTATGTTCATCTGCCCTCTTCGTTTTAACACGGCCAGCATTCCGGTGGGAAAGGCATGGGTAGTCAGGATCACATCGGGATTAAATTCCTTTAAAAGGAGTTCCAGTTTAGGCGAAAGAACTTTGGAAAGAATCTGGCCCAAGTCCACCAGCCGGTCTCCGTCTTCCGCCTGTTCATAAAGGTAACCCCATACCTTAGGGGTAAACCTTAGTGTTTCCATATAACTTTCTACCACAACTTTATTCAAAACCCGGTTGATATACTGAAAAGTATTAACAATTCTTACCTCAGAACCTGGCCGTTCTTCCTGCAGGGCTTGAGCAAGGGCTTTGGCTACGGAATCGTGTCCCGCACCAATGGAAACCGAAAATATCAGTGCTTTAATGGGTTTATTGGCAACCATGCTTATCCCCCCTGTCTCCCACTTTTTTCCTCTTTTTTCTCTTCTGTTTTGCTTGGACAGAGTTGATTTACCGGACAACGCGAACACTGAGGATTTTGCGCTTTACAAATTTTCCGTCCATGCCAGATAAGCCAGTGGTGGGCATCTCCCCATTTTTCCTCGGGGATGGCTCGCATCAACTGTTGTTCCACCTGTTCGGGGGTCTGCCCCTGGGCCAGGTTTAAACGGTTGGCTACCCGGAAAACATGGGTATCAACACCGATAGCCGGGATGCCAAATGCATTAGCCAGGACCACATTAGCTGTTTTCCGGCCTACTCCCGGCAGTTCCATCAGAGCTTCCCGGTCCCGGGGGACCTGTCCATCATATTTCTCCAGTAATATTTTCGCCGTGGCCAGAATATTGCGGGCCTTATTTTTATACAATCCAACCCCTTTTATTTCATCAGCCAGCTCTTCTTCACTGAGTTGTACCAGCGCCTTAGCGTCAGGGTATTGGGCAAATAATTTTCTTGTCAGTTTATTAACCTGGTTGTCTGTAGTTTGAGCGGAAAGGATTGTAGCAATAAGAAGTTGAAAAGAATTAGCAAATTCCAGGGCTGTGGTAGAACCCTGATAACAACTTTCCAAAATCTCCAAAATTCTATGCTTGTCTGTTTCCGGCATAAGCAAGTACCTCTTCTCTCAGATTCTCCCTTAATTCTTCAGGCACTCCCCTGGCCAGCCAGTACCCCTCCAATTCCGTCCAGGGTAAGCCTTCCCGGCGGGCCACACCCAGCCAGTCCTTGTACGATTTTTTCCCAACCAAATAATAGAACAAAATGTTTCTTCTAAAACACATAATCCCTTTTATTATAACCTAAGTTGGACGCGAGATAAAATGGAGAAGAAATAACAAAAAGAGTGTCGACAAAACGTTGTCAACACTCCGATGTGATCTTGTTACTTAACCAGACTGGCTAAATTGGGAACAGCGGCATGAGCGATAATCACGGTCCCGTGCTCCTGGAGAAAAACCTCGTCGGTGGGTACCCATTCGCCGTATTCGCCCAATAAGACTTCTACCTCTACATCTCTTTCCGGAATAAGACCAACAGCCAGGTAGTATACGGCGTTGTATTTATAGAGAGCACTAAACTCCACATAGTCAGGTACAATCCGCGAGCAGGCTAAACAACAGGTCTCCAAATCAGGAAATCTCCAAACCTGGTTTAGTCCTCTTTCCACCTGCACATCGGTATCCTGCTCATCCGTCTCCTGCTGTTGAGGGGTAAACAGGCTAAAATGTTCCACCGCATGGTGTGCGCGAACTTTTGTCATAACAACCACAAAACTGTCAACCGACAGGGGATAAGCTTCTACCATCAGCTGTGTATCATCTTCCACTTCAAAACCACATTCATGGTAAGCCATATCTAAAAGGTCCTGGAACAACTCCTGAGCCTTGGGATTTGAAGGCATCAAATCCCACTTTTTCACATCCCTCTCCTCTAGGTCCTGGTTTGTGATGATAATCTGCACCTTGTCCTCATTGATCTTCTTGATCTTCATGGGAACACCTCCTCTATGTCCCTATGCTGGAGGTAATGTATTCTTAATTATAGTGTATCAAGGTTCAATGTCAAGTAACGTTCCTGCGATTTTTGTACGTTAATTATTCCCATTATACGTTGACCTTAGCCATTTCATACCTCATTGAGGAGAAAACCTCTCTGCTTGAGTTCCCTGCTTATCCTATCCAGTTGTTCTAACTTTTCAGCCTCTACCGTATGCAGGTGAACCCCTTTGGTCAAAGCAGAAAGAGGTTCAGCTTGGCTGGCCTTATATTTGTGCATGTATTCCTTTACTTCTTCCCGAGAAGAAAGCATTAAAAGTCCCTTGAGTTCACCGTAAAGAGGATGTTCAACGATCACATCAACTACTTTTCCACCCAGGTTGACGATGGTACTGAGTTCCTCCTCGATACCCTCAACTCCATGCTGGCAGGCAAAAACCCTGCGGGGCCTTCCCGTTAAGCTTTTCATCAGGATGTAACCCTGGGGCGTGGCCAGTATATCCTCACCACTGGCTCTTAAGAGGGCAATATCCTGCACGATCACCTGACGGCTTACCCCCAACTCCTCGGAGAGCCGGCTTCCCGATACTGGCGCAGAAGCATTTAACAGTATTTTTAGAAGAATTTCCCGTCTTTTTTCCCCATCCATAAATAAAGAATCCCATCCCGTTTTTCTTTGTACCAATCAAGAAAGTATAACTTTTCAACCGGCATAAGTGCAACTAAGGCATCCGCTTTCGCCAAGGCTCGGCGCTTGCCAAGTTTTCTTTAATTATACCCGTTATATCCAAGAGTAGACAAGAGCCCTTTTAGGAAGAGCTTCAGCTTAATGGCCTATTAGAGCACTTTCTTTATACCAGCATATGCTAAAACAAAAATCTTTGCTGTACTATGTTTATAAAATAAGGCTTTCATGTCCCTAAAAACTTATACTTACTTTAACTGTTGTGATACAATGTAGATGTTTATACTAGGGTATATGCCTTCAAATTATGATCAAAATGGGCGGGAGACTGGATGAAACGAATCTGTTTAATTGCTCCTTACAAAGAGCTGGCTGAATTGGCCTGGCAAGCCAAGCAAGAATTGAATTTAACTATTGATATTAAGGAGGGCAATTTGGAAGAAGGAATTGCTCCGGCTCTCGAAGCGCAGCGGCGAGGGGCTCAAGTTATAATCAGCAGGGGGGGCACTGCCTCCATTATCAGAAAGCAAGTGGATGTTCCAGTGGTGGAAATCAATGTCACTGGCTACGACATCTTAAAGACGCTGCACCAGTACAGAGATAGCACCACCACGATCGGGATAGTGGGATACCAAAATGTTGTATACGGTTGCCAGACCATAGCTAGTATATTGAATATCCCGATTCAAGAAATAATCATACCCAATGATGACGGCAATATAAATTGGTCCGGAATTAAAGAGCAGATGACAGAATTAGTGGAGCGAAACGGAATCAAAGTGATCGTTGGGGATACCACTGCCGCAAGTAAACTGGGGGGCCTTAATGTAGATGTGCACCTAATCACCTCTGGAAAAGAGGCTATTATCCAGGCCATCGAAGAATCATGCCACATCATACGGGTAAGGGAGCAAGAAGAAGAAAAGGCCAAAAAATTTCAAATAGTGTTGGATTTTGTCCGGGACGCCGTGATTGCCACCGATGAGAAAGGGCTAATTACAGTGGTCAACCCAATGGCTGAGAAAATATTTAATATCAAAAGGGAGAATGCCTATGGTCAACCGATTCAAGAGATTGTGAAAAACACAGGCATCAACAGGGTGCTGGAATCGGGTATTGCTGAAATTGAACAGTTGCAAGAAGTGCCTGTAGGCCACATTCTAACTAACCGGATTCCAATTAAGGTAAGTGGCCAGATCAAAGGAGTGGTTGCTACCTTTCAGGAAATATCAAAAATCCAAGATGCGGAGCAAAAAATTAGGCAAAACCTTTATGCAAAAGGCTGGATCACTAAATATAAATTCAATGACATTCTTTCCAGGGATTTACGCATGAAGCGCTTAATCGAAATTGCCAGGGTTTATGCTAAAACAGATGCCACGATATTAATTGAAGGGGAAAGCGGTACCGGTAAAGAAATGCTGGCCCAAAGCATTCATGCTGAGAGCTTACGCTCCGACGGGCCCTTTGTGGCCGTTAATTGCGCCGCTTTGCCACCTCAATTGCTGGAGAGTGAACTCTTTGGCTATGAGGAAGGGGCATTTACAGGGGCCAAGAAGGGGGGTAAAATTGGCCTTTTTGAACTGGCCCACAACGGTACTATTTTTCTCGATGAAATCGGCGAAATGGATAAAGGTTTACAAGCCAGGTTATTGCGGGTTCTGGAGGAAAAGCAGGTAATGCGCCTGGGGTCTGATAAGATTATCCCAGTGAATATTCGGGTAATCGCAGCCACCAATGTTAGCCTTAAGAACGAAATAAGCCAGGGAAATTTCAGAATGGATTTATACTACCGGTTAAATGTCCTTAACTTACACACTATCCCCCTTAGGGAGAGACAAGGTGATATTGAGTTATTGGCCCATTATTTCTTGCGCCAAGGGAACCAGAAGTACGGGCGTACGGTGAAAAAGTTGGCGCCTGAGGTAATTGAGTTTTTGAGCAATTATCGCTGGCCTGGAAACCTCCGGGAACTGAAAAATGTTATCGAGAGAATAGTCCTGTCCGCAGAGAAAGAATATGTAACCCTGGCAGACATTGAGTTGATTGTCGAAGAACTGCAGGATATTGATAAAAATACACAGGAGTACCAATGGGGCCATTTACTGGATGGTACGTTACAGGAAATTAAACGAAAAATAATCCTTAAAGTACTGGAAGATGAAGGTTACAATAAAAGCAGGGCTGCAAGACGTTTAGGAATAGACCGGTCCACCATTGAACGATTTTTATAATTGATGTTTTTTACCCCATAAATGTGGCAAAATACCACACTTAGGGGGTCTTTTTTTGGCTTGAAGCGAAGAAATATACATTTTTCTGCTTGGCACAAATTTTGCAATATTAGCTAAAGAGTAAGATCTTAACCAAACAAAAGGAGGAAGGTATTCATGACAAAACAGGCAGTCGTTATCGATGAAAAGGATAATGTTGCCACTGCTACCGTAGACCTGAAGGGAGGGACGAAAGTAAGCATGTTTGTTGCTGACAATGTATTTGATGTTGTGGTTAACAGCGATATTCCCTTCGGACACAAATTTGCCATCAAGGACATCAATTTACACCAACATGTTATAAAATATGGTGAATCCATAGGCAGGGCTATCCAACCCATTAAGGTTGGAGATCACGTGCACGTTCACAATGTTGAAAGTGAACGGGGCCGCGGAGATTGGCAATAAAACCAAAGTAACCAAATATTTAATTTTTTGGAGGTTGGTAAAATGAAAATAAAAGGATATCGTCGTCCAGATGGAAAGTTTGGCATTCGTAACTATGTACTTCTGCTGCCCACCAGTGTATGTTCCACCCAGGTGGCCACTGAAATAGCCAACAAAGTGAAAGGGTGTACTGTGGCAAATAACTCCTTTGGGTGCTGTCAGGTGGCCGGTGATGCCAAATTAACCTATAAAACCGTTGTAAACCTTGGCAAACACCCCAACGCCGGAGCAGTGATCGTGGTTGGTCTTGGTTGTGAAGGAGTAGAACCTCATAAAGTGGCTGCGGATTTGGCAGGATTAGGCAAGCCGGTGGCATGTGTGGTTATCCAGGAAGAAGGGGGTACCTTGAATGCTTTGGCTAAAGGTTGCCAAATAGCCCGCGAATTTGCCCAGCAGTTATCCCTTCAGGAGAAGGAAGAAGGCGATATCAGTGAGCTTATCCTTGGGATCGAATGTGGAGGATCGGACACCACTTCAGGATTGGCTTCCAATCCGGCGTGCGGTGTTGCTTCGGACATGCTGGTGGAGTTAGGGGGCACATCCATTCTTTCTGAAACCACGGAACTGATTGGAGCTGAGCATGTCTTGGCCCGCAGGGCAGTGAGCGAAGAAGTGGCCAAAAAGTTAATCACTCTGGTTAGAGATTGTGAAGAACGGGCCAAGGCCTTAGGCGAAGACATTCGCGGCGGTCAACCTACCCCAGGCAACATTGCGGGCGGGCTCACCACCATCGAGGAAAAATCCCTGGGCTGCATTCACAAAGCAGGTAATGCACCTGTACAAGATGTACTGGAGTACGCAGATATTCCTGTAAAAAAAGGTTTACATGTTATGGATACCCCCGGTCAGGACATTGAATCCGTCTCTGGTATGGTTGCAGGGGGTGCTCAAGTTATTATCTTTACCACCGGCAGAGGTACCCCCACCGGTAACCCACTGGCGCCGGTAATTAAGATCACCGGTAACGGCAAAACCTTTGAAAGAATGAAGGATAACATTGACATCAATGTGGCTGGGGTCGTGGAAGGAACTCAAACCATTAAAGAGGCAGGACAAGTAATATTCGACGAAATCGTGCAAGTGGCCAACGGAAAAACCACCAAAGCAGAACAACTAGGGCACATTGAATTTTCCATCTACAAAATTGCTCCAACATTCTAAAATTAGAAATTCTGGGAAAGAAACAATATAAAAAAACAAGGAGTGTTATGGATGAAAATCAAAAAGACTCTGGAAAAAATCCCCGGGGGCATGATGGTTGTTCCTCTGCTTATGGCAGCCCTGCTGAATACCTTTTTCCCGAAAGCTTTAATGATTGGTGGCTTTACCACTGCTTTGTTCAAAAATAGTGCTTTAGCCCTGATTGCGCTGTTCCTTTTATGTAATGGTGCTCAGATGCGTTTTAGTGCAGCACCTAAAGCTCTGAAAAAAGGTGTTATCTTAACTTTGACGAAATATGCCATAGGGGTGGCCATCGGTTTAGGTGTGGGAAAACTATTTGGTCCTGCCGGAATACTGGGACTAACACCTTTGGCTATCATCGCAGCCATGACTAATTCCAACGGCGGTCTTTTCGTTGCTTTAACAGCTGAATATGGGGATGAAACAGATGTCGGCGCCATTTCTGTTCTCTCGTTAAATGATGGTCCTTTCTTTACCATGATGGCTTTGGGTGCATCAGGTTTGGCTTCCATCCCCTTCATGGCCTTTATAGCGGTCTTGGTTCCCATCGCTGTTGGTATGATTCTTGGCAATCTTGATGAGGATATGAGAGAATTTTTAGCCCAAGGCGAGCGCTTGCTTATTCCCTTCTTCGCCTTTGCCCTTGGCGCCGGACTAGACCTTACAACCGTTTTTAAAGCAGGTGCATCCGGAATTATTCTTGGTCTATTGACTGTCTTTTTAACAGGTTTTGGCGGATATTTTGCCCTGAAGGCTTCCGGTGAGAAAAATGGTATTGCTGGTCTGGCTGAAGGTTCCACGGCCGGAAATGCAGTTGGAACTCCAGCCGCAATTGCCGCTGTTGATCCAAGTTATCAACCTCTGGTGGCCGCAGCCACTGCTCAGGTAGCAGCCGCCTGTATCATTTCAGCCATTCTCTGCCCCGCCCTAGTAGTAGCTATGGATAAATACCAAAAGAAAAAGGCTTTGGCAGTAGCCGACGCCTGATGAAAACTTGCTGGTTATGAGGCGATATTAGGTTAATAAAAGGTTCTGCCTGGGCAGAACCTTTTCGACGTTTTAGACCTCTTTGATTGCTTCTGTGGGGCAGCTTTCCAGTGCCTCTTTGGCGGCA
Organism: Peptococcaceae bacterium; assembly: GCA_020054815.1. GTDB lineage: Bacteria > Bacillota > Peptococcia > DRI-13 > DRI-13 > Thermanaerosceptrum. The sequence goes on along the minus strand of JAIHAN010000060.1, from coordinate 6,089 downwards.
TCCTCTTCACCGCTGGGTACTGTATCCACAATGGATTTAGCCTTGCCATCATCACCCCAGTCATAAACTTCAGGGGCAATACTGATACATGCACCACAAGCAATACAGAGTTCCGGATCAACTTTCACTTTCATCTTGTATCCCACCTTTCCGATTTTTACCTTTTTTCTTACCTTTTTAAGATTGCCTATATGAACCGAGTTTATACTCCAGTTGCCAGTAATTTCATTCTTCACCTTTAATAACAGCCAGGGGTTTCAACTGGACAACCTTACGGGTAAGGCCGGCCACCACTAAGGTATCGATGACCTCTTCCACATCTTTATAGGCTTGAGGCGCTTCGTCCAGTATTTTCCCCAGCCTGTCCACATTTACTAAGGTATCTCCGATTTGGGCCTTCAACTCATCAGGTGAAATATTCCTCCTGGCCGCTGTGCGGGAAAGGATACGTCCTGCCCCATGGTTTACAGAGTAAAAGGTATCTCTAGCTTTCTCTGTTCCCACCACCACATAGGAGGGGTTACCCATACTGCCCGGTACCAGGACCGGGTTGCCTGTTCCAAGAAAACGGGGGGACTGGCCGGGATGTCCCGGCGGCAGGGCTTTCACCGCCCCCTTTCGGTGGACCAGGAGTTGCCGTCCATCATACTGTTCAAACTTGGCTATATTATGGGAGACATCATACACCAGTTTAAGCCCCAGCTCTTCCAAATTACTGTTAAAGACCTGACAAAAAGCTTCCCGTACATCATAAGTAATCAACTGGCGGTTGGCAAAAGCGAAATTGGTAGCACTTGCCATAGCTTCATAATAATCCTGCCCTTCCGGGGATTCAATAGGCACAGCCGCCAAACCTTTACTGGGCAGGCTAATCCCATACCTTTTGGCAGCTTTATACATAATCTCGGTATAATCGGTACAAATTTGGTGCCCCAACCCCCGGCTGCCGGTATGAATCAACACGGCAATGTGACCATGCTGCAAACCGAAACTGCGTGCCGTATGTACATCATAAACCTGGGCCACATAAACAATCTCCATAAAGTGGTTCCCGCCGCCCAGAGTGGAAAGCTGGTCTCCCCGCTCTTTAGCCCTGGAACCTACTTTGTCGGGATTGGCCCCGGGCATACACCCTTCTTCCTCACAGCATAGCAGATCTTCAGGGTGTCCATACCCTTTCTTCACCAGGAAAGAAGCCCCTTCCCTAAGAACATCTTCCAGCTTAAGCCCAGAGTGGCGGCTTTTCTTTCCTACCCCTACAGGTATCCTTTTTTCTATTTCTTTTAGCAGGGCAGTTAAGTGCTTCTTATTTATCTCCCTATGGGGAATTTCTGTCATCAATAACCTGACGCCGCAATTGATATCCATTCCCACAGCCCCTGCCGAAATCACACCATCCTTTTCTGTGGCCATGATACCGCCAATGGGCAGACCAAATCCCGTATGGATATCAGGCATACCCACTACCCGCCGGTAAACACCGGGCAGGGAGGCCGCATCAGTTAACTGTTTGATGGCTTCATCCTCCAGGTAAGGGAGAAGTTTCTCATTTAAATAAATATAGGCATCTACTTGCATAGGTTCTTTTCTGGAAATTAGATAACAATTTATCCCCGTTTTTCTAAGCTCCATCCTACCAACTCCTTCATAATTCCAGCCGGAAATTATCGTCAATGAGCAGGGCTTCCTGCTCCAATTTTATGTTCAGCTCCAGCATTAGAGAAATCAGACCGTGGAAAACAGCATACTGGGGAGATTGACCAAGTTTCTCCAGCCTCTTTCTGTACACGGGGTGCAAAGTTTCACCATAATCCTGGTAAGCCAGCAGGGTCTTCTCATCCATATAAAGGGGCTGTAAACCTGGGAGGACTTTTTCCTGTAACAGCTGGAAAATCCTTAAACCCCCCCAGTCCAGATCGCCCCAGTGATAAAACCTACCAGTCTTTTCTTCCTGGCGGAAAAAATCAGCAAGCATCGTCAAAAACTTACGCTTCCTGGGTCCGGGAAATCCTCCCAGGTAGATAAGAAGTAAGTCTGGAGGTAACCCTTTACGCACCAGGTGATGAAAATTTGTTTTATTCTCCACCAGCAGGACTTTCCCGGCAAGGACTTGTTGAATTTCCACATCGTTAAGCATCTGGGTATCGATGACCGCCCCAAAAGCCAGGGGAGTAAGATCTATCCTTTGCCCCTGTAGGTTTATAGCCAGTGGGCCTGCCAGGAGGATTTCTTCAGAGGTTTTGACAATTCCCAACTCATAAAGGACATCTTCGTCACTAAGGTCAGGATCCCGCAGGTAATGGCTCCGGGCTATATTGACCAGATAGGAACGAACCTTCTGGCTAAAAAGCTTACTGTCCCCCAGGTACTTAAGACTGAAGACTCTTTCCAGCAGTTCTTCTTCACCTTTTTTCTCCAGGCCTTTAAGGGCTTTCAGGAGCAGTACCAAATCGGCCTTTTCCGCCGGAAGGGCAGGAGGAAAGACTAATCTTTCCCGTATTACCCCCTGGCAGTGATTTAAGAAATCCTGAAGCCAGGGCGCAACCATCTGTTCTTTATAGACCTGGATGCATTCATCTATTTCTGCCAGTTGGGCCCGTTTGGGAGTGCGCCCAATGAGCCGGTAGGCTTCTTCCACTTTCTCCAGGTTAAGGCTGACCCGCTTTAAAAGGTTATTCTTTTCTCCCCGCACCCACTCCACTTCCAGGATGCCTTTTTGCCGTAAGTCTTCTATTACCTGGTGGACAGCCTCTTTTACCTGGGGCTCTTCACCGGCTGCATAGGCGGGGAGAGAGTTTTTATCAAAGGTAAAGGTAAGACGGCGGTTGATTTTGGCTGTCCTCTGAAAATGGGCACTGTTTTCATATTTCGTCAGGAGCTGGCCTAAAATCATTTCCCGGTAATTCATTGCTTAAGCCCCCATTTCCATGATTTCTCTGGGGTCAAAGGCCTTGACAATGGTCTGGCGTTTCACCCTGGTTACGCAGAGATTGCGGTCCACCAGGGGAGTAATATCACCGATTTTTTCCGTAGGAGCGGAAAGAATCACCTGCAATCCCATGTCCCGGATAAGCCTGATGCTTTCCTGGATGCGCTGGTGATCCATCTTACTATAGGCTTCATCAAAGACAATGAGGCGCAGGGTATTGGACTCCTCATCCTTAACCCGGTACAACTGCATAAAGGAAGCCAGCACAGCAATATAAAAGGGGGTCTGGGTTTCTCCCCCCGACTTTTTGGTAATGACCCGGGAGAGCCGGGATTCCCTGCCTTCATCGTCAATGTTGACCAGGTCAAAATCCAGGTATGTCCGGTAATCCGTGAACTTCTCCAGGTTTTTGGCCAGTTCTTGCCGCTGGTCTGCCGTCAGCACCCCTTCACCCGTATCCACAATCTGCCGAAAAAGTTCTTCCACCGTATCCCTGTACTTTTCCTGAAAAGCATTGGAAAAGAGGGTAAAACCTTCTACCAGCATATCATCCATAATCATATCGTAAAAATGGCGGTATTCTGCCCGGGGCATAACCGTAAACTTGTATTTGTCCCGGCCAAAAAAAGTGTCCTTAATAGCCTTGTTCAGGTCACCTATCTGTTCCCGGGCATTTTCAATATTGGCCCGGAGTTTGCTGACAAAATCCTCCTGGAACTGGGTCTGGGCCCTTTCCTTGGCCTCCCGGATTTTTTCCTTGTACTCCAGTAAGAAAGTCTCCTTAAGCCGCGTCAATTCTTCCTCATAAGGGAAGTTTTCCCTTAAGGTTACGCTGAAAGAACCTTTGAAGTCCCTGTTATAATTAGTCCTTAGTTCCACAAGTGATAAAGCATACAACTGGGCGTAATGGCGGTGCGGTGCTTCCGTAAATCCTCCAGTTTTTCGCATTTCATTACCCGGCCTAAGAGAAAATCGGCATACGCCCTGGCCAGGGGATCGGCTGTCTCCACTTCCTCGGCCAGGCTTCCCGGCAAAGCCTTAACCTTTTCTCCCATCACCTTCTCTATATCAACAAGGCCCAGGTCGTAAAAGTGCCTGGTAAATTTGAGCCTGTCGTAAATCTCCAGGGCTTCCTGAAAATACAGGGGTTCAATGAGCAGGTAAAATTTCTGAGTATGCAGGTAGCCCTCTACAGCCTTCTGCCATTTGGGGTCCCGGATTTCCAGCAAATCCGCGAAAATCCTTGGTTTGATGATCCTGTTGTGCCTGGTCGCCAACTCTTCCCCAATGGTATCACGGAGTTCCAGCAGGGAAGCGGGGTAGGGCTTGATGCCTTCTTTCAGGCCGTCAATTTCCCGGCCAAGTCTCTCCATTTCTTCCCGATATCCTTTTAGCTCTGTTTCTAAGCCCCAGTAGGCCTCATTGAGCCCATCTGCATATTGAACCAGGGCAGTTTTGAGCTCGTTAAGCTTAGCGAGATTCAGCAGCTGATAGGACTGCCTGGAACCATAACCTCCCCAATCATCCGAATTACCTGGGAACGGGCTGCAGCAACCTCAGGGTATTCTCCCCGCCTTACTGCGGTTTTGGCCATCTCCTGGAGCAGCTGGGGATCCCGTAACCACTCCCGCAGAATCCCCAAAATTCTCTGCTTAAAGCGGGGTACGCTGTCGAAGGTCTTGAGGGGATGGTAAATCTTATCGGAAATGAGCAGACGGAACTTATCAAAGTGTTCGGCCAGGATTTCTTTAATTTCCACCTGTTCCTGGAGCCTTTGATGATACAGGCGGATGTTATCCAAAAGCTCCCGAAGGCTGGTCCACAAGAGCTGGGTAGCCTGGCAGGCATGCTTTAAAGCGTCATACATATACTCGTCCCGTTCCTGCTGGGCCGTACGCAAGCTGGAGTAAGTAGAATAGACAAAGCCGTTGTATTCCACGGTTTTGCCATGCAGGATATCGTAAAAGAGATTCAGGAGTTTGCTGGCATAACCGGGTATCACATAGAGTTCTTCAAAGGAGGAGGCATCGGGTTCAGGTTCCAGCCAGCCCGTCTCCAGGAATTTGCGCAGCAAAAAATGGGCCCGGCCCGAAAGGTTAACCTCCTCCCCCAGGCTGTAGACATCCCCTTCTTCTTGTAGTTCCAGCATCCTGTTCTCCATATTGGCCACTAAACGGGAAACCAGGTCCTGTTTCTTTAACCGCGTCTCCTGGCGATAGTGACGGTGCAGCACCAAGAGGGCCTCCACATAAATTTCCCTGTTGGGTGAAGCAAAGATGGAAAAGAAATTATGGGGAAAAACTTCAAAAAATTTCATAACTGCGTCCTTTCGGATATTACTTAACCTTATTCTACAATTTTACCGGATTATTCGCAAAATCTTTTGTATTTCTTTTAAAGAAACAGAAAACACCCCAGTAATTTAATACTGGTGGCGTTTTGTTTGTTGCTGTAAGCGGGGTACGGGCGGCGGAAAGCGGGAATCGCCAGTACTACCATCGCTTATTTAAGAGTTCCGTCATCAACGGCCATAATTCCTCTTTTTCAAAACCCCGGCGCCAGGCGGCAATCCCCGCCAAACGGTATTTTTTCATGAGCTCGATCCGTTTCTGCATAGAATGGCTGTCTTCCAGCCACATTTTATAGGTGGCCTCTCCTTCTTTTACTTCCACGTAATTTTGTCCCGCTGCTTCATCAAGGACGATTTGGCCCTTGTGCTCCTTAAGCCATTTTTCCGCCTGCTCCATGGAAAGGGCCTGGGAGGATAGGTTTATTTTTCCCGTTTCATCTTTCTCCTCTTTCCAGAGCCGGGTATAAAAGGGTACACCCAGTAAAACTTTCTCATTGGGTACCTCTTTCAAGAGTTCCTGCAGGCCCTTTTCCACCCAGGGGAGGGAAGCTACCGAACCTGCTACAGGACTGGAACGGCCATGTTCATCGTAGGCCATGACCATCACATAATCCACTACCTCACCCAGGGCTTTGCGGTCATAAAAGAGGGACCAGTTCTCGCTCCTGGACTTAAAAGTCACGTCTATCGAAACTGTCCGTTCTTTTTCATGTAAAAGGGGGGTAAGTTCCCGCACAAACTGGACCAAGGCTTCCTTATCCTTGAGATACACGTTCTCAAAATCAAGATTGATGCCGTCCAGCTGGTACA
>JAIHAN010000059.1 GCA_020054815.1 Peptococcaceae bacterium | reverse complement strand
AAAAAACGCAAGCTCTATGCGTTTTTTAAAAAAAATTATTCGTTTGACAGTAACTCCGGTATTAATCCTTTGACAACGGTGATAGCATCTTGACTAATGACGCAATATGTGATTTCTGTACCGCTTCTTCTACCCTCAATAATACCGGAGGCTTTTAACTTCCCAAGGTGCTGGGAAATAGTGGACTGAGGTAATGAGAGACAGCTTTGCATCTTTGTCACGTTGCAGCCGCCTGTCTCTAACAGGTTTCGTACAATGCAGAGGCGTACGGGATGGGCCAGTGCCTTGAGTATTTCGGCCTTGGTTTCTAATATTTTCTTCTGTTTTTCTGTCATGGTCATTGTTTCGGACATAAATAAACCCCTCGCAAAGTTACCTTAGACTTAGATTAATGATTTGAAGTTTTTTTCACAATATTATAATAATATAAATCATGTAAGAACGCAATCTATTTGAGAAAAAATCCGTAAATTCCAATCTAATTTTAAGTATTTCCTTACTAATACTATAGGGGAAGTAGGTATTTACAGTATTTCTTTAGGCAAAAAAGAGCCGTGCAAGAGTGCACAGCTCTTTTTTGCCAAATCTACTACTTCTCAACAGGATATTTTGCAGTTTCCCAGGAGGGGAATCCGCCTTTAAGGGAAACGGCATTCAAGCCCAGGACCCTTAAAGCGCCTACAGTTTGACCGGCGGTTTGTCCGCTGTAGCAGACAACTGCAATTTGCTTACCCTTAGGAAGTTTATCCAGGTTTTCTCCGACTTTGGCAAAACCGATGTTGGTGGCGCCGGCGATATGGCCTTTAGCAAAGTCTTCAGGTGTTCTGATATCGAGGATGAATACGCTGCCGGCCTGGGCATCCATGGTTTCTTTAAGCTGTTTGGCTTCAATCATATTATTGCTCTTAGCAATATCTGCAAAGTACTTGACTACGGCTTCTTTAACGATGGCGTTTTTGTCTACCGGTGCAGGGGCAGGAGCTGGAGCGGGTGCGGGAGCAGGAGCAGCAGGTTTAGCGCCGCCGCAGCCCACCAGGCTTAGGGCTAATACCAGTACCAATACAATTGCGGTTAGCCGTTTAAACATGATAATTCCTCCTCATTCTTTTGATTATGATTTGATAACCACCCTCAAGTGGTTACTTATCCACCAGGAGTTTTTCATTAGCCTTACTGTCACTGGGTTTCAGGTCTTCCTTAGTGAGATAGAGCCCTTTGGTAGAATGACAGGTCTCACAGTCGCCGTTTTGTGGTGTAAACCTTTGAATGTTGTGGGTAGGAGAAAGTTTCCAGTTAGGTATCTCATCATAGTTGGGTAGAGCGTTTTTCCCCAGGGCGTCAAAACTGTTCTTGATGGTGGGAATGTGCCGTACTGTAATGTATTTTTCCGGATGTAGTTTATCGGGAGCCGGGTTTTTGCCAATCTTGAACATCAGTTTTACTTCCGAATGACTGGCCAGTTTACCGTCTTCTTTTACGTTAACGTGACATTCAAAACAGTTGTTGGTAGCGCTGGAATGGCAGACCTGACAGCTTAGGGTGTTTTCCGGATGGGCTTTGTGGGCTTCGATTTTACTCTCGGGACCATATGTATCTTTGTGACAGTCCAGGCAATCAGGCAGATCCTCTTTCAACATCATCTCGGTAGCTTCCGGTTTGCTGCCGTGGAAGTTGGTAGCAGGATGGCAGTCTATACAGGTCAGGCCTTTCTGGTAATGAACGTCGGCCGTGATACCCACAGTACCGGTATACTCGGCGCCGTTTCTCGTACTATGACACAGGGCACAATTCTTTTCCATATCAGGCATCACAAACTGGTGCTGGGCCAAAAGGCCGCCATTTTGGGCTTTGGGCCTGCTGACATGACAATCACCGCAAGAGACATGGCAGGTGGAACAGTTTCCTGCAAAGGCATCTTTCAAAGCACCGTCTTCATTGAGAATGCCTTCATGAGAGAAAGCCTCCAGTGATTTAATGAACCCTGTTTGTTTAAAATGTAAAGAATCCTTGAAAGTAGCGGCGATTTCCTGGTGGCATTCGGCGCACACACCGCCGCCAACAGTGTCGCTGGGGTCTTTTACAAGGTCTTTATGCGCCAGATTCATGTCTGCTGTGTTTTGGCCACCGTGACAGGTACGGCAGTCCAGGTTGCCATGTTTGGTATCCATAAAGCCAGGGGAAACCAGTGATCTCTCAGTCCCGCTGAGAGGAGGGGGCGGAGCACCTCAGCCACCTGTGGCTTCCTTAGGTCCCCCGGGTTTGGCTGCTAATTTTTCAATGGTCTCGGAATTGGTGTGGCACTGGATACACTGGTCTGAGGGTTTCTGCAGGCTCAGGAGGCTGCTGTTCATGGCAAGTTTAGTAGCCTGGGGAGCGGCAGGCAGTGCGAATACGGCGGTTTGTTTGGGACTTTGGGGGTTACTGCAGCCGAAAGTGAAAATGAACACAAAACTGAGCAATAAAAATATTGCACGTTTTTTCAACAATTCACCCCCTTTCCTTATGGTCAGGATAAAGAAAACTTATATTATACTATTATTATATTGTGTTTTTAAGATAATGAAAAGGAGTATTTTTCATTTAATTGGCAAAAAATTAACCTCACCGATCGGTGAGGTTTGAAAAAGTTTTAGCTATTTGAGAATTTTCTCTAAGACTGGGTGAGTGTCCACGATATGACGCCCTAAACCTAAATCCTGGGGTGAGAGGCCCAGGGCCAGGCCGATGAGTTGGGAAAGATGGAGTACAGGGATGGTGAGGGTCTCTTTAAACTGCTTTTGGCTGTCAGGCTGGTACATGTCAAGCTGCATCTGGCATAAAGGGCAGGGGGTTACCATACAGTGAGCCCCCGCTTCCCGGGCTGATAAACAGTCTAAGCCCGTGATTTTCAGGACCTCTTGTTCGGCAGGGAAAACAGCGTGGAAACCACAGCAGTCCAGGCGTTTCTCGAAAGCCACGTTTTCAGCTCCCAAAGCCTCCACCAGTTTTTCCAGGGATTGGGGATTTAAACTGTTTTCAAAACCCATGATATCAGGGGGACGCAGGATATGACAGCCGTAAAAGCTGGCCACTTTTAAGCCTGTTAAGGGGCGCTTGATTTTCTTTTTCAGGTTATCAAGCCCGTAATTTTTAAGGAGGACCCAGAGAAGATGAGTTACTTCTGAGGAGCCGCTGTAGGTATAGCCGCTCTGTCCCAGGATGGTGTTAACCTTATCTTTCAGTTCCGGTGTTTGATCTAACTGCTGTTTGGCCGATCTCAGCATGAGGGTACAGGTATTACAGACAGTGAGCAGGGGAAGGTTAAGTTTTTCCGCCAGGGCTATGTTACGGGCATTAAGGGAGAGGGCTAAAAGATCGTCGATATCCTGGACATGGCTGGCGCCGCAGCAGGTCCATCCCTCCAGTTCTACAAGTTCAATGCCCAAGGCTTCAGCTATCTTTTGTGTGGAGGTTAGTGCTTCTTTAGCTGCTCCTTCTAACGTACAGCCGGGAAAGAATGCATATTTCATGAGCGCTCCTCCTTTTGTACCAGTCTGTAAATCTTGCGAACTCCTTCAATACCTTGGACGGGACGGGGAAAATGGAGAGGATTGAGTTTACCTTTACGCAAAAGCCTCAGGGCTAAGGGTATCCGGCGGGAGAGGGTTTTCGTCAAACCTTCCGTTTTCAGGGGCAGAGTCATTTCATTTAAGCGACCGGTTTTCCGGATATCATCATAGAAAGCGTAGGCATGACGGGCTCCTTTATTCTGCTGATGCCCCAGGCCCATACTTTCTTTTCGCAAGCCACTTATATGGTCGGCAGGTCTCACCCCTTTAGGACATTTGGTCACACACTGCATGCAGCGGACACATTTCCAGAGTCCCCCTTTTTCTAAAGAGGGGGTAAGGTGCTGGGAAGGGGCATTATCCCGGGAATCTATGGTAAAGCGGTAAGACTTGGTAAAAATGAAAGGCTCGTAAAAACCTTGTGAATTAGTAGAATGCTGTGTACATTCTGAAACACAGCAGCCACAGAGGATGCAGTCCGTTGGATTAGAGATTTTGTGGAACTCTTCTTCCGACTGGATAAAGCCGAGACTTAAGTCTTTTTCTTCACTGGCTATGAGCCAGGGTTTAACTTCTTTCATTCTCTCTAGCTTGGGCTCCCAATCCACAACTAAATCACGGATTACCCGGTAATTGCTGAGGGGTTCGATGGTAAGTGTGGAGGTTTGATAAATTTCCAGCAGTTCATCAAGGGAAGTCTTGCAGGCCAGGGCAGCGTTGCCGTTGACTCTCACGCCGCAGCTGCCGCAGATAGCAGAACGACAGGCGGAAGTAAAGTTGAGGGTAGGGTCCTGTTCGTCCCGGATTTTAATGAGTCCCCAAAGAACGGTTTTGTTTTTTTCATAGGGAAAGGTATATTCTTGAAACCACTCCCGGGTACCGTCAAAGCGTTTAATGCGATAAGTGATCTTATCCATCAGTATCTCCTTTCCTCAGGTTGATACTTGGTAATTGTGGCAGGGAGATAATCCAGTTTGTACTGGCCGTTTGTTTTGGTGATGAGGGTATGTTTCAGGAAGTTACGGTCATCTCTTTCGGGATAATCCTCACGGGCATGGGATCCCCGGCTTTCTGTCCTAGCGATGGCTCCCATGGCTACAGCTTTGGCTAGTTTCAGTAAATTGCCGGTTTCTATATAGTGGATAAAGGCCATATTATAGTACTGGCTGGTATCACCTATACAACAGTCCTGGTAATCTTCCAGGAGCTGATTAATCACATGTAAAGCATGGACCATTTCCTTTTCTATACGGAATATTCCCACATTATACCACATGGTTTCCGCCATGGTATCACGGATGGTGACAACCTTATTTCCTGTGGTTTTTTGGCGCATGGCCGCAAAATGTTCCTGCCAGTACCGGGTTCGCTTTTCCACTTTGGTGGGGTCGCCAGGGGCCCGGTTTTTGGCACTAATGATTGCTCCCAGCCCCGCATATTTACCAAAGACAATTATATCGGCCATGGAGTTACCCCCTAAGCGGTTGGCCCCGTGAATGGAGACACAGGCGCATTCTCCGGCTGCATGCACACCCTGGACAGGGGTACTGGACGTTCTAAAGTCCGTAACATGAATACCACCCATCATATAGTGACAGCTGGGCCGGATGGGGATAGGTTCTTTGATAGGATCCAGGTTTTCAAAATCGATGGCCAGCTGGCGGATCTGGGGAAGGCGCTCCAGGATTTTCTTTTCCCCCAGGTGTCTTAAGTCCAGCAGGACGTAAGCATTAATCCCCTGGCCAATACCGCGGCCCTCTTTGATTTCCGTTTCAATGGCCCGGGAGACCAGGTCGCGGGGGCCCAGTTCCATTTTTTCCGGGGCATAGCGGGACATGAATCTTTCCCCGTCCTTATTAATTAGATAACCGCCTTCACCCCGGGAGGCTTCGGACATGAGGACACCGGTACTGGCCAATCCCGTGGGATGAAACTGCACGAATTCCGGGTCCTTTACGGGAATTCCCGCTTCAAAGCAGGCGGCAGTACCGTCACCGGTCATATTAAAGGCATTGGTGGTGCGATTCCAGTACATCCGGCCAAAGCCGCCGGTGGCGATAACCACCGATTTGGCATTGATGGCGTGAATTTCCCCGCTTCTCATATCCATAGCCACAAGGCCTTGGAATTCTTCATTCTCTACCACCAGTTCCAGGAGAAACCATTCGTTTAAGAATTTTACTCCTTGTTTTAAACATTGTTCATAAAGGGTGTGTAATATCACGTGGCCTGTTTTATCGGCCGAATAACAGGTACGGGGCGAGGAAGCGCCTCCGAAAGGACGCTGGGCGATACGCCCTTTCTCATCCCGGGAAAAAGGTACACCGAAAGAATCCAGTTCCAGGATGCATTCGGGCAAATTGCTGACGAAGAATTCGATAGCGTCCTGGTCACCCAGGAAATCACTGCCTTTTACCGTATCGAGAAAATGTTTTTCTATGGAATCTGTAGGGTCTTTATAGGCCAGGGCGGCGTTAATTCCACCCTGGGCTGCTCCGGTATGGGAACGGGTAGGAAAGGTTTTACTCAAAACTACCACATTCAAGTCCGGTTCCTTGCTGGCTTCCAGGGCTGCCCGCATGCCGGCACCGCCGCCGCCCACAATGACCACATCAAAGTTGAGCATACTCCACCTCCGATTTGTGAATGATAGTACATATGTAATTGTACCTTATTTCACGAAACTTGAGAATAAAAAAACACCGAAAAAACAAAATCGCTGCCCAGAGCAGCGATTTTCTCTGATATCTAATCCGGGGATATTCCCTATTCAGCCAGGCGATAAGCTTCCACCCCAATTTTATACTGGTCATTTCCTTCTGCGTCTATGACCACAATACAGGGGAAATTTTCAACTTCCAGGCGGTAAATAGCCTCAGGCCCCAGTTCCGGGTAGGCCACTACCTCAGCTTTTTTTACGGAGCGGGCGATTGTAGCCCCTGCACCGCCAATAGCGGCGAAATATACAGCACCGTATTTTTTCATGGCTTCTACCACCTGGGGACTGCGGGGACCTTTACCTACCATGCCTTTTAAGCCTTTCTCAATGAGGAGAGGGGCATAAGCATCCATACGCCCGCTGGTGGTTGGGCCGCAGGAGCCTATAGCCTGTCCGGGCCTGGCGGGACAGGGCCCTACATAGTAGATAATCTGATCCTTTAACTCTACCGGCAGGGGTTGGCCTTCCTGCAGAGTTTTTACCAGGTTTTTATGGGCGGCATCACGACCTGTATAAATCACGCCCGTGATGGTCACACGATCGCCTGCTTTTAAGTCCTGTACTTGCTCAGGTGTTAGAGGGGTGGTGATTTTTTTAACCTGTCCCATTTCCTTCACGTCCCTTCTTTAGTTGATAGTTGGTAGTGATCTGTGACCGGTGACCTGTTACCAGTGACCAGTAAATTAACCGGAAACCGGACACTGGGCTCTGGTCACCGATAAATCGGATGTCGGCAGTCGGATTTGATTTATCAGAGAATTGCTTCTGCATGCCGGGCGGCATGACAGTTTAAATTGACGGCCACGGGTAATGTGGCAATGTGGGTAGGATAGGCTTCAATATGTACGGCTAAGGCTGTAACCCTGCCGCCTAGACCCTGGGGACCAATGCCGGAACGATTGATTTTCTCCAGGAGTTCTTCTTCCAGAGCCCGGTAATGGGGATCGGGGTGAGGTTCCCCGGCTTTCCGGGTAAGGGCCTTTTTGGCCAGGATAGTGGCTTTTTCCATGGTCCCGCCGATGCCCACACCTACAATAATGGGCGGACAGGGATTTCCACCCGCTTCCGTTACAGTTTTCAGGACAAAATCTTTCACACCCTGGACACCGTCGGAAGGCTTTAACATTTTTAAAGCTCCCATGTTTTCGCTGCCGGCCCCTTTGGGTACAACCATAATTTTTAATTTGTCACCCGGTACTATTTCTGTATGGATGATAGCTGGGGTATTGTCTCCCGTATTCTTACGGATGAAGAGGGGATCGTCCACGGCAGACTTGCGTAGGAAACCCTCTTCGTAACCGCGGCGGACACCCTCATTGAGGGCGTCGGCAAAGCTGCCGCCTACGATATGTACATCCTGGCCTATTTCTGCAAAAATTACGGCCAGTCCCGTATCCTGGCACATGGCAGTTGTTTCCTGGCGGGAAAGCTTGACGTTATCGAGGATTTGTTCCAGGACATAGCGCCCAAATTCAGATTCTTCTTTTTCTAAGCCTTTTTTCAGAAGTTGTTCCACATCTTCTGTAAGATTACAGGCTGCTTCAATACAGAGCTTTTTTACTGTTTCAGCTATTTGTTCCACGGAGATTTCCTTCATGGGGCAAAGCACCTCCTGCATATTTTTAGGATGGTCCAATCTGAATTTTTAGCTTGATTATACTGAACTTTACCGGCAAACACAAGGAGAGTATCTTTTATGGGTCTTTGTTAAAGGAAGGCTAAAAAGTTGAGGTGCCGGCACCTCAACTTTTTAACAATTCTCCCTTTCCCTTGCGGAAAGGGGTTTTAAACCCAAATCCCGGGTCATTTTTAAGTCCATAGCGCAGTTGCGGCCTCCGGTGGTAAGGTAGCCGCCAATGAGCATCCCGTTAATTCCGGAAAGGAGGGCAGTGGCCTGGAGATCGCGCAGGTTTACCTCCCGTCCCCCTGCAGTACGAATTCCCCGGTCAGGCAGGATGAAGCGGAACAGGGCAAAAGTTTTTAAAATTTCCAGGGGTTGCAGAGGGGACTGGTTCTCCAAGGGGGTGCCCTTAATGGGATTAAGAATATTCACAGGTACTGAATGAACCCCCAGATCCTTTAACTCAAAAGCCATCTCTATTCTCTGCATCATGGTTTCTCCCAGGCCGATAATTCCGCCGGAACAAACCTCCAAACCGGCCTGGTGGGCCACCCTGATGGTATGAATTCTTTCATCATAAGTGTGGGTGGTACAGATGGAAGGATAAAAACTACGGCTTGATTCCACGTTATGGTGATACCGTTCCACCCCCGCATCTTTAAGCTGTAAAGCCTGATCCAGGGTGAGGGTTCCCAGGGAAGCACATAACTTTAAATTGGTTTCAGCTTTAATCCGCTTAAGCGCCTTGATAATACGGGGCAAATCCTGGTCATAAGCCACACCGTGTCCGCTGGTGACAATACTGAAGCGTAAGGCGCCATTGTCTTCGGCTTCCATGGCCGCTTGGAGTATTTTTTCTTCCGCCATCAGGGGGTAAACTTCGATTTGTGCTTTATGATGGGCCGATTGGGCACAAAAGGAGCAGTCCTCCGAGCACATGCCGGAACGTCCGTTGACGATGGAGCAGAGGTCTACCTCATTACCCACAAACTGCTGCCGGATTTTATTGGCCATGGCTAAAAGAAAAGGGATATCGCTCTCTTCGGTTTTGCTAAGTGCTACAGCTTCACTAAAGTTAATGCTTTCACCTGCCAGAACTTTATTGCCTAAAACCAGTATTTTTTCTACATTCATTTTCTGCCTCTTACCTCCGGTTCATCATTAAATAAAGTTGACAACATTGTTAACCTTATTAATCAAAAACGTTAACAATAGTATTGTACCTTTTTTCTTTGGGCCTGTAAACCAATTAAATCTGACCGGGTTTGCAGGAAATACTAATTAGAGGGAGAAGTGTAAAGAAGAAAAGATTTCGAGTGTTACCTCAAAGGAGTGAAGATAAGTTGCTGGAATTAAAAGACGTATCCCTGACTATAGAAGGGGAAAAAGGAACAGTTGAAATACTGCACAATATTAATCTTACCCTGGAGGACCGCCGTTTCTATGTGATTACAGGGCCCAACGGGGGAGGCAAATCTTCCCTGGCCAAATTGTTAATGGGGATTTACCGGCCAACCTCAGGGAGAATTATGCTGGATGGGCAGGATATTACTGACCTGGATATCACGGAAAGGGCCCGCCTGGGGGTAGGTTATGCTTTTCAGCAGCCTCCCAGGTTTAAAGGGTTAACGGTGAAAGAACTGCTGCAGCTTGCCGCCGGCAAAAACAGCCCGGGGAATGTTTGTAATTATCTTTTCGATGTAGGCCTCTGCCCCCAGGATTACCAGGACAGGGATGTTGATGCCAGCCTCTCCGGCGGGGAGCTCAAACGCATTGAAATTGCCACGCTCCTGGCCAGGAAACTGAAAGTGGCCCTCTATGATGAACCCGAGGCAGGTATTGATTTGTGGAGCTTTGGCCGTTTGACGGAAACTTTCAAGGCCCTGCACAAAAAAAATGGAACAACCATAATTATCATCTCCCACCAGGAAAGGATTTTAAGCCTGGCCGATGAGCTGATAATGATTGCTGACGGTACAGTGAGAGAAAAGGGTACTAAGGAGGAAATCTGGCCCCTTATTATGGACGAGATAGGTTGTGTCTGCAGCAAAGATTGTATTGAAAGGGCTGATAATAATGCTGAGTGCAATAGATAAAAGAATCCTCGCCCAAGTGGCTGATCTGCATGAAATCCCCCAGGGAGCTTACAATATTCGTAAAAACGGGATGGGCGTCCAGCGTAATTCCACCGCCAACATTGAGATTAAGGCCAAAGAGGACAAGCCGGGCATAGACATCATTGTTAAACCCGGTACGAAAGGTGAGAGTGTGCATATTCCCGTTATCCTAACAGCAGAAGGCCTGGAGGACATGGTTTACAATACCTTTGAGATTGGGGAAGGGGCAGATGTCTTAGTGGTAGCAGGCTGCGGCATTCATAACCCTGGCAGTGAAAAGGCTGAGCATAACGGTATCCATGAGTTTTTCATCCGTAAAGGGGCCCGCATGCGTTATGTCGAGAAACACTACGGGGAAGGAGAAGGTACAGGGAAGAAGGTCCTCAACCCCAGGACCGTCCTTCATCTGGAAGAGGGGGCTACGGCCGAACTGGAACTGGTTCAGATCAGAGGTGTGGATAATACGAAACGCTATACAGAGGCACGTCTGGAAAGGAAGGCCCATCTCGTCATCACGGAGCGCATGCTCACCCATGGGGACCAGTATGCCGAATCCGATATTTTAATTGAACTGACAGGGGAAGATGCTACCACCCAGGTTATTTCCCGTTCCGTAGCCCAGGACAGGTCAAAGCAAATCTTTTATCCTCGCGTGGTTGGGCAGAACAAGTGCCGTGGACATGTCCAGTGTGATGCCATCATTATGGACGAAGCCCAGGTCCGCGCCATACCGGAAATAGCGGCTAACCATTCCGACGCCCAGCTGGTCCATGAAGCGGCCATCGGTAAGATTGCCGGTGAACAGATTATTAAATTGATGTCCCTGGGTCTTTCCGAGAAGGAAGCTGAGGAAACCATCTTACAAGGTTTCTTAAAATGATAGGATAATGAAATAAGATATAAGCAAAAAGCGTAACAAGGTAAATTCTACCTGTTACGCTTTTCTTCTTACTTACTGGCAAAATAGGTTCCCACCAGGGCTAAGAGGCCGCCCACAATGGTAAAAAGGCCCGGTGTCTCCTGGAGAAAGACGGCGGCAATAACGGCGGCGATAACCGGTAGGAGATAAAGGTAAGCCCCCGCTGTAACGGCGGGAACTTTAGCCAGTCCCGCATTCCAGAGGAGGTAGGCCAGGGTGGATGCCATCAGGCCCATGTAAACGATATTCAGCCACCCCCAAAAATCAACGGCAGCCAGGTTAACGGGATATTCCAGCAAGACCAGGGGAGCCAGGAAAATGGTGCCGGCAAAAGTACAATAAGCCAGGACAGAAGTAACAGGATAGCAATCCAGGAGTTTTTTCACACTGGTACTGTATATGGCCCAGGAAATTCCTGTAATCAGGATGAGAAAGTCACCTAAGAGCTGGGTAGGGTTTAAAGTTAAGCTTGCCAGGGAGCCTTTGGTGGCTACCAGGACGGAGCCGGTAAAGGCCATAATAATCCCTGCTACCTGGCGGGATGAGATTTTTTCTTTGAGGTAGAGCCAGGCCAGGAGGGCCATGAAGACCGGCGCCATGGAAGCTAAAATAGCTGCATCGGTGGAACCGGCATAGCGCAGTCCCTGGTTCTGCAGGAAATTATAGAGGGTAATACCCGTCAGGCCGCATAAGGCCACACGGGGCCAATCTTTCCTTGGAATGAGGGGATACCCCTTGTATTTTATGTAAAAGCCCAGGGCCAGGCTGGCAATGACAAAACGCAGGAAGGCTAAAGTATTGGGAGGAACCTGGAGCAGGGCAACCTTAATATTGATAAAAGTGCCGGCCCAGATCGTAGTAGTAAGTAAGAGTCCCAGGTGGTAACGGGCTTCGCCCCGTTGTTTGGCGTGTGAGAGCGGCAGGTTCAAAGAAAAGTCTCCTTTCTTTGTCGTAAGATGAAAGAAAAAATTTATTTTATTGTTACACATTATCAGGGAGAGAAGGGGGTATGTCAAGCCTGAAATGTGTATATTTCTTGTAATTTAAATTGTGACTATTTTTTTGTTAAAAATGTAAATTATGCAGGAATTTAGGAAGTTATTAAGAAATAAAAATAAATAAAGTCCTAATTTGTCTAACGACAATTTGTAATATCAATCTAGTAAGATTAATGACAATTGACCAGGAGGAGAAATATGGAGGAAATTCCAATGGATGTCTTGGATGAAAACGCTGTTGTTTCCGGTATTACCCCCGAAGAACGAAAATATCTTTATTTTTATTTTGCTCAAGACTGTGAGGAAAAAAAGAATAACTCAGGTTTTTGTTTGTTCAGAAAGTTGACTAAACAAATATGTAAACTGGCCCAAAAGCTGCTAATCTAAACTGGATTCATACTAGTTAAATTGCTACAAGTGCTCCAAGATAAAAATGTTTATCGAGTTGGAGGGACCAAACGAATTAAATATAGAAGAGATTAGCCGGGCCAAAATTAGCAAGAACCTTGGAAAATTGGCAGATATATAGCAAGGAGAAAGGTTAATACCTTTCTCCTTGCAGATTTTGGGGAATTTATCTTTATTTTATTCAATTGGAGACGTAAAATTATACCGAGTTATTAACTATATGATTTTAGGAAGGTACGTAAAATGTGTTTGATTCTACTGGCTTACAAATATCATCCCAGGTATCGTCTCATTATAGCATCCAACAGGGATGAGTTTTACAATCGCCCCACTGCGCCGGCCAAATTCTGGGAGGATTATGAAGATGTACTGGCAGGACGGGACCTGGAACAAATGGGCACCTGGCTCGGTATAACCAAAAGAGGCCGTTTTGCCGCTCTTACCAATTACCGCGACCCGTCTTTGCGCAGTAATACTGCCCAGTCTAGAGGCATATTAGTCCGCAATTACTTATGCAGCCATGAATTTCCTGTCCATTATCTGGAGGGAGTAAAAAAGACAAGGCATCTTTATAACCCTTTTAACTTGTTTGTAGGTGATTTGAACCAACTATTGTACTACTCATCGGTAAACAATTGTATTAAAGATGTTCCACCTGGAATACACGGCTTGAGCAACAGCTTTTTGGACACTCCCTGGCCCAAAGTGGTAAAGGGCAAAAAAGTCCTGGCAGATTGCCTTGAAGAGAATGATGTCTTACCCAATGACTTATTCAACATTCTAGCTGATGCAAAGGTAGTAGAGGACCAGGAACTTCCCGATACGGGGGTGGGAATGGAATGGGAACGTATTCTTTCACCTATTTTTATTACCAGTCCCGACTACGGCACCCGGTCCTCCACAGTGATCATGATCGATTATGACAACCATGTTCTTTTTATGGAGAAAAGTATGAGGGATGATAGAAAAGGGTGGCGGCAAGTTTACTTTGAGTTTGACATATCATAAAAAAAAATGCCTGCAACTCAAACTCAACAGGCATTTTTTTATTTCCTGTGGGAAACCATATATGGAAAGCCTCCTAAAATTAATTATGAATACAGTATTTCATGAGTCTGATATATTGACGTAACCCCTCTTATTGTATACAATGATACCAAAATACACGAATAAATGTATGAGTGGATAAGGTGGGGGTAAGATTTATGAATTTAGCGTACAATGATTATGAGCCGTCTCTTTTTCTATATGATAAGCTGAGCCGGTTAGCGGAAAAGAATAATAAAATCGAGCAAGAACTATACCAGAAATATGATGTAAAAAGAGGACTTAGGAACAGTAATGGTACGGGAGTCCTGGTTGGGCTGACCGGAATTGGTGATGTACATGGTTACCGGATGGAGAACGGGGTAAAGGTACCCGTGGAAGGCAAACTGTTTTACCGGGGTATTGAAATTGGTGACCTCATTGCCGGTTTTCAAAAGGATAAGAGATTTGGCTTTGAAGAGATTTGTTATCTGCTACTTTTCGGCGAATTACCCAGCAAGGATGATCTGGAGTTATTTAACAATCTTTTAGGTGAATATAGAAAGCTGCCTGATGGCTTCACTGAGGACATGGTACTTAAGGTACCAAGCAAGGACATAATGAATAAACTGGCCAGAAGTGTGCTTGCCGCTTACTGCTATGACAGTAATCCCGATGATATTTCAGTGGAAAACGTGCTGAGGCAGTCTATGGAACTCATCGCCCGCTTCCCTACAATGGTGGCTTACGGCTATCAGGCCAAGTCAAGGTACTACGATAAAAAAAGCCTCTATATACACAGCCCGCAAAGTCAGCTTTCTACCGCGGAAAATATTCTCCATATGATTAGACCTACAAGTGAATTTACCCGGCTGGAAGCGGAACTGCTGGACTTAGCCCTTGTCCTGCATGCTGAACACGGGGGAGGTAACAATTCCACCTTTACCATTAGGGTAATTACCTCCACCGATACTGATACCTACAGCGCCGTTGCGGCTGCTATCGGGTCTCTGAAAGGACCCAAGCATGGAGGCGCAAATATTAAGGTATTAAAGATGGTGGAAGACATTAAGGCTAATGTTCGCGACTGGGAAGATGAAAAGGCTCTGAAGGCCTACCTTCGCCAGATTATTAGCAAAAAAGCCCATGACAGGTCAGGCCTGATTTATGGTATGGGTCATGCTGTTTACACCATCTCTGACCCCAGGGCCGTCCAATTGAAAGAGAAAGCTGCTGAATTGGCCGCAGAAAAAGGGCTGGAAAAAGAGTTTAACCTTTATGCTTCCATTGAAAAGTTAACTCCTGAAGTTATGAAAGAGGCGGGTAAATCTGACGGTATTATACCTGCCAACGTGGACCTTTACTCCGGCTTTGTCTACAAGGCTTTAAACATTCCAACAGAACTATATACCCCTTTGTTTGCTGTTGCCAGGATTCCCGGCTGGTGTGCCCACCGCATAGAAGAAATAATAAGCGGCGGCAGAATTATCAGACCCGCCTATAAGAATGTATTTAACCCGCAGCCATATGTCCCGTTAAATGAAAGAGGTTAAATATGCAAAAGGGGACGGTTCGTGAAGGGGTCAATCGGTAAATTCTGGTGGGGGAATTCAATCCAGTAGAATTTATTAAAAAAGCAAACCTAAGCATTAGAGAAAAAGAATTGATACTGGGGGCCAATGCTAAAGCAATGTTTTAATATTGAGAGCCTGCTGGTTCATCAATAATAGAATATAAAGAGGCTAAATAATAGGTACAGCGACTCAAAAAGAGTCGCTTTTTATAAGTACAATCAGTATTGATAAAACTATGCCGCCAAATATTAATGCCTGATAAAAGCTGTCCTCCTTAATCACGGGGGACAGTTTTTATTTTTCAAAAAAATCTTTACAAAGGGGAGGGCTATAGGGAAAGAGACAGGAAATTGAGTGCAAATAAAGAAAATATATAAACATATATGGTATTTCAAACTAACTTAATACTAGATGGGCTGGGTAACATCATCGGTCATATCAAAGGCAAAAGACCTGAAAAGAGATTGCTCTTTGATGGGCATATGGACACGGTACCAGTACCAGAACCGGAAAAATGGCAGTACCCACCCTACGGGGGTATCTTAGATCAGGGTAGAATCTATGGTCGGGGTGCCTCTGACATGAAGGAGGCTTTGGCGGCTATGATTTGCGCTATGGCCTTTTTTGCAGAAGACACGGACAGAGGTTTTGCAGCAGAAATAATCCAGAGGCTAGCCCAGGAAGATACAGATTTTAGGGCCAGCGCCTTCTTCGCGAAAGGGGCAGAAAAGTGTTATACAGGAAAAGAAATCCAGGGAGAAAGGTTTTTTCCGGCTTGGCTGGAAAGATGACAGGAACCAAGTGCGTAAAATAGTGCTACCCAAAGAAATAACAGGGGTAGATGCCAATATCGTAGTAATGCTGGGCAAGTACTTCCCCTCGGGTTCTCATAAGGTGGGGCCCGCCTATGCCACTAGGGGCTCAAATTAATTAAAGATGGCACCAATGTCCTGGTAAAAATGGGTATTGATCCGGAGCGGGCTGGCGCCATGACTGAACTCTTTGGTATTTCGGGTATCTGTAATATTCTG
>JAIHAN010000058.1 GCA_020054815.1 Peptococcaceae bacterium | reverse complement strand
CTTTGCCCAGGGTATTCTTATTCTGGTTATAGGCTTTGATAATTCCCGGAATATGCTGATTAAATATCCGCATATACATACACCTCACACTAAGCAAAAATACACCTACCTTTTTATCGGATAGGTGTAATGTTCTTTTTAGGACTATTTAGTCCATTTATTCGCTGCTTACTCGTTTTCTTTCAATATTACTCTTTCTTACATATCCTAACGTCTGTCTTTCCAGAAATCAGCGGTATGCATGCGAACTCCTGCTTTTTTCTTTTCCATCTCTTCCAGGGTTTTCTTATTTTCCTCCTGGATGCTCTTCTTTAAACCGGAGACTAATTTCTCGCTGCATTCCTTGCAGAAACGTCCTCCTGAAATAAGGGTTCCGCAGACCTCACAATTTATCTTAATATTGGTACCAGCAGTATTATTCGCTGTAATCCTGCCCTCCCGCAGGTAACGGATAATCTTGGCCTCACTTACCCCTGTACCTTCACTCACAGTGATAAGATCACTGCCGGGGTTTTGGGCAATAAACTTCCGGACCGCTTTAAATTCCTCTTCGTCCTTTTGTTGACAGGCAGGGCATAAATTTGTGCGAACATACGTAAAGACCTTGCCGCATTCGGGGCAATTCCTTAACTCCATGATAGCCTTCCCCCTTCATAGCACTTTATGTCTTTATTCGCCAAAATATGTCTTCTTTCCTGCAATTATTTCCTAAATTTCTGCCCCCTCCTGCCGCCCAGACAACCCCATAGATTTTACCGGCCCCTCCCTCAGCCAGTGTATGGGCACAGGCCAGGAGCGTTGAGCCTGTTGTCATAATATCATCCACCAAAAGAATGTTTCGCCCTAATACCTTACTGTTATCCCGAAGCCGAAAAGCCCCCTCCATATTCTTTAATCTTTCCTGCCGCCCTAAACCCGTCTGGGGTTTGGTAAAATGTTCCCGGATCATGCTTTGTCCATCCAGGGGCAGGTGCAGAACTCTGGCCGCCTCCCGCGCCAACCACTCACTCTGGTTATAACCCCTCTCCTTATGCCGGGAGGGGTGTAACGGCACGGGTATGATTAAGTGCACTTTTCCTAAAAGACCCGATTTTTTCACCGTCTCCGCCAGCAAATACCCCAGGGGCTTAGACAATTCCTGCCTGCCCGAGTATTTCAGGTTATGAATCAATTCCCGGTAGACACCCTCGTAAGGCACTACCCCCAGTACTTTTCTTAAACTGTTATCCCATTCCAGGCAGTTGGTACAGTCGGTAGCAGCATAAAAATGGCCGCAGCGCGGACATGTTGGGATAGTGTCTTTTAAGCTGAGAACCCCCTTTAGGCAGGTTGTACAAATCACGCCGTCCTGGCCCTTTATCTCATTTTGACCACAGAAAGGACACAAATTCCCTCCCGGAAAAACCAGCTCCAGGATAGCCTCCCACCAGTTCCGCCACTCCATGCCTTCACCCTCCATCATAATATCTCCTATTATCATTCTTTTCGCCACAAAAATAGCGAACCCTGCTAAAATAAATACGACTTCCGACTTCCGACATAGCGAGACTAGGTGCGTTAGCAAAACGTTGTAACAAATACAGGCTGTTGGTTATCCTCCAACAGCCTGTATTTGTTACATTAAATATTAGCTAATTGTTCGTAGAGATAGTCGTTTAATACTTTAATATAAGTCCCCTTCATACCCAGTGACCTGGCATCAATCACACCGGCACTCTCCAGTTTACGCAGGGCATTGACGATAACCGAACGGGTAAGCTTGTACTCCTCAGCCAGTTTGCTGGCTACCAGGAAGCCCTCGCTGCCTTCAATTTCACTGAAGATGTACTTGACGGCTTCCAGTTCTGAGTACGAGAGCACTTCCAGGGCCAGCTGGACCACTGTCTTCTTGCGAGCTTCGTTCTCCATTTTCTCGTTGGCGCTTCTGAGGATTTGCATTCCGGCTACGCTGGCCCCGTATTCCGCCAGAATGATCTCGGCGGGGGTGTAAGCACGGTCCTCACGGGCATAAACCACTGTTCCCATTCGTTCGCCGCTGCCGAATACGGGAGCCAGGATACAGTAGAAATTGGTGTCTTTGGGCATGAAATTTACCTCTGTATGGGTATAACCAAAGACCCACTGGAGATTGCTCTCGGAGACCTGTCCATTGGCTAACTCCTCAGCGCTGAATAAACCGCCATGGGTTGAACTGATTTCCGTCTTACCCAAGAGCTTACCTTTCCTGCCAATTACATAAACACTGGCTTCAACTACCCGGGATAATTCATCAGCAATGGTGTTGAAATTAAGGGTCTGGCTTGCTGATTTTTGCAGTAATTGGTGCAGGATTCTGGTTTTTTCTAACAACAACTGCATTTCCATAAAATTGCCTCCTAATTGTAATTTTGAGCTGTTGTTAGTATTATTGCCATCATTTAGTAATATATACTTAAATTGTCATATCAAATAAACTTTTTTGCTACTCCAGATAAGCCCTGGCCTTTTTCCTCGTAATACATCCGCTTTAACAGCATGGGCTTATACCCTCTTTCTCCGCCGGCCGTACTTTACATGTTGTGATACGTTAGGCCTGGCGGTTCTAATATGGTTTGATAGAAGTACTCCTCTAACTGGAATATAGGATTTCCAGGAAATCACCTCTTCTTAAGTTATATTTTTCTACACTGCCGGAAGGAAGCTCTAAGACCTGCCAGGACTTATGATATTTGGGACTAACCTGACCCGCCTTCATATTCTGTTCTAAACCAACAATCCGGCCATATTCGTCGAGAAATACAACATCTATAGTATAGCCCATAAGCCAGGTATGCACCTGACTACAGGGGCGCAAAAGCAAGCCTTGGCCCTCTGCTAAGGATTTGGTACCGAGAAGTCCCTTTAATCTCTGCCAAAAGGTAGCGGCAATCCTAATCCTGCTGCCTATCACTTGTCCTTCCTTAGTAATTACGATTTCCACACTTACCTTCCTCCCAGGAATTGTTTATAGATCTGGATAGCAGCGGGCCCCAATAAAACGATAAAGATACTGGGAAAGATGAAGAAAACCAGGGGAATCAACATCTTGATGGGCGCTTTCATGGCTTTTTCCTCCACCCTCTGCCGGCGTTTCATCCTGACCTGATCGGCCTGGGTACGCAGTATTTTGGTAATGGAGACTCCCAACTGGTCAGCCTGTATCATGGCGCCTACAAAAGTCAGGATATCGTCAACACCAGTACGCTTTCCCATGTCCCGCAGGGCTTCTCTGCGCGATTTTCCCATCTGTAGTTCCTGCAGGGTAGTGACAAATTCTTTGGCCAGTACACCTTTGGATTTTTCAATGACACGCAAGAGGGCAGCGTCAAACCCCAAGCCTGCTTCTACACTTACGGTGAGAAGGTCCAGGACATCTGGAAGTTCCTTTTGCATAGCCTGCTGTCTCTGCCGGGCCCTGTTTGAAAGGTAAACTTTACCCAGCAGATAGCCAATGAGCCCCAGGAGAAAAGCCATGACAAACTGTTCCAGAAAACCTTTACGACTTAACCAGGCCAGGCTCCAGCCCATCAGTGCTGCCAGCGCTACTAACAGAAAATGGAGGGCTTGATACTCGTGGGCCTTCAGGTTGCCGGGGTTGCCGGCGAACTGCAGGACCTGCTGCAGCTTTTCCCGGCTTCTGCTGGGAGTAAAACGGGTCACTAAAGTTGAGAACCAGCCAATAACAGGCCTGATCACCCTTTCCGAAAAGGGCTTGCTTAACTCATCCTCTTCCTCTTTTTTCTGGCGGGCCTGGCTGGTGGTAAACTTTTTCAACCTTTCAGCCAGTTCGTTCTGTTCCCGAAAGAGAAAGTGGAAGAAAGCCAGGACCAAAGTACAGGTAAAGCAAAAGGTGACAATAAGTACGAATATCATAAGTACTCCCCTTAAATATCGATGGTAATAATCTTTTTAATGATAACTAAACCAATCAATTCACTGGTAACCCCTGCCGCCAGCATGGCCAAACCAATGGCCGACTGGAAGAGGGGTTTTAAGTAGGCAGGGTTAATGAGCAGGAGAATCAGTATCAAAAAGGGAGGAATCAAGCCGATAATAATTCCCGATATTTTTCCCTGGGCTGTCAGGGTTTTGATTTCACCCTGTATTCTTACTCTTTCCCTAATGGTAAAGGAGATGTTGTCCAGAATTTCTGCCAGGTTACCGCCCACCTGCCTCTGGATAAGTACGGCTGTGACCACCAGATCCAGGTCATCACTGGCAACCCGCTTCGTTAAATTGACCAGGGCCTCTTCCATAGGGGCCCCCAGGTTCATCTCCCGGAAGGTGCGGGCGAATTCCTTGGCAATGGGGTTAGGCATTTCCCGGCTTACCAGTTCCAGGGTCTGCATAAAACTAAACCCTGCCCGCAGGGCATTGGCCATAATCCCCAGGGAGTCGCTGATCTGCTGGTCGAATTTCTTCAACCGCTTCTGCTGAGCTGTACTAACCAGCAGGGGGGGTAAAATGATCCCCAAGATATAAAGCAAGAAGCTTATAGTGATTTTACGGCTCAGGATATAGATGAGGGTACCGGGTACCAGGGCTGCCAACATCCAGATAATTAAAAACTCTTCCCCCCGCAGGGGTATATCGGCCTTAATCAGCTGGTACTCCAACTGTTTGGTCATGCCGCGTTTGACAAAAACCTGCCCGGCCTTGCCCAATATGGCCTTCATGCTGAAGTTCCGTTCTTTTTCCTCCTCTTCCACCCGTACTTGGCGGGAAGTATCCGTGAACTTCTTCAGGCGCTGGTTGAGGTTTCTTTTGCCCCAGGTTGTCCAGTAGTACACCCAGAGTAAACCTAAAAATATGCTCATAAAAGAAGTAATGCTGATTAAGAGTAGTCTCATGGTCTACACTCCCACTTAGTAGTACATTTTTAAATACTGCCTAGAAAAAGAGGTCCTCTGGGACACTGACACCCGCTACCAGGAGCTTGTCCATAAATTTGGGCCTTACTCCTGTAGCCGCGAAACGCCCCTTCAAGCGGCCCCTGTCATCATAGCCTTCGTTCTCGTAACGGAAGATATCCTGGAGGGTGATCACATCCCCCTCCATGCCAATTACCTCGGTGATATGGGTGATCTTACGACTTCCATCCCTCAAGCGGGCCTGCTGAACGATGAGGTCAATGGCCGAGGCCATCTGTTCCCGGATAGCCCGCATGGGCAATTCCATACCGGCCATGAGTACCATGGTTTCCAAACGCGAGAGAATATCCCGGGGTGAATTGGCATGACCTGTGGTCAGGGACCCGTCGTGGCCTGTATTCATGGCCTGCAGCATATCTAGCGCCTCCCCTGAACGAACCTCCCCAATGACTATCCGGTCCGGACGCATCCGCAGGGCATTGCGAACCAGGTCCCGGATGGTAATAGCACCTTTCCCTTCAATGTTGGGAGGCCGGCTTTCCAGGGTAATGACATGTTCCTGCCGTAACTGGAGTTCTGCCGCATCCTCAATGGTAACAATCCGCTCATTTTCCGGGATGAAGGAAGAAAGTACGTTTAAAGTACTGGTTTTACCGCTGCCGGTTCCCCCGGAGATGACGATGTTTAGCCTGGCCTTGACACAGGCCTCCAGAAAAGCCGCCATCTTAGGTGTTAAGGTGCCGAAACGGATCAAATCATGGATGGTTAAGGGATCCCGGGAAAACTTCCTAATGGTAATAGTGGGGCCTGTAATAGCTAAGGGAGGGATAATGGCATTGACCCGGGAACCATCGGGCAGGCGTGCGTCTACCATGGGCATAGATTCGTCAATGCGCCGTCCCAGAGGAGAAACTATTTTATCGATAATATGCAGCACGTGCTCGTTATTACGGAACGTAAAAGGGGCCTTTTCCAGCTTCCCCCTACGCTCCACAAAAATCTGATGGGGACCGTTGACCATAATCTCCGAGATTTCCGGGTCCTTGATAAGCTGTTCGATGGGGCCCAGGCCAATGACCTCATCGAGAATTTCCGTGATTATCTTCTGGCGCTCCACCCTGGTGAGGTGAGAAGCCTCCCTGTCGACGATGACATTCACCAGTTCCTCTACTTTTATACTAAGTTCTTCCGGCGGAAGTAAATGAGCGGACTGGTCCTTCTGCTCCAGGAGTTCTGCATCCATCAACTCGATGACTTCTTTATGGACCTTTACTTTTAGTGCCAGGTAAGGGTCACCGGTTTTCAGGGGCTGGTGTTTGCTTTCTCCTGTACCCGGCGCCAGTTTCATCCCCTTTTCTTTTTCCAGCCTTTGCAGCAGTGACACCAGTTCTCACCTCCTTATTTGAAGAGCCTCCCTAAGAAACTGCCGCGCCGCATTTCTTTTAGGTCCTGCTGGTAACCCTTGTCCTGGATGACTAAGTCGGCAACATTGCGGATGGCCTGGCTTACCTTCGCATGGGGGTCAGAAAGGACAAAGGGTATCCCCTTGTTAAGAGCGGAGACACACAATTTGCCATCACTGGGGATTTGGGCGGCAATTAAGAAGTCCAGGGTTTCTTCGGCATTACTGATTTTGATGCCCATATCCTCCGAGGCCCTGTTAAGAAGCAGCTTGGTCTTACCCCGGTGGTGCAGCGAATCAAGGAGTTCCAGGCTAAGTTTGACGTTTTTAATGGTTGCCAGGTCCAAAGACAGGGCTAAAAAAATCTGAGTGGAAAGATCGAGGGCACTTAAGTTGGTTTCATTGAACAAAGGTGGGGTATCAATGACTACGTAGTCATAGTGCTGTTTTAAAATACTGATGACCGCTTCCACCTGAGGCGGAGTGATTAATTCCGCGTATTCCGGTCGCCCTGGCGCCGGGAGGATTTTGATCCCCGAGAGGTGGGGAATCATATAGGATTCCACCAGGTCAATGTCAATGTTGTGGCCTTCCTGAGCCAGCTCCGCCATAGTCCTTTTGGGCAGAAGATTAAGAAATACCGAGACATCGCCAAACTGCAAGTCTAAGTCGACAATGACTACTTTTTTCTTGGTATTGGCCAGGAGGATGGCCAGGTTCACGGCAATGGTGGTTTTACCCACACCGCCTTTGGTACCGAAGACTGTTACCACCTGGGGTTTTACCCGCTCCACTTTATTTTCCTTACCTTGACCAACCCTTTTGCTATCCAGCTGGTAAACCCGTTTGATGGTATCCATCAATTCATCCCCGCTAAAGGGTTTTACCAGGTAGTCACGGGCCCCCGCCATCATGGCTTTTCTCAGGTATTCCGGCTCTCCCTGGACGCTGAGGAATATGACGGAGCAGCCCGGGTGTTCCAGGGAAATTCGTTCGGTGGCAGAAATCCCGTCAAGTTTGGGCATGTTGACATCCATAAGGACCACATCGGGATTCAAGGCCTCGACCTTCTGGATGGCTTCCAGGCCATCCCTGGCCTCCCCGATCACAGCAATATCCTTGTCAAAAGAAAGGATACGGCGCACGTTATCTCTTGTTTCATCGGTATCATCCACCAGGAGAACACGAATCGGTTCCATATAATCTCACTCCCTTACTGCAGGAAATTAGCAGCCTTAAAGGGCCACGTAGTGACCACACCCGTATCCACAGGTGAACGCAGCATCAGCCGGATGGCGCCTTTCTGACTGGCCAGGACCAGGGGGCGGGATTGTTCCACCGTAACAGCTACCGTAACCGTCTTGGCTTCAACCGGGGGTTTACCGTCACCTTTGTCATCCATGGTTTTTCCTACCGCTAAAACCGGCAGATCCTGCAGGACCACCAGGGAATGGGGCGTTTCTTTTAAACCTGAGGGATCAGGTATATTGACAGTGGCTACCACGTCTACATGGTCACCGGGCCTTATTAGTCCAGCGATACCGCTCACTTCGTCCACAGCCAGGGTTAATGCCCTTTTACCCACCGGTACGATATAGGCCAGGCCATTTTTAACTTCGTTCTGCCTGGCAATTTTCTTTTTAAGGACCTGTTCGCCCTTAGTGAGTGGAGCCAGGGTAATGGTGCCGACAACTTCTTCTTTTTTCCGGGCAGCATCGGGATGGATGTACTCTAACGGTATTTTCTTGATATCCAGCATTTCGGTGGTAAGAAGGGTTTTTCCCGTGATGTCTCCTGCGGTCACTACCACTTCACCGTACTGAACATTGGTCATATTCTGTTCCACTTTAATCAGGTAATCATAGATCAAATAGCTGGTTAGAAGGCCAAAAACGATAGCAAGAATAATAATCAATTTGTTTTTCAAAGATACTTCCCTCCACCCATGTAATGTCAAATCTCACTGAATAAGCCTGGGTACATAAATCCCGTTATCTTTCCCCGTTGGAGAACTGTCACCGGAGATGGTATGGTAGATAAACTGACCGGTAATATAGTTTTCATTACCCATGCCGGCCACGGCATCTACCAGAAAAGCGGCAAAGCCCACTACCTGAACCTGCTTAGTGCCATAGGGACGAATCATGGGAACTAGCATAATTTTGGCACAGTCCTTCTCATAATGGTCTGGTGTACAGGTAGGTGTATGCTTGCACTGGTCAATGCGGTACTGGACTCCCGACTGGGTTTTCCCCGAGATGTTACCCGTCTGGATATCAAGGAGATCCCCTACTTTTACTTCCTGATCAAAGCCGTATTTGAGGTCTTCCTCATAGAGCTTGGCCCCCGGTCCCTGCAGGGCCAAAATCCCTAGCCAGCCCGAATGGTATTCATCGCCGGGGTCTGAGCCTGCGGCATATTTTAAAACATAAGTCTCCCCAAATACCAAAGTCTGTTCTTCAATTCCCAGGGGCACGATGCCTTTAACCCCCGTTAAAGGCTCAAGCCTAACCCGGGCCTGGGCTGAGGCCCGGGTTGTGTTATATCCCATGATCCGGGCAAAAAGCAGATTCGTACTGCGTTCCGCTGTGACCTGAATCTCTTTTTTATTTTCCGCTACTTCTACATTGATATTGGGGACACTGTTCCTGGTCCCGTACGCTTGGGCTATAGCCGTGGCCTTCGTCTCATCCGGTAAGCCCTGCGCTCCCGCCAGCACCGCAGCATCGGCAGCATTGGCCACCTGGATCTTATTCAGATAGGCAATACCCACATCAGTGACAATAGCCACTGACGAGAGGAGTACCGTTAAGGCCAGAGCCATAAGGACCAGGGCCGAGCCCTTTTCTTCCTTTACCATAAGCTGAAAGAGTTTTACTGTTTTTCTCGTAATCTTTTTCACGGTTCTCACCTACTCCACCCGCATAACACTGTTGCCTTCTACCGTCACAGTACTCCCTGTAAAAACAGAGATAAAAGGAGCATAAATTAGAACAGGATAACGGACCTGTACCTGTATTTCCCCGCCCCTTTTCCTTTCGTTTTCCACTGGCGTAACGGTTACCGTAAGCTGAGAAGTATCAAGGGCCACTGAATTTTGCACTCTGCTGACAATGGCGCTGTCGGCAGCTCCGACAGCGCCCAGTCTGGCCCCTTCCCGGGCTCCATGGTTTACCATCAGACCGGCACTAAAGATGCGGCCGAATTCGATAATGCCAAATAGGAGAAGCAGTAGCACCGGAAGGATGAGGGCCATTTCCACCAGAGCCTGACCTTTATCTTTATGTAATAACTTTTTTCCCATTTACATCACCCAGTACGTCATAATGGTACCCAGTACAATAGCAATTCCATAAGGAAAAACAACACTGCTTTTACTCTCCTCGTCCAGGCCTGGCATATTCCAGACAGACAAACGGGAGTAAAAAAATATCTTAAGACTCATCCCGATCTGTTTAAAGGTTTGAGTCAGCTTGCCTTGATAAAGCAGAATACCAACAGAGATAAGGCCGCCAATGAAGGCCGTAGCCAAAAAACTATAAAAGACAAAAGTAGTTCCCTTAAGGGCGCCAATCACACCAAGGAGTTTTACATCGCCTGCCCCTATGCCCCCCCAGAGAAAAGGAAGGAGAAAAAGAGCCACACCCACTCCCAACCCCTTACTCCAGGAGAAAAACCCTTCTATTCCTCCCTGCCAGAGGTGCAGAATTAGGGATAAAAGAGCCGCCGGCAGCAAAACTATATTGGGGACCCTCTGATACCTTAAATCCGTATAGCCGCATGTTATTAGTAAGATAAATAGCAGTATGTCCATCCAGATCACGGGATACCTCCCTTTGCAATTAACTCTGGATAAAGGGCCCTACCTAAGGGGACTTAAGTAGGGCCCAGTAAGTTATTAACAGACTTACATATTAGGGACTACTTCCGGAACCAGTAGCAGTACCTAACTGTCCGTTAACCCGGTCAAAGAGGCCGTTTAAGCCACCGGAAAGCACCGTCAGACCAGCAACTACCACTAGCGCCACCAGAGCAAGAATCAGTCCATATTCGGCCATGCCTTGACCTTTTTCCTCAACAAGAAGACGCTTCGCCATTGTCAACATGAAAATACACTCCTTTTATCCTTCTTTAAATAGTTTAATGGGATATATCACCATCTTGTCTTTATTGTACAAACTGGCTTGTCTCCTGACATCCAGCCATAAGCTCATTTTTTTCAGAATTTTCTCCTACCTGTCAGCCGCGTCATGTCCTAAATTGTAAACAGGGCTCAAGTCTTAGACTTGAGCCCTGTCACCTAGGCTTTTGATATTACTTTTGACTTATTATTATCCGTCATATAATGCCGCAAAAATCCCTCAACCTCTTTAAGCCCTGCCCTGTAAGAGGACTGGGGTTCCAGCAGTAAACAATAAACACCAGCTCCATCATTCCCAAGCTCGTACTTTTCTTCTTCCGTTACACCATAAGCCTGGTGTACGATGAAGTCAAGTTCCCGCTCCAGGCGTTTTAAAATCTCCATGGTTTCGTCCTGGGAAAAATCATCAATAATAATGACCGTTCCGGGAAAACCCCTTCGTCTTATGCCTTTCACCAGCTGCCGCAGGATCCCTTCGATAGTTTCTGCCTGGTTGTTGACCACGATATACAATACAGGTAAAAATCGTTCTTCTTTTGTCTTTATGATCAGATACGTACCATAAAAAAGCAGGCCTACTGTAAATAGGCCCAGCAGCCATAATCCCATAATGCCTCTCCCCATTACAGTTGTTAGTTGATAGTTGGTAGTTGGTAGTAAAACTTCTGACAGGCAACTAAACAGCCAACTTAAATATATGCAAGGGGGAGAGATTAATTTACATCAAATATCCTATGAATTTAAATCAACAAGACGGTGTTTGATGGCAAAAAGAACAGCCTGTGTTCTATCCTCCACCTGAAGTTTACGGAATATATTGGTAATATGGTTTTTTACAGTCTTCTCGCTGATAGTCAGGCTCCGGGCAATGTCCTTATTACTGCACCCCTGGGACATCAGCTGGAGTACGTCCATTTCCCTGTCAGTAAGGGTTTCCCACTCCTCTTTTTCTTTACGGCGTTTACTGAGGCGGTTTAGCTCGCCAAAGAGTTTATTGGTAATGCCAGGATCGATTACGGATTGGCCTTTGGCTACGGTTTTAATGGTCTCCACCAGCTTAGCGGGTGCAATATCCTTCAATACGTAGCCCGATACCCCTGCCCGCACTAACTCCAGGACATATTCCTCCTCTTCATGGATGGTCAAGGCAATAATGCCGGTAGAGGGGAATTCTCGTTTGATTACCCGTGTTGCCTCAATACCGTTAGTTCCTGGCATATTGATATCCATCAACACGACATCGGGTCTCAGCCTGCGGGCCAAATTAATAGCTCCCTGTCCATCCCCCGCTTCGTCTATGACCTCAATCTCATGGTCCAGGGTCAAAACTTTTCTTAGTCCCTCTCTTACCAGGGGATGATCGTCGACGATAATCACTCTGATTTTTTCCTGCATTTTTACCTCTCTCCTTCTAAATCCAAGGGAAGAATGACCAGAAGTTCTGTGCCTTCTCCCGGTTTAGATTTAATACTAAGCTCTCCACCTAGAATATCTAATCTTTCCTTCATACCTAGGATACCATAACTTTCGGGTCTTGGCTCCTTAAGATACGCCTCATAATCAAAACCTATGCCGTCATCCTTAATAATTACGGCAATCCGGTGGGGACCCATATCTAAGAAAACATGGATATTACGAGCCCTGGCATGCTTAATCGTATTTTGTACGGCTTCCTGTATAATACGGAAAATCGCAACCTCCTGGGTAGCGCCAATACGCCGGGGCTGTCCTGTACAGATAACCTGCACGGAAATATCATGATTTTCCTTGAGTTTTTCCATATAACGGGAGAGGGCGGGTGCTAAACCCAAATCATCCAGGGCCATAGGCCTCAAGTCAAAGATAATCCGCCTTACATCCTGCAGGCTGTTTTTTACGGCCTGCCGCAGTTCCCTCAGTTCCTTACGGGCTGCTGCTTGATCAATATCCATAAGCTTTTCGCAGACCTCAGTACGAAGTACAACATTGGCCATAGACTGAGCAGGACCATCGTGAATTTCTCTGGCCACACGCTTTCTTTCTTCCTCCTGGGCCTGAATAATCTTGGGCGCCAGCTGCTGTTTTTGCTGGAAAACTTCCAGCTGGTCGTTAATACTTTTAAGATTACCACCTAAATAATCAAGGACTACGCCTACTTGGGTAATCAGGGATTCGGCCTTTTCTACTGTTACCTGGAGTTTACGTAAACTCCTTTCCAGCTCATTACGCCGGATTCTCAGCTGGGATTCCCTTTCCCGTAAGGTACCTAGTTCGAGTTGTAGTTCACGGGCTTTCTCATAAGCAACGCGTATATCATCTTCTGTATATCTCTTAAAATTACGGCTAACCTCCATCAAGCGGATACGAGCCGCTTTTTCCAGTTTCTCTAAGCTATCAACTCTCTCAATAGTTGCCATGACTTGCCGCTGGACCTCAAGCATCTCTCTTTTAACCCGTTCACTCTCGGTCCGGGCATTTTCAGCAATATCGTAAATCTGGTTTTTATTGTTCTCGATAACCGTCATGGTTTCGTTAATAATCTTGTCTAAACTGGCAATGCTCATATATCCCCCACACCTATTCTATCTATGTTTATTAATTCTCGTAACACCTGTATATCTCCTGCAAAGTAGGAGAGAATATCCGAAAAGAGGATCTTTTGATGAAGGTGATAGTTTATGCAAGAAACAAATTGTTGTGCTCGTTGTGGTCAGCCTTTAAATCTCATTGATGAGGCCTGGGCTGAAGACAAGGCCGCTACCTGGCGGAACCTGGGTGAGTATTGTCCCAGCTGTTATTTAGACCTTGTGGAGATCCATAGAGAGCATTTGTATTAACTTCGACTTTCCGATTACCGATTTCCGACGTCCGCTATGTAACACCATATTATTATAAAATGCGAAAGGCAATTTTTATTTGCGACGGTACTAATAGAAAATCCAGGAAAATTTTCCTGGATTTTTTGAATTCTATTGGGATTTCGGATAACGGATGTCAGACGTGGCTTAAATATTCTATTTGGAATTCGGATAGCGGATGTCGGATATCGTTTTACTTAAGTTTACGCCGGGTAGACCTTGGCTCCCATATTGGCCTCATTCTCCTGAGCCATATTAAAATCCACATTGCATTTGGCGGCATAGCGTTCTTCTAAGAACTTTTTCGCCACCTGCGGGAAGAGAACATAAGACAGGACATCCTCCTCTTTCTGCAGGTAAATCCCAATTTCTTTCCGGGCCTGTTCCAACTGGGGTTCGATATGGTCGGCAGGTCTGCCCGTGATGGGTTTCTCCTCACCAATAATCTGTTTCCTGATTTCCTCGTTAACAGGACCGGGAGTAGCACCATAAAGCCCCTTCATATAAGCACGAACCTCGTTAGTAACCATTTTATAACGGCCCATCAGGACATTGAGCACAGCCTGGGCCCCCACAATCTGACTGGTGGGAGTAACCAGGGGAGGATAACCCATATCTTCTCTAACCCGGGGAAGTTCCGCCAGCACCTCGGGCAGCCGGTGTAAAGCATTCTGCTGCTGGAGCTGGGAAATGAAATTAGACAACATACCGCCGGGAATCTGATAAATCAGGACATTGGTATCTACACCGCCGCTATAGACATCAAAATCCTTGTATTTCTTACGGATCTCCTTAAAGTATTCGGCAATCTCAGACAAAGCTACCAGGTTAAGTCCTGTATCATAAGGTGTATCGGCAAAAGTGGCTACCATGGTCTCTGTAGCCGGCTGCGATGTACCTAAAGCCAGAGTGGAGATGGCTGTATCTATGACATCAGCACCGGCTTCTACGGCTTTCATATACATCATGGCTGCCATCCCGCTGGTATAGTGGGTATGCATCTGGACGGGCAGGTCAAACTTCTTCTTTAAGGCGCTGACCAGTTCAAAGGCTGCATAGGGCTGGAGAATTCCAGCCATGTCTTTAATACAGAAAGAGTCCGCCCCCAAATCCACCAGGTCTTGCGCCATCTTCAAGAAATACTCCATGTTGTGCACAGGACTAGTCGTATAGCAGATCGTAGCCTGGACATGGGCTCCTTCTTTTTTGGCCACTTCCATGGCTTTAGCCAGGTTGCGCACATCGTTCATAGCATCGAAAATCCGGAAGATATCCATGCCATGGGCTGCAGCTTTTTTGACGAATTCTACCACCACATCATCGGCATAATGCTTATAACCTACCAGGTTTTGTCCGCGGAGGAGCATTTGGATCTTTGTCTTTTTTAAAACTTTTCTGATCTTGTCAAGACGTTCCCAGGGGTCTTCATTGAGGAACCTCATGCAGGTATCAAAGGTAGCCCCACCCCAGACTTCCATGGAATGAAAACCAATCTCATCCATTTTTTCAGCAATCGGAAGCATGTGTTCCGTCTTCATACGGGTGGCCAGGAGTGACTGGTGTCCATCCCGCAAGGTTGTGTCAGTTATCCCGACACGGCGCTTTTTCTCTACCATGTACCTACCCCCATTAATATAATATATTACTGTGCGAGAGTCTCTCCCGCTTTCTACCCTTTTTTAGACATAGAAAATTATCTTATATATTAACATGATTCTCCTGAAATTAGTAGAAATTTTGTCAGTTGTATACATTATACATTACTATGTTAATTCTAGCAATTTATCCGTAGCTTTTAAGCCAGAACCCGTCAATTCCAGGATAATTTTTTCCCCTTTGGACCAATCTCCCTGCTGCTGG
This sequence comes from Peptococcaceae bacterium, assembly GCA_020054815.1. Taxonomy (GTDB): domain Bacteria; phylum Bacillota; class Peptococcia; order DRI-13; family DRI-13; genus Thermanaerosceptrum. The sequence goes on along the minus strand of JAIHAN010000058.1, from coordinate 1,248 downwards.
AGGAATTTCCAGGCGGCCCACACCGTGGCGGAGGTAGGTTCTACAAAAACACCCAGCCTGCCCAGTTCGGAAAGAGCCCTTTTGATCTCTTCTTCCTGAACTATGACTACAGTACCACGGCTTTCCCGTATAGCCTCCAGGATATACGCACCTTTTACCGGCGCCGCTGAGGCGATTCCTTCCGCCAGGGTAGCCTGCTTTTCCACCGCCGGCACAACATCCAGGCCCTGGTGAAAAGCCCTGTAGACAGGGCTGCAGTTGGCAGACTGTACAGCAATAATCCGGGGCAGGCGGGTAATATAGCCCATCTCTTTTAGTTCACTAAATCCTTTATAAAGACCTAAGACAAGACTGCCGTTCCCTGCAGGGACAATCACTGCATCAGGCGCCTGCCACTCCAGCTGTTCCCAGCATTCAAAGGCCAGGGTTTTAGTGCCTTCAATAAAATAGGGACTCCAGTTGTGGCTGGCATAAAAAACTTCCTCGGCCCGCCTTATAGCCGCCAGCGTAGTATCTTCCCGGGTCCCTGGCACCTTGACCATGTCCGCCCCATAATACTGGATCTGTACCAGTTTTCCCGCCGAAGTATATGCTGGAACAAATATTTCGCACTCAATTCCAGCACGGGCACAGTAAGCAGCCATAGAGGCACCGGCATTGCCCGAGGAATCTTCTACTACCCTCTTTACTCCCCATTCCTTTAATTTGCTGACAAGTACAGCTGTTCCCCTATCCTTGTATGAGCCCGTAGGCTGTAAGAAATCCAGTTTTAACAATACCTCTCTTCCTTCATAGGTCACCGGTAAAAGAGGTGTTAACCCTTCACCCATAGTGACGCGGTTTTCTTCAGAAACCGGAAGGGCCTCCTGATAACGCCACAGGGAAAAAGGTCCTTTTTGAATCTTTTCTTTATTCAGTTTTAGCTCCGGGGTAGTGTAGAGGAGATAGCTTCCGCAATCACACTGCCAAAGAGCCTTTTCTTCCGGGTAAGTCTTACCACAGTCATAGCACTGTAACATGAACATTACCTCTTTGCTGATTTTTTCTATAGCTGCATTGTACGAAATAACCTGGAGAAAAGCAATAAGGCAAGCCCCTTACTTGCACTGGAGCTTGCCTTGCGACACTGCGACACTGGGTGTGCGACACTGGGGACGGTTCTTGAAGGGGTCAATCGGAAGTTTTGCGTGTAAAAAAGGCTCAACAACCATATAGAGATAATTGATGAGCCATCGTTAACCGATATTC
>JAIHAN010000057.1 GCA_020054815.1 Peptococcaceae bacterium | reverse complement strand
GCCCTGTCTTTATGCCTGTCCCGCCCTTTTATACAACTTAAACGAAGAAGGAGAAATAACCTTCGATTATGCCGGATGCCTGGAATGCGGGACCTGCCGTGTGGTTTGTCCCAAGCAAGGGGCTATCCAGTGGAATTATCCCCGGGGGACTTTTGGGGTCCAGTTCAGGTATGGTTAAAAGAATTTAAAGATTATAAAGTGTGGTTGCTGCACCATTTAACCACAGGCCGTTTTCTTAGGAAACGGTCCTTTTTTTAGATAAAAACATTTTAGATAAAAAGGGCTTGCATTTTTATAATAGAGGGAATATAATATATAAAAATTGCACCAGTGAAGGGACACAAATTTCGTAGGATGGCAGGTTTGTTCCCCTGGAAAAGTGAATTACTGGTAGGATGGTAGTATGGTAGGAAGATACGTGTGTGTCAGGCACCCTTCCTAGGGGTGTCTTTTTGTATTTATTTGCACCCGTATGCTGGCCATACTTACCTAAAAAATGAAGGAGGTATGGAAAATGATTGTCGTCATGAGAACAGGTGTCAAAGAAGAATTGGTTGACAAGGTGGCTAAGAAGCTAGTAGAAAACGGCTTCCAGATCCATCTTTCCGTAGGGGTGGAAAGAACCCTCATCGGAGCTGTGGGAGATAAGTCCCATTACATGGACTTAGCCCTGGAAGTCATGGAAGGTGTGGAGAAGGTTATTCCTATCCTGGCACCTTACAAACTGGCCAGCCGGGAATTTAAACCCGACGATACCGTTATCAGAATAGGTGACGTTACCATAGGTGGAGAGGAAATCCAGGTCATGGCCGGACCCTGCGCTGTAGAGAGCAGGGAGCAGCTTTTGGAAGTAGCGGAAATGGTGAGAGAAAGAGGAGCCCGTATTCTAAGGGGCGGGGCCTTTAAACCCCGGACTTCTCCTTATGCTTTCCAGGGCCTGGAGGAAAAAGGACTGGAATACCTGGCCGAAGCCCGGGAAAAGACGGGTCTCTTAATTGTCACGGAAGTAATGGATACGCAAAAGGTGGCTATGGTTGCCCAATACGCCGATATTTTACAGATTGGGGCCAGGAACATGCAGAATTTCCCCCTGCTGCGCGAGGTTGCCAAATATAACAAACCTGTTCTTTTAAAAAGGGGACTTAGTGCCACCATTGAGGAATGGATTATGGCTGCTGAATACATTATGGTCAGCGGCAATCACCAGGTGATTCTTTGTGAAAGAGGAATCCGTACTTTTGAATCTTTTACCCGGAACACTCTGGACCTTTCCGCGGTTCCCGTCATTAAAGAATTGAGTCATTTACCCATTATTGTCGATCCCAGCCACAGTACTGGAAAATGGAAGCTGGTACAGCCTATGGCCCGTTCCGCCATTGCCGCCGGTGCCGACGGCCTGATTATCGAAGTTCATCCCAAACCCAGCGAAGCCCTGTGTGACGGTCCCCAGTCTGTAACGCCGGAGAGATTTTCTAATATCATGGGAGATTTACAAAAAATGGCCGTTGTGATGGGGAGAACCATCTGACCGGGAGGCGGGAGAACGTGATTAAGCATATTACCATCATTGGCTTAGGGGTGATCGGTGGTTCTCTGGGGATGGCCCTCAAGGGGAAAAAGCCCTGGATCAAAGTGTGCGGCCTTGATACAAAACAGGAAGTCCTGGATGAAGCAGTAGCCCGCAATGCTATTGACTGGGGGACTCTCCATCCGGAAGAGGCCGTAAGGAATGCTGAAGTCATTTTTTTAGCTACACCCATGACGGCAATGCCCGGAATCTGCCGGGAGATTGTACCCTTTTTGAGACCAGGCACTATTATTACAGATGTGGGTAGTACCAAAAGATATATTGTGAATACTTTGCAGGAAATCTTACCCCCTGCTGTCCAGTTTGTAGGCGGTCACCCCATGGCCGGTTCCGAAAAAGGAGGGCTCAAGGGGGCCCACGAACTGCTCTTTGAGAATGCTGCCTATATCCTGACCCCTACTTCGGAAACTGCAAGTCACGCCCTGGAGACGGTAAAACAACTGGTTCAGGAAATAGGGGCCAAGGCGATTCTTCTTTCACCCGAGGAACATGACCGGAAAGTAGCGGCGGTAAGTCATTTGCCCCATCTGGTAGCCAGTGCCCTGGTTTCTACTGTAGGTGAGCTGGAAGAAAGGGAAAAAGGGTATTTTGCCCTGGCGGCAGGAGGGTTCCGTGATTCTACCCGTATTGCTGCCAGTAACAGTGAGATGTGGTGTGACATCTTTATGCAAAACGCTAATGTTCTCTTACCCCTTATTCAGGGCTTCAGACAGTCGCTAAAAGAATTAGAAAGAGCTATTGTGAAAAAAGACCAGGAAGCTTTACTCCAAATCCTAAGACGTTCCCGCATGTTTCGGGAAAGCTTGCCAACAGGCCTCAAAGGGATAATTCATGAGCTTTTTGAATTAACGGTTACGGTCCCTGACCAGCCGGGAATTATTGCTGAACTCTCTCAACTTTTAGGGGAGAAAGGCATCAATATCAGCGATATAGCAATACAGCCGGTAAGAGAAGACGACGGCGGTACCATCCGTTTCGGTTTTATCCGTGAAGACTGGAGAAACCAGGCTGTAGAAATTCTTGAGGCCAAAGGCTTCCCTGTAAGAAAAACTGGGGTATAATAAATGGTAATTATGCTGGGTAAGAGGAGCCGATGTAAATGCGTGTAACCATAACACAAACTAAGAAGATGGAAGGGACAATCCAGGTCCCGGGAGATAAATCTATTTCCCACCGTTCTATTATGCTGGGCGCTTTAGCCCAGGGCGTTACTCAGGTTGAGGGATTCCTCATGGCCGAGGACTGCCTGAGCACTGTGCGTTGTTTCCGGGCCCTGGGAGTTCCTATCACGATGGAGGGTAAAAACGTCCGGGTAGAGGGCAGAGGACTCTACGGTCTGCAGGAACCCGAGGACGTTTTGGACGTAGGTAATTCAGGCACCACTATCCGGTTAATGATGGGGATTTTGGCCGGCCAGCCTTTCACTTCTTTTCTCACGGGGGATCCTTCCATACGCCGTCGTCCTATGGGGAGGGTGGCCAAACCCTTAAGGGAAATGGGGGCCACTATTCTGGGACGGCAGAATGGGAACCTGGCTCCTCTGGCAGTCCAGGGAGGAAACCTGAGATCCCTCTCTTATCAAACGCCTGTGGCCAGTGCCCAGATTAAGTCCTCTATTCTTTTGGCCGGTCTTTATGCTGACGGCTGGACGGAGGTCATTGAACCTGAGCAGTCCCGCAATCACTCGGAATTGATGCTGAAAGCCTTTGGCGCGGAGTTGGAGACGGACGGGTTAGCTGTCCGCATTAAAGGAGGAACACAACTCAAGGGTCAAAAGGTGCTGGTGCCCGGAGACATTTCCTCGGCGGCTTTCTTTTTGGTTGCCGGGCTGATTGTTCCCCAGGCAAAAATCATTATTGAAAATGTAGGTTTAAACCCCACCCGTGATGGCATCATAGAGGTTTTACAGGCCATGGGGGGAAAAATCCGTTTATTCGATACCCGTGTGGTAGCAGGCGAACTTATTGGTAATATAGAAATACAGAGCAGTGAGCTGCGGGGTGTGAGTATTGGCGGTGCCATTATACCTCGCCTCATTGACGAAATACCCGTGCTGGCTGTAGCTGCCGCTTTTGCTGAAGGAGTTACAGAGATCCATGATGCGGCGGAATTGAAAGTAAAGGAAAGTAACCGTTTGTATGCCATCAGTGAGGGCTTGACCAGACTGGGGGCGCAAATTGAGGAACTCCCCGACGGTCTGCGTATCATAGGCGGTAAGCCCTTAAAAGGCAATGTCTGCCAGAGTTATCATGACCACCGTATCGCTATGGCTTTGGCTGTCGCGGGACTGCGTGCTGAGGGGGAAACTCACATAGAAGACGGGGAGGCTGTGAATATCTCTTTCCCCGAATTCACCCAGCTCATCAGCCAACTGCAAAAGGTGTGAGTAAGATGCTTGAGGTTAACGGTAATACCAAAATATATGTCCTTCTGGGTAACCCCATTGCTCAAACCCTTTCCCCTGCTATGTACAACGCTGCTTTTCGGGCTCTTCAGGAAAACAGGCTCTATATTGCCTGTAAAGTAGAGGAAGACGGTTTGGAAGAGGCTGTCAAGGGTTTAAAGGCTTTAGGCATTATGGGAGGAAACGTTACTGTTCCCTTTAAGGAAAAAATCATTCCCTTTTTGGATGGCATCTCTGAAGAAAGTCGCTTAATAGGGGCGGTGAATACTCTCTATTGCCGGGAAGGGGAACTATGGGGGACCAATACCGATGGAGCCGGTTTTTTGAAGGCCTTAAAGAAGGTAGATCCCCGGGGGGTGGAAGGACGGCGAGTCCTTATGCTGGGCGCTGGTGGTTCGGCCCGGGCCGTGGCGGTTACCCTTGCTATGGCAGGCGCCAAAGAGATCAATATTATTAACCGTACCTTAAGTAAAGCCCAGGAGATCATGGAGATAGTTTATGGTCTTGACTGCCGGGGTCAGGCCCTGGGGTGGGATGATAAAAGTATTAAAGAGGCAGTCCAGGGAAGTGATTTTATTATTAATACCACTTCTCTGGGAATGGTGCCCCGGGTGGAGGAAATGCCTCCCTTGAATCCTGAATGGATCAGGTCTTCACAATGGGTGATTGATCTTATTTATAAACCGAAAGAAACCCTGTTTTTACGGGAAGCCAGGACAAAAGGCTGCCAAACCCTTAATGGCCTGGGAATGCTTCTGGAACAGGGGGTACTGGCTTTTGAACAGTGGTCCGGGCTGAAGCCCCCTGTGGAGGTAATGGCCCGCGAACTGGAGAGGTGGGTATAGAAATGCTGCGCTATTTATCAGCCGGGGAATCCCACGGGCAGGCTCTTACAGCGATTATCGAGGGGCTGCCGGCAGGTTTAAAGATACACAAGGAAAATATTGATGAGCTATTAAAGAGGCGCCAGGGCGGCTACGGCCGGGGCGGGCGTATGGCCATAGAACAGGACCGGGTGGAGTTTCTTTCCGGCTTGCGTGGCTCCCTGACCCTGGGGAGCCCCCTCACTTTACTGATACGCAACAAGGACTGGGAGAACTGGCAGGAGATTATGGCCCCTGGGAAGGATGCTCTCCTTACAGAAAGAGTGGTAACCAAGCCACGCCCGGGTCATGCCGATTTGCCCGGTGCCCTGAAGTACAGGCAGCGGGACATCCGCAATATCCTGGAAAGGGCCAGTGCCAGGGAAACGGCGGTCAGGGTGGCCGTGGGTGCCGTAGCCCAGGAACTGCTGGCTGCCTTTGGCATTAGGGTTCAGGGGCAGGTAGTAGCCATTGGCCCGGTACGGGGGGAAGCATCCGGTAAGATACTGGGACGTGAGCTATACGATAATCCATTTTATTGCCCGGACAATAATGCTGCGGAAGCCATGAGAGAGGCCGTTGACCAGGCCAGGAAAGAAGGTGACTCCCTGGGTGGTGTTTTCCAGGTTATCGTGGAAGGAGTTCCGCCTGGCTTAGGTTCCCATGTCCAGTGGGACCGGCGTTTGGACGGACGGTTGGCCCAGTCTCTTATGAGTATTCCTGCCATCAAGGGTGTAGAAATCGGCCTGGGTTTGGAAGGGGCTGTTTTACCGGGCTCTCAGGTTCATGACGAGATTCATTATTCACCGGAAAGAGGTTTCTATCACCGGACCAACCACGCCGGAGGGCTGGAAGGTGGCATTACCAACGGGGAAAATATCGTGATCAGGGCGGCTATGAAGCCCATTCCCACCCTGCTTTCTCCCTTAAACAGCGTGGATATCCTCAGCAAAGAACCCTTCCAGGCCGCTGTAGAACGTTCCGATGTCTGCGCAGTCCCTGCCGCGGCTATTGTGGGCGAGGCTGCTGTAGCCTGGGAAATCGCTGTGGCCCTTTTAGAAAAATTCGGCGGTGACCACCTGGAAGAAATGCTGGTTAATTATAATCATTACCTGGAATACCTGAAAAAGTGGTAGTTTGACAATAGGTGGCGATGTGTGTGGCAAGAAAGGTTCCTGTGGATCTGGGCGAGAGAAGTTATACCATCACTATAGGCTATGAGATTTTAGAGGAATGTACCGCGGAACTTGGTACTTTTCCCCTGGAAAAAGAAGTGTTTTTGCTTTCTGATAGGGAAGTGCACAAGTATTATGGTTCCTCCTTGGAGACACTGATTGCTGACCAGGGCTTTAAAGTGAGAACCTACCTGATGCCTCCCGGAGAAGAAGCTAAATCATGGGAGCAGGCAGGAGAAATCCTGGAGAAAATGCTGGAAGGGAATCTGGGCCGCAAAGCCCCTGTCCTGGCCTTAGGCGGCGGTGTGGTGGGGGACATAGCCGGATTCGTAGCGGCCCTCTACCGCAGGGGCGTACCCTTCATCCAAATCCCCACTACCTTGCTGGCCCAGGTGGACAGCAGTGTGGGGGGAAAAGTGGCCGTCAACCATCCCCTGGGGAAGAATATGCTTGGTACTTTTTATCAACCTTTAGCTGTCTGGGCCGATTTACGGACTCTGGATACGCTGCCGGATACTGAATGGCGGGCAGGCCTGGCGGAAGTGGTGAAATACGGTATCATCTGGGATGAGGCTTTTTTTGAGTTTCTCGAAAACCATACCCTGGAGATTTTGCGGCGTGACCCCTCTGTCTTACCGGAAATGATCGAACGATGCTGTCAAATCAAAGCTGAAGTAGTCAGCCGGGATGAAAAAGATGAGGGGTTACGAAACATCCTGAATTTCGGCCATACCATGGGCCATGCCCTGGAAAGTGCGACCCATTACAAAGAGTACCGGCACGGGGAAGCCGTAGCCATTGGTATGTACGGTGCTATGGAACTGGCCTACGCTTTGGGTATGATTGAGAAAGATGTGGTAACACGAGTTAAGGATATCCTGGAACTATGGGAACTTCCAATCCGTTTTCCTGCTAAGTTCCTGGAAACAGTTATCCAGAACCTGATTTATGATAAAAAGGTCTCTGACAAAAAAGTTTTATTCATTCTTCCTACCGCTATCGGTAAAGTGGAGATGGTAAGGGATATTCCTCAGGATATAATCCGCCGTGTGGTACAAGAAAATCTGATATTATAAATAAAAGACAGCTGACCTGCTTTCCGGCAGGTCAGTTGTCTTTATAGCGCTTTCTTTTTTTGCCGTAAATATCCATAAACATTACCAGGTATCCGGCCAGGAATGAGATGGGGATACCGGAGGCAATCAGGGTCCCTGTCCATTTGGTGCCCAATAGATCATAAAGGAGGAAGGGGATGATTAGGAAGATGATGAAGCCACCCAGGAACGTTATCCAGAACTTTGTCTCCGCCTTTTTATAATGCTCTATATGCTTCTTTGGTATAGTATTGCGGCAGGACGGGCATCTGCTGGTATTTGTAGTGATAGGCTCCTTGCACTGGGGGCAGGTTAATTTAACTCCAAACATAAATCTCTCCTCCAGGTTATGAAAAGATTTAGTTGGTGTTAAAGTTCGCCGCGATTCTGTAAATTCCTCTCTGGAAGTAACAAAAGTATATCGCTGGATAATAAATCATATTGTGTTCTACGACAAGGGGGTAAAACAAGAATACAATTAAGGGAAAATACATTCTAAAAACGACAAAATATGCCATTTTTTCCCAAGGATAATTACAGGAATATGTAGAATAATCATTATATAACAAATGAGTATTAAATTTGGGTAAGTAAAAGAATATCCGCAATACTTTGGGATATGCGGATGTTAGGCGAAATCGGCAATAACTTGATAAAGCGAAAGGGGTGAAGGGGAGTTCTTTATGATCCCAAGGGGTGTTGAACATTTACCAATAGCTAAGGAAGAAGTTCATGTGATGTTAATTGACCCCAAATCTACCTTAAATACGGGCAATATCGTAAATGAGAAGACCATTGAAAAGTTGGATTGGATTTAATGTGGCCTCCTGTAAGGCTCAGGAGTGTCGGGAGTCCGAAACGTTATACATAATCTATACTTTAATTTATTGGAGGGGATGATCTTGCTAGATGACAAAGAAAAAATGATCAAAGCAAAAGAAATCCTACAAAAGATAGCAAATGGTATTAACCCTATAAATGGACAATCTATAAATGACGAAAGCTTTTTAAGTGATCCAAGAATTATACGGTGCTTTTTTTATGTATCGGAGGTATTAAGCAAAGTAATTGAGGGACAAGTTCATAAAACTGGTAACAAACCAAGTAAATTTATCATCACAGATGAGGAAAAGAAATTAGTCGTATTTCCTGAACATAGGATTGGAGTAAATGAAATCGCCAAGTGTATTAATAGGGTGATTGATTTAAATAGGAGCAAGAAATTAACCGGCGTTGAATTAAACAAACAGTTAAAGAAAATGGGCTTATTAAGTGAGCATAAAAATGAGCATGGAAAAACGCGAACCGTGATTAATGAGAAATCAAAAGATTATGGAATGGAAATCGAAAAAAGAAATTATAACGGAAACGAATATGAAATGGTGGTTTTCAACGATACCGGAAAGAGATTTATATTAGATAACATAGACATGATTATGAATTATGAAGTATAGACTTCGCTTAACACTGAGTTACCGCTCCGCCTCGTTTCGATAATAACCCTCGAGCCTAAGCGCAGTCGGGCTCGGCTTCGCCTTAAAGATCGGGGGCTAAACACTCAAGTCATATTTAAAAGAAAGGAAAAACTCTATAACCCAGTGAGACAAAACTATGGACATGTCCAAGCTCTTAAACAACACCTTGTGGAGTATCCACATAAGTGATTATGATAAAGACCTTATATATTCAAAGATTATGGAACTAAATAATAACACTAAAGAAGTAAGAAAGCAGCACGTTAAAGGGTTGGGACTCCATACCGGAGGTGAGAAAAGATGAAGGTCTTAGTTTTTGGTGGGTCGGGTTTTGTTGGAAGGAACCTGGCGGAAGAATTAATGGCAAATGGATATCAGGTATCCGTAGTTACGAGGAATACGAAAAAGGCCGCCCATTCCTTGGGAACGCGAGTGCAGTTAATTGAATGGGACAACAACAAGCCTCTATCATCTATTTGTGAGCTACAAGAAATTGACATAGTCATTAACTTAGCAGGGGAGTCAATTGGTAATCGCCGCTGGTCAAATCCGGTAAAGGAAGAAATCTTGGCCAGCAGGATTAGGACTACCCGGGCAATTGTCACTGCTATAAATAATCGTACTCTTCAGCCTAAAGTGTTAATTAACGCTTCGGCAGTTGGATATTATGGACCCCGTCAGGATGATGAAATAACTGAGTGTGAAGAAGCGGGTCAGGGTTTCCTGGCTCAAGTTTGCCGGGAATGGGAGAATGAAGCCTACAAGGTTAAAAACGATGTAACCAGAGTCGTAACTATTCGAATTGGCGTAGTATTGGGAAATGAAGGGGCGCTAAACAGAATGGTAATGCCATTTAAATTCTACATGGGTGGTCCATTGGGTAAGGGAAATCAATGGCTTTCCTGGATACACATCCAAGATTTAACGAGTATGATAAGGTTCATTATAGAACATCAGGAGTTAACTGGTCCTATTAACGCCACTGCCCCAGAGCCTGTAAGGATGAGAGATTTCTGCAAGGTTCTGGGTGAAGTTCTAAAAAGACCATCCTGGTTACCAGTCCCGGAATTCTTATTAAAAATAGCTTTGGGACAAATGGCGGAAATGTTGATACATGGTCAACGGGTTGTGCCGAAGAAAATTCTCGGCACCGGTTTTGAATTCAGGTTTCCAAAGTTAAGGTCTGCTTTAGAGGGTGCTCTGGGGAACCGGAACGGTGTCTAAATCGATCCCTGTACGGAGGCTTCCGGGACAGGTAAATACCATGAGGTCGAAATTCTTAACAATAACCATAATATGTCTGTTAATTTTATCTGGATGTATTTCTAGTCAACCTAATAAAAACACCCTGAATATTGGTGATGTGGAGAAAGCATTTGCATCTACTGGGCCGGTGCTTATACCGGATAAAGGACAAATAAAAAAGGAAATTTGGCTTAATGGAGTTCAGCCTAGTGTTACATGCTGGATAAATGGAAAGACCATGAAGAAACCATAGAATTTAGAGTAAAAAAATAATTGCCACTTCGGCTGACAAAACCCTCCTGTTCTGCGTAGTGAGGACAGGTTTAATGGTATGCAGAAATAAAATGTCCAGTCATGGTGATTGCCTATTAGTTCTGAGTTAAAGCCCTTCTTCTTTTTGGGTGTAGATAAATAAATCTTCAATAGTGGTTTGAAAATACTTTGCTATTTTGTCTCTGGGGCAGTTGCGTCACACCCCTTAGGTTAACCGAGCCGGCGGTCGTATTAGCCGACGCAGAGGGTCACCGGCATGAGCGGCCGCCTGTAAAACTCAGGGGTGTCGGGAAGTGGAACCGTTATAGAACATACCAATTTCGGCACTTTAAATTTGAGATTATTCGTTTATAAAGATAGGTACCTTTTAAGTAAGATGGGAACACAAAGGATTCTTGTAAAGCTAAAATTTGAACTTTACAAATCCTTGGAGGTAGGTAGAACTTGAAGTATATTAAAGGTTTATTTGGAGCAATTTTAATTGCGTTTTTAGCATTTTACGTATCGATTGGGATTAATTACTCTTGGTTTAGTAAATTAACAAAACAATATTATGGGGATTTCACATTTTGGGGAATGGACAATTCTCAGTGGAGTGATATTCTCACAATCTCCTTATAGGTTCCTTGCCAGTGAGAGCATTGTAAAAATTAAGCAGCTCATTATAATAACCCTGCATGGGTTCATAAGCGATAATTTCATGCCTGCCGTCGTTGTGAAAAACATTGATAATTCCGCAGTACCTATCTTCCAAGTAAATCATTCCTGTAGTCCCAAAGATCCTTAACCCGATCAAGGGGCGCTGGATTTCCTTACCGGCTGAAAAGAAGGTATACTGTCCTGTCACGCCACTGTCGAAGAGGAAATTGACGTTGACAACGGAGTAGGGGCAGTAGTCCTCTTCCTGAGGTCGGCCAAAGGCATGGACCCTGGCAAGGGACCCAAAAATATGTCTTAGTCCGGCTACATCATGTAAGGCAGTATCAGTTAGAGAGCCACCGGGGTACTCTGGATGCTGACGCCATTCTGTAGCTTGAAAACGATCCTTAATCATCTTGCCAGGAAAATCGTCGGCGTTATTCATTATGAAATAAACAGGGTCACCGACCCTCTTCTCTCGCATCAGGTCGCGAAGCCGGTTAATTTCCTCATTATAACGATAGTTTTCGGCAATCATAATAGGTGCTTGCACCCGGCAAAGGGGTGTGGTGCGGCAGCTTCAGCCCCGCTGCAAATCCTGCCTTCGCTGAACCAACTAATCCGCGCCCTTGCGGGAGCGCAGTGTTAGTCGATCGTGGTGGTGTCTTCATTGCGTTTACTTTATTTGACAATAAGAGTATTTAGGTATATACTATGATATATACCTAGTTAGAGGTGATTACTTTGGATATTGCAAAAATCTTCTTTAACGGAAGAAGTCAAGCTGTTAGATTACCCAAAGAATATCGGCTAGAAGGTTCCGAAGTTTATGTCAAGAAAATTGATGATGTCGTACTTTTGATTCCCAAAGACAGCGCCTGGAAAACACTTGAATCTAGCTTAAACTACTTTTCCGATGATTTTATGGCTGAAAGAAACCAACCCGAGATTGAGAAACGAGAAGGCTTGTAACTATGAGATACATGCTTGATACCAATATCTGCATCTACATCATCAAGAAGAAACCAGTTCAGGTCTTTCAAATATTCAATGCTCTTAAAGTTGGCGACGTATGTATCTCCTCAATTACTCTAGCAGAACTACAATACGGTGTTTATAAAAGTCGGTTTCCGGAGCGAAACAAACTCGCCCTGGTAAATTTCCTAGCACCAATCACCATTCTTCCTTTTTCTGACCGAGCTTCAGTTTTGTATGGCCATATCCGAGCTGGTCTTGAAAAACGAGGTCAAATTATCGGTGCATACGATCTATTGATTGCAGCTCACGCACTTTCTGAGGACTTAATCCTGGTTACAAATAACACTAAAGAATTCAGCAGAATACCAAATCTGACCCTTAAAAACTGGGCTGAGTAATCAGTCCTTTTTTTGCCACCATGTCGACTGACGAAGTCGTGTTCCCGACGTCACCCGGCCTTAAGACGATGGCTGAGCTTTAGAGTTGCTTGCAACTCTTAGCGAAGGCGAGCCGAGTCCTGCCGGTCTTGGGCTCAGGGGATGTGGCGCGGCACGCTCCAGCCTCACCCAAAATCAAGCTTCCGCCGCCCTGCTAATCCGCGCCCGCTGCGTGTAATCTTATGCCAACCATTCCGTGTTTTAAAATTATTGTCAGGATGTACCATTCTCCAAAAGAACATAATCCTCCTCATTTTCACGCTTATTATCAAGAACATTCAGCAATAATAGATATAGCAACATGCGAATTGATAGACGGTTTTCTACCTTCAAAACAATTGAACTTGCTTTTGTTGCACCGGAAGGTGCTTTTTATTTTTTTAGATATCCCAGGCAAGATGATTCGTATAACGCATTGACTGGAAACGAACTTGTCCCGCCCGCAAGGCTGGCGCGGTTTTTGCCAGGTAATTGCAAAAACTGTGACAGCCGAGGATAGGGCAAGTTGGGTCGGAACGAAGCTGAGCCGTTTCCAGCGTTGTTAGGCAATGTTGAGCCCCAACCTCACCGATGCTCTAAGTAGGATTATCCAACCCCGCTGCTGTTTCTTAAGCTCGAACAAAACTCATCTTTACTTACATTCAAGGCATTGCTTGCTTCCAACTTCTTAGGATCAAATGGGATTTCAACTACTATAGGGCGATCACTATGCACTGCTTTTCCAAATACACCAGGGCCTGTCTAAGTGTCTTAAATACTGGGTTAATACTTCCAAAGCAACTTAGAGATAACATGGTATATCGATTTTTCCTACCTTTGGCCTGACGGATATAAATCATATTTCGAGATTTGTCTATATCCTCCAGTTTCAAACGAACCACCTCACCCACACGAAGACCAGAAGAGTATATTGAGACATTCTACAATGCCAGACGACTGCACAGTGCCCTGGGATATATGTCCCCTATAGAGTTTGAAAGGCATTACAGAAAATCTCTGGCGGCCTAGCTTACACAAAGAAAAACTAGTAAAAAGCTGGGATAGGTCTCTGTCGACCCTATTAATGAAAATATATGGATATAACCTGCGTTATATTCAGAATATTATACTTATTGCCCCAGAAGAGCAAAAGTTAAAATACAAAGAATCCCTTTTTTATAAAATAATGAGTAATTCTAAGAAAAGAGGAGAAAAACACCGTTCTGCGTGTCCAGTTTAGTTAGATCACTGCATAACACTGCGTTCCCGTTTTTGACGTCGGTAATGCACATTCGTTAGCTGACATACCGTGCTTGGGAGAAGATGAAAGCCATAGTGTAAAAACCCATCTGCTTGAGATATAATATAAGTAAAGAAAGTAAAGAAAGCATGAACGGGGGCTTAGACATGGAACTAGCAAGATTGTCTTCAAAGGGCCAGATTACTGTCCCAATCGAGATAAGGAAGAAACTTAATTTAAAAGAAGGTGACAAAGTTTTGTTCTTTGAAGAAGACGGTAAGATAGTTGTTGCCAACGCTTCGCTTATGGCATTTAAAGAATTGCAGAGTTCAATGATGGGGGAAGCAGAAAAACAAGGATTTAAATCGGATAATGAAATAAATGAGTATGTGAAAGAGATAAGGAAAGAGCTCTGGGAGAAGAAATATGAGAATAATGATTGATACAAATGTACTCATTTCGGCCATATTGTTTCCAGGTTCTTCTCCTACAATTACCCTACAGAAAGTTATTGAAAAACATAATCTTGTGTTGTGTTCTCACATAATAGATGAAGTTCATATTGTGTTTGAGAGGAAGTTTCCTGAGAAGATTAAGAACCTTGAGAGATTTCTGTCTAAACTATCATATGAGCTGGTTTATACACCATTGGATATAGAAATGAACAAATATCCTCAGATACGGGATAATGGCGACCTTCCGATACTTGTTTCAGCTATTTTGGCTGACGTAGATATAATCATAACCGGTGATAAAGACTTCCAAAGCATTGAAATTGAAAAACCAATAGTATTAACACCAAGGGAGTCTCTTAATATTTATTAATTCCCTTGGTGTATTACTTTAGGGGCATTAAACCGGTACATCAGCTAACAATACCTTCCCAAGGGTGCGGTAGAGAATCTCATGGGGGCCGCCACACCCCCGACCCAACCGCGGCGGCCGGCTCGCCCGAACCTAAGATAGGAGTTATCTAAGGTTCGGACTACGCCTTAGGGCCGGGGGACGTCGGGGGACAAGGGATGGTTATTTGTATTAGATATAACGCCGGCAGACGTAGTTGTAACGATAGAATATCTCAAAGGTCTATTGCGCGGTAAGGAAATGAACTTTGAATCTTAGTATGAGAAAAAATTCATCGGCAGAATTTAGAAACCACACATAAATTAAAAAACTGCTTATAGTTAATGGAAAGTGGATTTAAGAAGGTGTTAATGTGATGAAGAACAAAAAAGCTGTACTTATTGCTGTGGTAGTGCTTCTCCTTTTGTTTGCGGCAGGATGTGACAGCAGGAAAACGGAACCGGTCCAACCCCCACAAGAACAGCCGCCAGTTAGTACGCTTAAAACTGAAGAAAAGCAGCCAGAAAAAATTGAATATGGGGAGATTACAGATCCAGCTGTGCTGGAAAAGCTTTGGCAGGAGTATTTATATGATTCAATTGCCACAGTAGGCAACACCCGGGAGTTTAACTCGGCAGCGGAAATCGATCCCACTTATATAGCTATGTTCTCCTGGTTTAAGTATATATCAGAGCATGGTGAGGGCAGTTTACCGTTGGTCAGTAAGGACAGCACGCTGCGCCTCTTCCCCCTTGAAGTCGTTCTTAAATATGCCAACCGCTATTTTAACCTGATTAGCCTGGATGTTTCAAAGGTAGAGAAGCACTACTATGACCCCGGGAAACGAGCCTTCTTATTTAGCATGGGTATGGAAGGCAAGCGCCCCTCTTACACAGAGAACAACCCATGGGGTTTTCAGCTTGATAAAGTGACACGAAACACTGATGGCACTGTCACTGCAGTTATGGTACAATACCATCCTTATCAAACCCGCCGCATCGAGTTAATCAGAACTTTGACCTTAAAGGAGCGGGAAGACGGCAGCCTGTATTTTGTAAAGGGTAAGTGGGAGTATGCAAACAACAAACTGGTTGCCCTCACCGGTGATTATCAGCGCTTTGAAAAAATCTCAGGCTTTGACGGTGATATGCAGGAGCTGTCCATGGTGGGCGAGGTAGATGGCAGGATGATTTTGGCCTACACGCCCTATGTAAAAGAGAAAAATACAGTGTTAATGATTGTAACCCCTAATACCATGAAGGTGGAGAAAAAGCTGGACCTGGGTACTAACTGCGAATACTCTGACATCAAGCTAGCAGGAGATGCTCTAATGGTACGCCTAAAGGATAAAGTAATTACCCTTACTAAAGACCTTACTTCAGCTAGTGACATACCTTTACCTCAAGTAATTGCCGATAAAATAGCCCGCGAACCCAAGTACGACGAAGACGGGAATCCAATTATTTTTTTTGGCGGCTACGATCTTTCCCAGGACCGTACGAAGTTTATATATGCCGATGAGGCAGGTCTCAAGCTATGGAACATTGCAGACAACAGCAAGAAGCTCTTGGCTAAAACCGTTGATATTAAAGGTAGTCAGTTAATCAACCATTCTTATCATATGTCTCCCCGGTTTGTAGCGGGTGATAAGAAGGTTATGACTACCATGTCGGGTTATGAAGGCAACCTGGGTTATACACTGTACGATCTGGATAACGGTGAAGCAAAAAGATTTTACATGGATCCCCATGGTTCATCAGCTACTATCCGATATGATACGGGCTTCCTTGGGGTGAACACTTATAATAGACATAAGGAAACATCTGAGTATAAATCAGTATACCTGGACTTTGCCACGGGCAATGTACACGAAATTAAGCTGGCGAATCCCGGTGAGACCGGAGATATTCGATTTCCAGATATGTGTTATGTTGGTAAGAATCATGCAGCATTTATAACCTACACAAGAGACGGTAATGACAATGCCAATCACATGTCTTATATAAACCGTCTTAACTTGAAAACCTTAAAGGTTGAGCCAGAAGTTGTTTCAGTTAAAGCTGCGGGGACCCATATTCTCGGCGTTTTGGCAGATGGGCGGATTGTGTTCTGGTATGAGCTTAATCCCAGTGAGAAAGGTTTATGCATTACGAAGTAAGTATAAGAGCACTCTCTAAACTAGAGAAGGGCGGTAGTCAGAGGCTTACCGCCCTTTTTACAGAAAGAAATACGGAAAACATAACTA
>JAIHAN010000056.1 GCA_020054815.1 Peptococcaceae bacterium | reverse complement strand
TTATAAAGGAATTAATCCCTCCCAACAGGTCAATAGCCCGGTATACCTGCCGGTGTATCTCTTCTCGGGAGGGATAGAGGTTGCCCCGGGTTATAGCTACGATACTCATGAAATTCCTCCTCTGTAAAAACTAAACATTTATTCCTTTCGCCAAATCTGTGGTTAATCCTATTTGTAACCAAAAAAATTAACCCTTTTGGTTAATTTAAGACATCATCGATTTTTTACCTGATGCAACTTTCGTCATCGACAATGAGCAAAAGGTAATCGCCTGGAACAGGGCTATGGAGTTTTGACCGTTGGCATCATAGAAAAAGAAACTCAAAGAAAACGTAAAGACGGGAATCTAGTCCACGTACACGTCCTTGCTTATCCCATTGTGGTCAATGACCAGCAGTTCGGTATTTACGCTATTTACAGCGACATTAGCAAACGTAAAGAAGCCGATGAAAAACTACAATACCTTAGCCTCCATGATGCCCTGACCGGGCTATATAACCGCGCCTACTTCCAGGAAATAATGCGCACCCTGGAAAAGGGACCCATCCAGCCGGTAGGTATGATAATTTGTGACGTGGACGGACTCAAACTGATCAATGATACCCTGGGTCATGAGATTGGTGACTCATTACTTATAACAACGGCAGAAATTATTTCTACTGCTTTGGGTACTCAAGGTATAGCAGCCAGGATTGGCGGTGACGAATTTGCCATTTAAAGGCTGACCTAAAAGCACATTAGGTCAGCCCTTTTTCAAAGGAGTCTTTTTGTAACCGGGAGCGTGATTTTTACACAATTTCTTTGTGGGCCCTGTTCACCGGTTGCTGTGAGGTTAAAAAAGTTACAATTTTCTTCCATACCTGGCGGGTTTGGGAGAAGGTTTCATAGTGTTTTACTACGTTCCTGTGATAATACTCAAGATCATCATGAATCCTGGTAAATTCATTCGTATTAAAGTACAGGCAGAGCTTGGGGACAACCTGTACCAGATTGGCCTGCATCTTATCAATTTCTTCTTGGTACCTGTCTTTTTGGGTGATATACAATAAGAGCGGTTTATAGCGAACCCAGCCTAGGGCAGCTTTAATAAACCTGGCTACAATCTGATGAGAATCTGCGGAAATGGGTTTGAGGGTCTTGGGAAGTGCCCCGTGAAGCAAGTGGGTATAATTCAAAAACCCGTCATGAAAAGTATAAGTGGGGACTTTAACTACTTTAACGTCCGCTAGGCAGGTGCTCAAAAAAGTGTCTTCCCCCCTTGCCCCCGGCGGGTTATAGAAAGGCGCTATTTTTTCCGCCTTCTTTAAATTCAAGCACAGGTTGGAACCGGAAATGAATTTACAACCGTTTATTTCCTTGACTTCTTCCCCATAATTTCTGTCCAGTATGCTGCTGTCCGCAAAGGTAATTCCCCCGTCCCTCATTTTACTTCTGATAGATTCCCAGCTGATAATGTCATTACTGATGCTTTCAATAAAAACCCTGAAATCTTCCTCAGTGAGTATATTGTTAAATTCCAGGTAAGGAATGGGCGAAATGTAACCGCAGTGATAACCGTGGGTGATACCGACATCCTTAATGTACCGTAAATGGGTTCTAACCACACTCTGCCCCACCCAGTATATCCTGTTATTTTCCCCCTGTAATACCGCCAGAGGATACTCGTCATCATCAATGAAAAGCAGGTAGTCCATCCCGTTTTTCAGGGCCCAATATACCACAACATTTCTTTTCTTCCCGTAACCGTCCCCGAATACCAGCTTCGCTTCCCTGCTGTCGATGACACCTTGACTGATTAAGTACTTAATTTCATTGGCCACACTGCTTTGTCCGATAAAATCCACCGAATCCATCCATTCATAAATCTCAGGTTCAATTCTTTTATAATCGCTCACTCTTGTTTTTGTGTATTTAAGATCATAAGCAATGATCAGATTCAAGCTGATTCTACCGTTTTCGATCAAGTCATGTTCATTCCAGTTGCTTACATAGGTTTTAAGCAGGTTGCGGAAATTTTTTCGCCCGGTTACGAAGCCGATGGCCACATTTACTTGATTTTTTTCCTTTTCCATAACCTTCCCTCCTAATGTTGTATTTTAGCAGATATTTACATCAGATGCAACAACTTTATTTTTGTTTATAAGTTGTCGAGTGTGGAGAATGGGATCATGCTTCCGTAAGTGCATAAAAACAAAACCTCACCGCTAAGAGTGAGGTTTGTTTTGGGCTAATGCTTCCAGTAACAACTTCTTCAATTTCACAAATTTATCCTCCGTGATCAGATCACGAAAACGGGGTCTTTCCAGCTTTACCTCTACATCCAGTTTCACCGTAGCGGGCCGTGTACTGAGGACATAGACCCGGTCCGACAAAAGCAGGGCCTCGTCTACATCGTGGGTGATAAAGAGAACGGTGGGATGATATTTTTCCCATATCTTAAGGAGCCAGCCGTGCATTTCCCCTTTGGTAAAGGCATCCAGAGAACCAAAGGGTTCATCTAAAAGCAAAATCTCTTTCCCCTGCAGCATGGTCCGGAGGAAAGCCACCCTTTGTCTCATACCACCCGATAATACGACGGGAAAACTCCGCGCAAACCCCTCAAGGCCGAATTCCGGCAAAAGGGCCTCAGCCCGTTTCCGGCCCACGTCCCTGGCAACCCCTTGTACTTCCAGCCCCAAAATACAATTGTCCAACACGGTACGCCAGGGGAGGAGCAAATCTTTTTGCAGCATGTAAGCCGTATGCCCCTTCTGTCCCGTGATATCCTGGCCGGATAAAAGGACCTTCCCCCGGTCCGGCCTCTCCAAACCGCTGATGATATTAAAGAGGGTGCTCTTGCCACAACCGCTGGGCCCAATGATACTGACAAACTCACCTTTCTCCACGGTAAGGGAAATATCCTTTAGAGTCCATACTTCTCCCGGGGGAGAGCTGAAGGTTTTTGTTATGTTTTTAATTTCCAACATATTTCTCTCCCCTTACCTTCATCCTAATATTCCCCTCTGTATACCTCTTATTTTGGGGGCAAAAATTCATTGGTAAAGGCCTTGTCAGCTTCAATCATTTTATCAAGAAGCTTGCGTTCAAACATCCACTGGGCATACCCCTCCCAGACCTCTTTTTTCTGCCGGCCCCACTGGGGAGCATCGGCCTGAAGCTGAGTACTCAGCCACTTCTGGCTGGCCATTACCAGTTCGGCGTTAAGTTCGGGAGCATGTTTGAGAAGAATCTTGGCTCCTTCTTCCGGTTGGGCAATAGCCAATTCGTAGCCCTTGCTTGTTGCATGCATAAACTTTTTTACAAGGTCTGCCCGCTCTTTAATATTCTTTTCGCTGGTAATAATGACAGGAGTGTAATAATCCAGGGCTTTATCAAAATCTTTGAGCATGATGACATTCAAAGGGATCTTTCTTAATTCGGCCTGGATCCCGTCCCAACCATAATAAATCCAGGTAAAATCCACTTTTTTACCAATAACAGAGAAAAAATCAGCGGAACCGATATCGATAAATTTTACTTTTTTCCCATTACCGCCGTCTTTGGCCATGACCGCCTGAATGACCGCATGTTCTACCGGGGATCCCCATCCCCCATAGCGCTTGCCTTCCAGATCCTTGGGACGAGTTAGATTGGCTTCTTTCAGCGAAGCAAAACCTGAGGTATTATGTTGAATAACTGCCGCCAGGGAAACTATAGGAATATCGGCCGCGCGCGCATTAGTCACTTCCTCCTGGTAACTGACTCCGAAATCCACTTTGCCCGCAGCCACTAACTGGGCCGGTCCCGGTTCACCTGACTGTAGAATTTCCACATCGAGCCCCTGCTCTTTATAAAAACCCTTTTCTTTAGCTACATATAAGCCTGTGTGGTTGGTGTTGGGGGTCCAATCCAACATCACGGTAACTTTCGTCAGGGGCTGGGGAAGAGGAGTGGGAGCGGGTTCCTCCTTCTTAGGCAGTGTGGAGCTGTTACACCCTGTAAGCCCGGAAAAAATAAATATAAGCAATACTAAGACGGCAAATATCTTTTTCATCGATTCTACCTACCTTTCTACAGCTTTTCATCCTGTTGCCAGGATTTTTTCTGATACAGCCAGGGCATGGTCAGCCTGGCAATGAGTTCGATAATCCCCACCAAGATAAGACTCATGGCGGTAATCACCACAATGGAGGCAAATACCCTCTCCGTAAGAAAAGAGTGCATGGAACGAGTCATGTATATTCCTAAACCTTTGGACCCGCCGAGCCATTCACCGATGACAGCCCCCATAATGCTATAGGTAGCCGAGATTTTCAGTCCCGCAAAAAAGGACGGTAAGGCTCCCGGGAACTTTACCAGCCTCAAGATCT
Source organism: Peptococcaceae bacterium (assembly GCA_020054815.1). Classification (GTDB taxonomy): domain Bacteria; phylum Bacillota; class Peptococcia; order DRI-13; family DRI-13; genus Thermanaerosceptrum. The sequence continues at coordinate 12,222 of JAIHAN010000056.1, read as the reverse complement.
GCCCGGGTGTGGCCCCCATGGTCACGAGCAGTTTCACCATATCCTGGTCAATATTGTCCAGGCCTTCCACTGTGCTTACAGTAATGGGAAAAAAGCAAACCAGAGCCACAACCAATACTTTAGGCAGAATGTCATAACCAAACCAGATGATGAGCAAAGGAGCTACGGCCATTATGGGTATGGTCTGAGAAACCACAATTAAAGGATATATGGTTCTTTTCACCCAGGGAAGCAAGCCCATGGCCAAAGCCAGACACGTGCCCATGATAACCGCAAACATAAATCCCAGAAGGGCTTCCACGGCGGTGTACAAGCTGTGGTCCAAGAGCAGGGGCCAGGCCGCAGCCAGGGCCCTGGCAACGTGGCTGGGAGCTGGTAAAATGAATTTTTCTATGTGCAAAAACTCAACAAATATTTCCCATAAGATCAATAAAAACAGAAAAGCGAGAAAAGGAGAGAGATATTTTTTCATTAGATCAACCCCGGTATTTATGTATTTTTTCTTCCATGGTCACTCCTTCCGGCTTATAGTCGATCTTGATCACGGACATGACCCTGGAAGCTCCAGCCCGGATACAGGCATCCTGCGCCTTTTTTACCACTTCCAGGAGAGTGTCAAGCTCCCCTTCCATGGTAGTCTCCATGGGACCCACCAGGTATTTTACCCCCGATTCCTGGATGACTTTAATGGCTTCATCCACTACTTCATAGGTTCTCTCGTCCTCTACTTTGGGTATTACCTGTAAGCTCAGATTGACGGTTGGCATAGCTCATTCCTCCTTTGAAAAGTTCGCAGTTCGCAGTTTCCAGTGCGCAGTAAAAATATCTTATAAGTAAATTGTTAACAATAATTACTGCCAACTGCGATCTACCAACTGCGAACTAATAAGAAACGCCGCCCCCAGCTAGGAAGCGGCTTTGCGTTTTATGCTCATTTTCCCTCCGCTGGCATTATCCAGATCAGGTTAAAGGGTCGGCATATTATGGTAATGCCCTCTCAGCCGGGTTCACCCAGCTCCCCTCTCATGTAGTTTAATCATATCTTAACGCAAGTATTTTAAAACGTCAAACAACCTTTTTTATTTTCCCATCTCTTCGATTATGGACACTACATACCGGGCACTATCGACCAGATCCTTAATGGGAATATACTCATCAAGAGTATGCACCTTGCTCATGCCGACACCCAGGTTAACGGCTTTAATCCCCCTGGCGTTAAAATTATTGGTATCACTGCCCCCGCCGGTGGAAATTACCCTGCTCTCCAGGCCTAATTTCTCTGCGGCCTTCCTGGCTGCCAATACCAGGGGGTCCTGTTCCTCTACAAAAAAAGGGTTATAAGCCCTTTCCACATTGCTTTCCAGTCTGGCGCCAAATTCCCGGCAGGCCTCTTCCATACACTGCACCATATGCCGGCTCTGCTTCTCCAGCTTTTCTACGGAAAGGCTTCTGGCTTCTGCCTCGATTTCCACCCGGTCACAAACAATATTGGTGACACTACCTCCTTTAATAACCCCAATGTTGGCAGTGGTTTCCTCATCAATCCGCAGGAGTTTCATCCGGTCAATAGCCCTGGCTGCTACCTGAATGGCACTGATTCCTTCTTCGGGGCTTACACCGGCATGAGCAGCTTTGCCGTGAATGACAAAAGAGAGTTTATCCTGGGCAGGAGCCCTGTTGATAATCGTTCCCGGGGCACCACCGCTGTCCAAAACAAAGGCAACTTTACCCTTTAATAAACTGTAGTCCAGGTATTTAGAACCAAACAAGCCTCCTTCTTCGGCAATGGTAAAAACGACCTCAATGTCGCCATGGGTTATGCCCTCTTCCTTGAGATGACGCAGGGCCTCCAATATTGCGGCGATTCCTGCTTTATCATCAGCACCCAGGACGGTATCACCGCTGGAATAAATATATCCGTCTTTTATCACCGGTCTAATACCCTCACCGGGTGATACCGTATCCATATGAGCGGCAAAGATGACAGCAGGCAGGCCGCCTGTATTGCCCTTTACTCGCCCAATCAAATTGCCTGTGTCAGAGCCTGCCTCTTTACCGGCATTGTCTTCATAAACTTCCAGTCCCATGGCCTCCAGCTTACTCTTTAACACCTGGGCAAATTGCCCTTCCTTCCTGGTAGGACTGGCTATAGTCACCATTTCCATGAATTCCCTGACGATGCGTTCCTGGTTAATCATAGAATCTCCCCCCTTTTGTCTTTTTTATCCATTTCAATTATAACAGATGCCGTTATCCAGAAAAACTCGTTATTATTCTTAAATCTGAATAAAATCACTATCAAATCGACTCACTAAGTATAAAATTATCATTTTTTCAAACATTATCATTTTCCCCTTGACAAGAAAGAAGAGACGTGAATATAATATGTATTAATTAAATATGGCTAACAGTGATGCGGAAGAAAAGTAAACTGCTGTAAAGTCTCCAGGGAGAGGGTGTCGTGACTGGAAGCACCCTTAGTACTTTCGCCAGTTGAAGTTCCCTTCCAAACTGCCAGGGTGAGTACTAATAAGGTTAGGGGACACACCTGCTGAAGCTTGAGTCTATCTCTTAAGACAGTAATGTCCCCAATAATAGTATGTAGTTCTGGCCGGAAACTTCTACCGTTACAAAGAAGGGGGTATCGGATTTATCCCGTACCTACGCCAAAGAGGGTAGATTATTCTACCAACCAGGGTGGTACCGCGAAAGCACAGCCTTTCGTCCCTAGAGGACGAAAGGCTTTTTTATTTACCAACTACTCTATCTCTTTAGCCTGGTGATCCTGTACCCTTAAAAGAGGGTTCACTTATGAACCAATGAGGGTGGTACCGCGGAAAGTCCACAGTTTTCGTCCCTTCAGGACTTAAACTGTGGACTTTTTTAATTATATTAGCAAGGAGGAAAGAAAAATGATTGTCGTAATGCAAAAAGGCGCCACAGAAGAACAACTGCAGGAGGTGGTACAAATTTTAGAAGACAAAGGCTTTCGCACCCAAATAACGAGAGGAACAGAAAAAAATATCATAGGGGCCGTAGGGGATAAATCCAGGCTTTTAGATTTGGCCATTGAGGCCATGACCGGTGTAGAAAAAGTGATACCAATACTGGCTCCCTATAAATTAGCCAGCCGGGAATATAAACCGGAGGATACCGTCATAAAAATAGGCGACCTCTCCCTGGGTGGTGACGATTTACAGGTCATGGCCGGTCCCTGTGCCGTGGAAAGCAAGGAACAACTGCTGGAGGCAGCCTACTTAGTGAAAAACACCGGAGCCAAAATATTAAGAGGCGGTGCTTATAAACCCCGCTCTTCCCCCTACTCCTTCCAGGGACTGGAGGAAATAGGCCTTAAGTACTTGGCCCGGGCCAGAGAAGAAACTGGCCTCTACATTGTGACTGAGGTGATGGATACCCAAAAGGTTGACCTTGTTTCCTATTATGCTGATGTCTTGCAAATAGGCGCCCGCAATATGCAGAACTTCCCCTTACTGCGGGCCGCAGCCAAATCAGGCAAACCTGTCCTCTTAAAGCGGGGACTTTCCGCCACTATCGAAGAATGGATTTTATCCGCAGAATATATTCTGAAGGAAGGAAATTCCCAGGTAATATTATGTGAACGTGGTATCCGAACCTTTGAAACATATACCCGTAATACCCTGGACCTTAGTGCCGTTCCCGTCATCAAGTACCTCACCCATCTCCCGATCATCGTCGACCCCAGCCACGGTACCGGCAAGTGGCGCTGGGTACAGCCCATGGCCCAGGCGGCAGTGGCTGCAGGCGCCGACGGCCTGATAATCGAAGTTCATCCTAATCCCAGCGAAGCTCTGTCCGACGGTCCCCAGTCCCTGACGCCGGAGAACTTTAACAAGCTGATGAACAGCCTCAAACCCATTGCCCAGGCGGTAGGCAAAAAATTTGATCTCTCCGGTACCCCCGAATATTTTGGTTATTCCCAGGTGATCTAGATGAAAAAGATTTTAGCTTACCTCGGACCTGTCGGAACTTATTCTTACGAGGCCGCTTCCCACTGTCTCCTCGCTCTGGGAAATTCCCAGGAATGGGAACTTCAGGCTTTGCCCACTATCCCCCACATCCTCACGGCGGTAGCAGAAGGAAGTGTGGATGCAGGTTTAGTACCGGGAGAAAACTCTATTGAAGGGACCGTCAATATTACCCTGGACATACTGGCCCATGAATTATCCCTCTATATCCAGGGGGAAACAGTTCTCAATATTAACCACTGCCTTTTCAGTCACAGCCAGGACCTGGGGGAAATCCATACCGTGCTCTCCCACCCCCAGGCCCTGGCCCAGTGCCGCAGGTTTCTGCAGCAAAAACTGCCCCAGGCCCAGTGCCTTCCCGCCAATAGTACAGCTGAGGCAGTACAAAATCTCGCAAGTATGGGCCCCGGTACGGCCGCCATTGCCTCACGGGATACTCATCGGTTCTACAACGTACCTATCCTGGTCCCTGACATTGGGGATTATCCCTGTAATCAAACACGCTTTCTTTTGGTAGGCCGTACCCCTTGTCCCCATTCAGATACGAAAAAAACCTCCCTGGTGCTGGCCCTGGAAAAGGACCGCCCGGGAGGACTCTATGAAGTTTTAGGGGAGTTCGCCAGGCTGAACATCAATCTCACCAAAATAGAATCCCGCCCGGCCAAAAAAGAATTGGGTAACTATATCTTTTTTATTGATTGTGAAGCGGGCCATGACCATCCTGGGTTACAGGAAGTCCTTTGTAATTTGGAAAAGAAAACGGCATTGTTAAAAAATCTGGGGTCGTATAATTTAATTTCTTAGTATTTTTATTTTCTCACATCATTAAAGGATACCCCAGCAACGGTAGCCAGATGCTCATAACAACGATGCAGTAAATATTCGAAATGATAGTAAGCGGCGTACCGAACTTGATTGCTTCACCCATGGACATGCCCGATGCACCCCAACCGATAAAGAAGGCTGTGATAGACATGGGTAGGAAGAAAGAATAACTCAAGCAGTTGATAACAATTAACGTAAAGGGTAAGGCGTTAAAGCCCAGTTTATCGGCCAAACCGATGGTCATGGGGATAAACATGGCACCCATGGCGGCAGCACTGACTATACCAGCCCTGGGTATATGACTGATAAAGACAACCAGAGTAAGGATGATGATGGGAGGTAAACCATAAATGGCACTTCCGAGAGGTTCCAGCATAAGTTTAACCATCCAGTCTACGACACCCGACTTGTGTAAAGCTGTACCCAAGGAAATTGCGCCACCCAGGAGTACCCATACATCCCACATCATATGGGGATATATCTTATTAAACTCCAGCTTACCCCATGGGAGAAATAACAAACCCACCAGGATAATGGCAGTCATACCCGTACTAAAGTTATGCAGTTTACCTTCCGTCATCCACAAGATAAGGGCAATGGCTAAACAAAGCAAAGCCCATTTCTCTGGCCAGGTGATCTTACCCAATTCCTGTTTCATTTTGGGAATTTCCTCTGATGCCCCCGGAATCTCAGCCTTCCACAATTTAAAATAAGAAACGGTATAAATAAAGGCTACGGGAATCAGTCCCCAGAGAGGAAGGTTCAATACTAACCAATCCATCCAGGAGATATAAATACCTTTCATGTCCTTGAGATAGCCGGCCATAATGATATTCGGGAAATGAGAAGTTAATGTCATCATAGCTGTGAATAAAGGCATTATGCCGCATATGAGGAGATAAATGCAGTTCTTAATTCTTTTAACCTCATCTAATTCTTCTTTGCCCTTCATTAACTCATTGATACCCCTGGCCAGGGGCAGAAAAACGGCCGTCTCGGCCACAGTTGGGAGAAATCCGCTGATACCTACGTCGGCTAAAGCCAAACCTCCGGCAATCCTGGGAACTTTGACTGAACGGAAGAGGTCTGTGATGACCAGGGCTATCCTTTTACCCAGTGGTGTTGCCATCATAACAGCGGCGTAGGCAAAAGCACCGATGGCCAGGAAAAACGCATCGCTGGAAAAAGCCGAATAAGCTTCGGGTATCTTCATTTTGCCTAAAACAACGAGCAGCATGGGCGTGGCCACACCCATGGCAAACTTATTAGATTCTGAAACAATCATAATGATCATAAACCAGAGAAAAATACCGAGGATAGTCTGCCCCTGCGCTTTCAATCCCGGCAAAGCAGGGCCCAAATGGAAACCGAAAAGAACAACGAAGGCAAGAATGATCCCATATAACTCTGTCTTGGGAACATCGGAAAGCTCTTCCCAAAAACTCTTTGGTTTTTGCACTATAACCGGTGTCTCATTACCAGGTAAACTCACTTCTTGTTCCTCCCTTCACAATATTGGGAATGGAATATTACACTTTAAATGGATTGGGTCCCACATGTTTAAGTGCGGACAGGTATTCCTCGGTGTTCTTCCTGAATATATCATAATTGGTGAGTTCTCTGAAACTGTCTCTAAACTTCAACTGCATCATGGCAAGTTTAATAGCAAGACCTATCTCTTTCTCCTTCTGTACAGCTTCAGTCCCCTGCCAAAGGATTTCCTCCCTGATGTCGGCGAAAGTGATTCGTCCCTTGACCTGGGCAAGAAGGAAATTACCGATGACATTTCTGCCGCAGCCTACGAAAATCACATCTCCTTCTAGCAGGTGCTGAAAACTCCTTAAATTCTGGCAACAGTTTTCTATTTCGTGCCATTCAGCCTTTCTTAATTCATCATCAACCCTGATATTCCAGAGATTAATGTTCTGGGTATGACACTCGCTGCTCCTGCAAAAAATAATCCGTTTCTTCGCCATGTTACCACCCGCTACTGGCCAGCAAATCAATGCTGGCTAAAATTTCCCGATCCGATGTTACCGGTAATTGAATAGCCCCGCTGCGGCAAGAACTTGCACATGTACCGCAGCAGCGGCATTTCTTTTTTTGCACCTGGACTGTATCCGTAACTTCCGAATAATGGATTGCACCAAAGGGACAAACAGATACACATTCCTGACAGCGGCTGCATTTATCGGTATGAATAATGGCCGTAGGTAGATACTGCTCCCCGAAAGACATGTAAGTCAATCGCTCTTTCTCCAGGAACATTTCTTCCATTGTTTGCTGCTGGTTCTTAATACGCCTTAGTGCGTACTCATTGCCTTTCTTGTTCTGGCACTGGCTGTTCTCACAGCCACCCACCACTACCCCGTCAATGCCCATGGATAAGGCATCATTAACGAGAATCATGTTTACAGCACCCGTACATGGTACCGGGATTACGTATAGATTTCGGGGATAACCATAACCGTGGTTAACAGATAGATCAGCTTCTTCGCAGGCATGGGGACAAAAGAAACCAACTGCTACTGGCGTTTCTTTAACCTTACTGACAGGCCCCAGCATGGCACTGACTTCTTCCAGTCGAAAAGCGGGCAAAGAAATAACTCCTAATGGACACCCACCCAGACAAACACCACAGCGCTGGCACTTACTTGTCACTTCCGGATACCCCTGTCCATCAAGTTCAATAGCTTTATTAGGACATTCATCCACACAGCGTTTGCATTTATCGCACTTATTCCTATTGATGAAGGCCTTTCCTGCCTGCCAGTGTCCCAGATCTTTTACTTTTTTTAGTTTCTCGATAGCCATATTGATTAAATTAACCGCTCTTTCCGTGGCCTCTAACTCATCTGGAAGGGACCAAGCACAGTGTTCTCTGATATTAATAAGTTCAACATACTGTTCAGCTATCCCTAGTTCATGGGCAAGGTGTAAGAAATAACTTCCTTTCAGGTAAGAGGGACAAGCCGCTATAACCAGGCGTGAGACATCCCCTTCTGCCACGAAATTCTTAATCTCCGTAAAGCTATGGGGATTACAGGCTAAAACCATTATCTTCGCCGGTATCTGCTCTTTTCTTCCCGCCAGTTTACTCACTATCGCGGGAAAATTTATACTGTCATTCAAACCGTTACAGCGGCACATAATTACACCCGTCTTACTCACAGCAAGCCTCCTAGCTGTTTCTCGTCTTCACTACAAAACGTTCGGTTTTACCGTTAATATCGCTGCAGGTCCACATCATACTGTTGGTTCCCATACGGGGAATCAGTTTGGCCGGATAATATCCCAACTGATAGGGTAACCGGGTTTCAATGGCTGCCTGGGGGCAAATTTTGGTGCAGGACATACAATCCCAGCAGTCCCGGTTTGAGCGGCAAAAGGCTTTACCGTCTTTCAAGGTCATCAGGTTCCCCGGACAAATCTGTTCACAAAGGGGTTCCTTCTCCGCTCTGCAGCCGTCACACTTTTGCAAGTTGATTTTTGGCGGCATTTTACACCATCTCCTTTCAGCCGTATTCCTAATTGGGCGAGAGCCTGTTGCCAGGCACAATCTGCTCATAGGGTCTGGTGAATACTTCAACTTCCCCTGTCTCCTTATTGCGCCGGGAATTTACGAAACAATCGAGGTTTTCATCTACCTGGGGATAATCAGTCCTGGTCTGCCAGCCGGGCCATCTTGTTTCTTTCCTGAATAAGAGGTGGTGGATAAGAACTTCGGCTACATCAAGCAGGTCCATAACCTCATGGGCTTTCATTAGTTCATGCAGGTCCTCTGCCACCAGGTACTTTGTCTGCTCCTGCAGCATTTTTACATTCTTCAGGGCATAGTTAAGCTGCTGTTCATTCATCCTGTAGAACTGATGTACTCCTCCGGCGTATTCATCCATGAGGCGTTGGAGTCTCTCTTCCATCTCCTGGGGTCTAACCCCGTCTCCTTTTCGCAGGAAACGAAGCAAGGGTGCAAAAATACGATCTTTTTCCTGACTTACCAGTTCATGAGAAACTTCACCATCTGCTTGCTGGAAGTTCTTGATGTATTCCACAGCACCCCTTGCGGCTAGCAACCCTTCGGCGGCACATCCCCCCACAAACTTATTGGGAACACCTCCTGCCACATCACCACAGGCGAAAAGACCGGGCAGGGTTGTGCTCCAGTTGTTGCTATCAAGCCAGTAACCACTGGCCGTGTGTCCCCCAACCACATAAGGATCGCTCCCGTATATTTCAATGGGCTCAGTCCTAAGGTCCTGGGCCCGGGAAGCCAGGAATAACACATAGGTTGGACGCTCATTGAGGTAATCGGTCTTCATCTGTTTAATATCTTCGTCACTCATTTTAGTTGTATCCACAAAACAGGGTCCCCGGCCTTCTAGCCATTCCATCATGGGTACGTTGGCTCTAATATAACGGGGAGCTGAATCGCCGCCTAGATGGGCATAACGCTCCTGGAGTACCTTTTCACCCAGGGCATTAATAATGGGTGTACCATAGCCTACCGAAATGGTATCGATGGGTCCGTTAAAATCTTTGGTCCGGGTCGCGCACCAGCGCATTTCAAAGGTGGTCATTTCCGCACCGGCCCGGATCCCCATGGCATAACCGGAACCGGTATTAAAGGGGCAGTACCAGAGCTGGTGGTGGCTGTCAATACCGTCGGCCTGGTACGGTTTATATAAACCGGCAGCTCCGCCAGTAGCCACGCAGGTCGCTTTCGCCTTCACAACATACATTTTTCCGTCCCTTAAGCCAAACCCCATGGCCCCCTTGACCATCCCATCCTGCAGGATATAGTTTGTAGCCACCACACGGTTAAGCACTTTGCAGCCCAATTCCCGTACCTTTTCGGCTATGATGGGTTTCATAGATTCGCCCTGGATGGTGATATCCCATTTACCCCGCGTTTTATATTCCTCTGTATCCTCATCTTTCTTGATAGGCAGGCCCCACTCTTCCCATTCCTCCACAGGCTTGTTCAGGTTTTCCGCTACCTTTATAGCCAGGTCTTCCCTGATAATGCCCCCGGCCTGGGAACGGGACCATTTTATAAACTCCTCCAGAGTCCGGCCTTTTTTGATGTAAGTATTGATGGCGTCCATACCTCCGGCCAGACAGCCGCTGCGGTCAATATAGGCCTTCTCCATCAACATTACGTTAAGTTCCGGAGCTTTCCGTTTTGCTTCGATGGCTGCAAAACATCCGGCATTTCCGGCGCCGATAATCAAAAAGTCCGTTTCCAGATACTCTACCTGAATATCCTCCAGCCCCTGTATCTCCTTAAGCTGCTCCATATTGATACCTCCTCGTCTTAAAGTTTTTCTTAGACACTATATTAGTTATTTTTATAGTACAAATTTTCACTATATCTTTCAGCCGCATAAATGACAGAACACCTGCCATCTTCCCGACAAAAAAAATGTCGGCTATCCGACATTTCTAAACGCTACTATCTTATTTCGCCATCTGGTACAACTTATCTATATCCTTGATTACAAATTCCTTATTCTTATATTCTAAAATATTACTCTCCTTAAATTCCTGTAAGGTTTGCGATACACTCTGCCGGGTCGTACCTATCATACTGGCTATTTCCCGGTGGGTTAAGACAATATCCAGTTTAATACTATCCTTGAGGGGCCTGCCGCACTGCCGGGAAAGAGTGAGCAAAAGCCGGGCGAGTCTCGCAGGCACATTATAGCTTACCAAATCATAGATAACCGTTTCTGCCTGTCTTAACCGACAGGCTAAAACCTGGGCAATTTTTATACCCAGCAAAGGGTGCTCTGAAAGAATCCTATTCAGGTTTTCCCGGTCAACGGCATACAAGGAAGTAGTTTCTAAGGTCTCGGCAAAACACTGGCGGGGGTTGTTGCAAAGAACTTCGGCCAGGCCGAAGATTTCTCCCTGGTGTCTTATGGATACGGTAATATATTCACCATCCATGTTTAGGCGATATATTTTTACCCGGCCTTTATCGATTAGGTAACTATACCTGGGGTCATCGCCTGCAGAAAAAACCGTGTGGTCCTTAAGGAATACTAGATGTAGCCCGTTTTGTCTTATCAGTTCCTGTTCGGGAAGGGTTAAATTTAGGGGGAATTGTTTCTGCAAAGTGCCACCCCCTCCACATTCATTATTTTATTTTATATTTCTGTAAGAAAATGATTATACCTTCCAGCCACAAAAAATATCTCAGAATTCAATGAACTTTAAAAATAAGTGGAAACCGGGATAGCCAACAGATCGCAAAAATTTAAGTAGACTTGCCGGCGAATTGTTCCTACAATAAAAAATGTGTAATAAGTCTGCGGTTAAGGAGAACTTTATGCAAAATAACCGTCTTCAAAAATCCCTTTCCTGGCCCCAGGGTACGGCCATGACTGTAGGAGCCGTCCTGGGCTCAGGCGTTCTGGTACTCCCGGCGGCTACCGCCCAGATGGCGGGTCCTGCCTCTTTACTTGCCTGGCTCTTGATGGGTGTGCTCACACTGCCTCTTGCCTTAACCTTAGGTTACCTTGCTATCCACCACCCCGATGCGGGAGGAGTGGCAGCCTACGCCCGTAAAGCCTTTGGCCCCCTGGGTGGCGCTATTACCGGCTGGGTAAGCCTCTATCCCCTAACCCTTATGGGCTTAGGCTATTTATCCTATCGTCGCAAACAGCAAGCAAATTCTACCTTGCAACAATAAGTATATAGTCATTAAAGGAGTAATACTTATGGTTAAGAAGTTACGCCTCCTGGCCAACATCTTTTTAGGCTTCTCTCTACTATCCGCGGCCTATGGTTTTTATCAAATTTACCTGTTCAGGGCTACCCTGCCGCCTGGCGTTTGTCCAGTAGACAATAATCGCACTTTTTTATACCTGGGTATCGCCTTTGCCCTTTCGTCTCTTATTCTAGATTACATGGCGGGTAGATACGAAAAGAAGGATTGAGCCGTTCTCAATCCTTCTTTTCTATTATCTCAACAAATTTATATTTATTACCCGCATTACTCTATTAGCTGCCCTTTCCATTAGTTCCGCACCATTCTTCATACACTCCTCAAGCCCCATGGGCCCTTCGGCAATGGAAAAAATAGCGTTTATGCCCAGGTCATAAAGCATGTCAGCTCCGCGTCCAATATTGCCTACGAGGGCAATGACAGGGATGTTCATACTTTTAGCCACAGTTGCTACGCCCATGGGGGTTTTGCCATGGGCGGTCTGGAAATCGATCTGCCCTTCGCCTGTAATTACCAGATCGGCACCTGCCATCTTTGCCGCAAGCCTGGTAGCCTGAATAATTATTTCAATGCCTCTTTGCAGCTGGGCATGACAAAAGGCCATTAAACCTGCTCCTAAACCACCGGCGGCACCTGCTCCGGGAAAGTCTTTTACATCCT
>JAIHAN010000055.1 GCA_020054815.1 Peptococcaceae bacterium | reverse complement strand
AGTCTGGAGGGGACCATAAAAATCTATAAGCCATTTAGCCAAAGGTGCAGTTACAAAAGGAGATAGCCCAAAACCTAATAAAGTTAAACCAACTGCTAATCCTTTTTTATCAGGAAACCATTTTGAAATTACTGCAATTGGAACTCCGTAAACTATTCCAACACCACCACCAGCAATTATCCCATATGTTATAGACAGCACATTAATATTCCAGGCATATCCCGATAAAATCCATCCAAAGCCAACAACTATCCCGCCTACTATAATTATTGTTTTAGGAGTATATTTGTCTATAAATCCTCCCGATATAAGCATTAAAATTGCATAGGATGCCAAAAACAACATATATGGTAACCCACTTTGAGTTGCGCCTATATTAAATAAATTTTCTAGAGGTTTCCTAAAAACACTCCATGAATATACTGTACCTAAACACATAAAGATGATTATCCCTAAAGGAATATATAGCCATCTGCCTTTTTCTGCTGCCATACCGAAAACTTTTATCTTTTTCATTTACTATCCCTCTAACAATTTTTTGCTGTTTTCTCTATTTTCTTTTTTCACCAATCAAATAATTTTATCCGAGTAATATTCTGCCCCTTATCCCATCTATGGATTGTAATAAAACAAAAAACCAACATTTATCAGTCACTTACACTAATAAATGTTGGCTTACACTACGACTGGTATTTATAACCTTTCGTGCGGTCTTCCAACCTAATTTCTTAATTTCTCTTCTAGATCTTGGCTAACAGTTATTACAATTATTTTTTCACCGGTTTTCGTACTTACATCAGAATGTATACTTATTATGTCAATATCAATAATTTCTTTAATAAGTTTTGTAAAATATTCTTTTGCATTTTCGAATAACATGGTTCGGATCTTCTTTATTAATTCTACACCACTTTTATCTTCTGCTAATCTTTGCTCTGCCTGGCTAAGGAAGCCTTTTTGTCTTATAATAATCAAATCTTCAAAAATTCTCGTTCTTATCTGTTTAGGGCCTCTACCCATAAATTCTACTTCAAACTTAGTTACTATCTCACTAATCTTTGCTTCAATCTGCCCTTTCGTCATTTAAAACATCCTCAAATTATTTTTAAGTAGAGTTATGTTTCATAAATATTAAGGAATAATATTGAAATGCTTTCGGCTAGTATAATTACCTTCCGTTTAGCCTTCCAATGTATAAAATATTCCAAAGTTATTTTGGCATACCTCGTCAAAAAATGCAACCCTAAAATCTACCATCAAAAACTAAGATAAATAATACAAATGCAATTGTCAATGAATGCAATACGGTCATTAGTATCTTAAGACAGTTGCTGATAGGGAACAGCCAGATAACGTATTAAGTCTTCCGGAATGTAAGTAGTAGAAACACCCCAGCTTTTCTTAAAAAAATATATTCAAATATTAAAAGTCTTATAAATTAGTGTGGTAATAGAACCTTTTTCGTTTACAATATAATGAGCAAGGTTCTGGGGGTAACAAATATGTGGGACAAAATTAAAATGAGGGTAAACAAAAATGTCGTTAAGAAAACAGGCTATTTTCTTTTAATTAACTTTATATTATTCTTATTCACATTCCCATTTGTGGCACTATACGGGCCTTTCGACAATCTAAGAAATGCCGCGATTGGGGCTGTGGCTACTTCCAGGCACCACCATTGGTTAAATTACTTTATGGATCAAAGGGAAATTGATAAGGTTATGGCTTCACCCAATAAAGTAGACCGTATTAGTTTAAAACTCCCGCAATTTAAACTGAGCCATAGTAATTCCATCAAATTGATAGAAATCGAGGGAGCCCGGTTTAAAGGATTCCTTTTGGAGGTGGCCGATCCCACCCGGGTTAAAGTAGGGATTTCTGAACATTTGGGTAAAAAAGGGCAAACTACCAGTGAAATTGCTAAACGGTATGGGGCCATAGCCGCCATTAATGGGGGAGGTTTTGACGATCCCCAGGGAAAAGGTACAGGAGCCATACCTTATGGTGTGGTGATACAAAACGGTAAGTTTATCGCCGGAGAAAATTTAAAAGGCCCCGTAAACCTGGTGGGTTTAGACGGGCGGGGGACTTTGATCGTTGGAAACTATACTGTTAGTGAAATGAAAAAAATGCAAATCAGAGAAGGAGTATCCTTCTTACCCCCTCTCATCATAAATGGCAAGAAACAAATAACCCAGGGAGATGGGGGGTGGGGAATAGCCCCCAGGACCGCCATCGGGCAGCGGAAGGATGGAACCATTCTTTTGCTGGTTATTGACGGCCGCCAGCCTCCTTATTCCATCGGGGCTACCCTGGCTGACGTACAGAATATCCTGTACGAAAACGGCGCTTATACGGCGGCCAATCTGGATGGCGGCTCCAGTACGGCCATGTATTACAATGGTAAAATCATTAACAGGCCTTCCAACATGATGGGGATACTTGGCGAACGTACTGTTCCCACGGCCTTTATTGTCAGGAAGTAGGTGGTTCTGGATGAGAAAAATAATCTACTATGTGCTTGCAGTTATTGTTTTTCAGTTAGCCATATATCAGTACCTGGAGGCAGTGGTGTTTGCCCCTACAGTCAGCTTCTCGCAGCAAGCTGTAATCTCGGGGAACAGCACTAAAACAACTCTTAGTTCTAGTGAGAATACTGCTTTTGCTTTGGTTTCCGGAAAGGAAGTAAAAATAGTTACAAATGATGGATTTGTTAAAGAAGTACTTTTAAATGAAGAAGGGGTTGTTACCTACTTTAATTTGTTTGAAGAGAAGAATCTGGCTCTTTTTGGCTTAACCCCGGAGGAAAAGCCGGGGACAAGTATGATCTTTCAGGGCTTCAACCTGCAGAACCGGGATAAGCCTGTCACCTGGGAGGTGGATAGTTTAAGCAAGGGCACAAAGATTACGGAAGTTGCTTTTTCCGGACCGGCTAATGTCCTCCATGTACTTATGCAAAGTGGAAATTACATGACTGTTTATCGTAGCGATACCGGTAATCGCTTGCGCAGGGTGGATGTAAAAACATCCCAGATTAGGAGAATCGCCGGACTTTCCAAACAGGATATTTTAGTCTTTGACAGTGCGTCAAAAGGGGCTGTATATACGCTTAACAATAAAGGGCAGATTAAACAAATCCAGATGGGAAAAGGGAGTTACGCCTTAATTGGTGTTGACCGGGAAGATAAGATCTACCTGGGAAAATTAGTAGATGGGGAATTGGTATCTTCTATCCTGGTGGGAGAATTTAACGGGAAGTTTAATGAGGTACGAAAACTTGCTTCCCCCGTTCCCATTAGTTTTGTTAAAGTGGGAGAGGATGGAAGGGTTGTGTTCAATTAGGTTTCTTGAAAAAACAGCAGGGACCTCTTTTTCAGAGGTCCCTGCTTGTTTTTTAATAATCCATGGGGGGCATGGGAGGAGTGTTTTCTTTCTTGGGTATATCTGTAATTATCACATCAGTGGTTAAGAGCATGGCCGCGATGCTGGCTGCATTCTGCAGGGCGTTGCGTGTCACCTTGGTGGGGTCGATGATACCCTTTTCCATAAGGTTGGTGAAGTCACCGGTGACAGCGTCAAAACCTTGGCCCTGGGGTAAGTCTTTGGCCTTTTCCACGATGACGGAACCTTCCTGGCCGGCATTGTAAGCAATCTGCCGCAGGGGTTCTTCCAAAGCCTTACGTACGATTTGTACGCCCAGCAATTCATCGCCTTGAGCTTCAACTTTATCCAGCACTCTGGCTGCCTGTAAGAGGGCTGTGCCGCCACCGGGGACGATACCTTCGGCTACAGCAGCCCGCGTGGAGTTTAAGGCATCCTCAATGCGCATTTTCTTTTCTTTGGCTTCAGTCTCTGTAGCGGCACCGATTTCCAGAACAGCCACGCCGCCGGAGAGTTTGGCCAGACGCTCTTCTAATTTTTCTCTGTCATATTCAGACTTGGTTTCTTCTTTCTCTGTTCTGATCTGGGCTATTCTGGCCTGGATGGCTTTGGGGTCGCCGGCACCGTCAACGATGGTGGTGTTCTCTTTTTCCACTCTTACTAAACGGGCCCGGCCCAGCATGGATACTTTAACGTTTTCCAGTTTAAAGCCCAGCTCTTCGGAGATGACCTGGCCTCCGGTTAAAATCGCGATATCGGAGAGCATGGCTTTACGCCTGTCACCAAAGCCGGGGGCTTTCACGGCTGCACACTTCAGGGTGCCGCGCAGTTTGTTGACCACTAAGGTGGCCAGGGCTTCACCTTCTACATCCTCGGCGATAATCAAGAGGGGTTTACCCTCCCTTATGACTTCCTCAAGCACAGGGAGCAGGTCCCTGATGGCACTGATTTTCTTGTCACAAATAAGAATGTAAGGCTCTTCCAATACGGCTTCCATGCGTTCAGTATTGGTAACCATGTAGGGAGAGATATAGCCGCGGTCAAACTGCATACCTTCCACGACTTTTAAGTTGATACCCATGGTTTTGCCGTCTTCTACAGTAATGACACCTTCGCGACCCACTTTTTCCATGGCATCGGCGATAATATTACCAATTTCCGGATCATTGGCGGAAATGGTGGCCACCTGGGATATCTCAGCCCGGTTTTCAATGGGTTTACTAATCCTGTGGAGCTCTTCCACTACTGCATTAACTGCCTTTTCGATACCCTTCTTAAGGAAGATAGGGTTCGCTCCGGCAGCTACATTTTTAAGACCTTCTTTGATAATGGCTTGAGCCAAAACGGTAGCCGTCGTGGTACCGTCGCCCGCGACATCATTGGTCTTGCTGGCTACTTCTTTCACCAGCTGGGCTCCCATATTCTCATATGGGTCTTCCAGTTCAATCTCTTTAGCAATGGTGACACCATCGTTGGTGATGGTGGGAGAACCAAATTTTTTGGCGAGAACTACATTGCGCCCTTTAGGACCCAGGGTAACTTTGACGGCATTAGCCAGAGTATCGACACCTTTCTCCAGGGATCTGCGGGCAGTTTCCGAGAAAACAAGGGCTTTAGCCATAGTTTACCTCCTTCCGATACTTGTTTGGAAAGTTTATTCCAGGACGGCCAATACTTCGCTTTCTTTCATTATGTAAAGCTTTTTGCCGTCCAGTTTCACCTCTGTTCCGGCATAGGTGGAGAAGAGAACCCGGTCACCGGTTTTAATCTCTAAGGGAATACGCTGACCGTTATCTCCCATGGCTCCAGGACCAACAGCCAGTACTTTACCTTCCTGGGGCTTTTCCTTGGCTGTGTCGGGGATAATCACACCGCCGGGGCTTACCGTATTCTTTTCTACCGGTTCGACCAAAATTCTGTCTGCAAGGGGTTTAATGTTCATCGCATTCACCTCCTGTACATATTGTTAGCACTCAATCAAAGCGAGTGCTAATTCCAATTTGAATTATAAAAAACCGGTTTTTCATGTTTCAAGAGGAAAAAACGGCGATTTTTTAGTATTAATCATGATTGGGTAAAATTAGGCTAAAAAAAGACAGCAAATCTCACGCTCACATTTGCTATCACTAATTTTTGGAATGTTTTTTTTGGATATAGTTAACTGTTAAATGGACTTATACTCACTAGCTAATGGATATTTGTCGATATATAGGAATGAAAAAAAGAACCCCGAAAGGGGTACGTAAATGGGAGGGTAAGTAATATGAATTTTAAAGTGTCTTATTCTAACTGAATGTTATTAGACAAATTACCGTCCCTGGAACCATTTGGGGATAAAAAGGATGGTTTCCGGGACATAGGTGATTAAAAACAAGACGGCGATAAGCACAACGACAAATGGCAATACCCGCCTGGAAAGCTGCATAATTGAGTGGCCGCTTAACCCGCAGCCAACGTAAAGAACGGTTCCTACAGGGGGGGTAAGGAGACCTATACAGAGGTTAAAGACCATAACTACCCCGAAGTATAGAGGATCAATACCCAGGTTTTTAACAAGAGGTATAAGTATAGGGGCTAAAATAAGCATAGCAGGTGTTAAGTCTAATACAGCACCGACAAGTAAGAGGAAGATATTAATGATAAACATAACCACTAAGGGGTTGGTGGAAATGGACGTGATCACCTCTGCAATGGCTTGAGGTATCCTGCCGACGGTAATCATGAAGGCGGTTGAAGTAGCTGCTGATGCCACAAACATCACAACAGCAGAACTTATGGCTGCATCAAGTAGTATCTCTGGAAGTTTACTTAATTTTAATTCACGATAAATAAAAAAGGAGACAAAGAAAGCATACCATACCGCTACTACAGCGGCTTCAGTCGGCGTAAAAATTCCAAATACAATACCCCCCATAATAACCAGGGGAAGGATCAGGGCCCAAATGGCGTCAAGCATACTTTTCAAAAGTTGGATAAAGGGAACACGCTGTTTCACCGGGTAATCTTTTTTACGGGAATGAATATACCAGTAGATCATCAGGGCAAAACCCATGATAAGGCCTGGTACGATTCCGCCTAAGAAGAGGCCTACAATGGAAACTCCGCCGATAACACCGTACAGAATCATGGGCATACTTGGCGGGATAATGGGGCCGGTGCATCCTGCTGCACAGATCAGGGCTGCACTGCGGTCCGATTCGTATCCTTCTTTTTTCATAACAGGGTGGAGAATAGACCCAACTGCCGCAGTGTCGGCAACGGCAGTACCGGAGACGCCGGCAAAAATCATACAGGCTACTACAGTTACATAGCCCAAACCTCCGCGGACGTGGCCAATCAGGTCATTGGCAAACTTTACGATGCGGACAGAAATGCCGCCTTGATTCATGATTTCTCCTGCCAGCATAAAGAAGGGGATGGACATCAGGGTGTAGTTTTCCGCCCCGGCCATCATGTGCTGAACGACAATCTGGGCGTCAAAGTTGTTGTGGAAGAGCATGAGGGCAGCGGTACTGAGAATCAAGGCAAAGGCCACCGGTATGCCGAAGGCTAAGAAGCCAAATAACGATACTAGAAAAATAGTTAACATTGTGTTCCCCCCTCACCCTCGTTTTTTTCTTTCTGGAAAATCTCAACAGTATCCTTGATGAGGAGTAGGAGCATAAAAAAAGCAGAAAAAGGAACAACGGCGTTAACATATCCGTAAGGAATCTGGGTTGCCGGTGCGGGCCAGACCACAGTCTGAAAATAGAATTTAATACCCCCCTGTATGAGAATCAACAGGGCACCTGCCATCAGGATGTTCCCTATAAATGCGGCCACCTTTTTTCCCAAGTTGGGCAGCAGGTTGATAACAATGTCCAGGCCTAGATGACGGTGGCGCTTGAAAGCCAGGAGAGCCCCCAGGAAAACTACCCATGTAAACATAAAAAGAGATATTTCCTCGTTCCAGGGGAAGGCTTTGTCAAAGACATAACGGGCAACTACGTTGATGAAGACAATGATAGCCATGCAGGCTAAAAGAAAAGCAGTAAATAGTTCCAAAGCACGTTCAGCATAGCGTAAAATTTTCATTAATACACCTCCCGTTTAGCTGCGCAAAGGCCCCGTAATAAGAAATGAGTAAAAACAATATTAAGAGAGCCGGAAGAGCCGGCTCTCTTATTAAGTTTTAAAGGCATAATTGTCTTTACTTGGTATCCTTGATTTTTTGCACAATATCCTTGAATTCGGGATACTGCTTATACCATTTCTCATAAACGGGTTGAACCGCTTTTTCCCACTCGGGTCTATCAGTCAGTTCATCTATTTGGAGACCTTTTTCCTTTAATTTGGCCAAAGCCTCTGGGTCAAATTTCTTCATCAGATCAACTTCATATTTGGCATACTCTAAAGCCGCTTCTTTAAAGATTTTTTGTTGTTCAGGCGTGAGGGTCTGCCAGAACTTTTCGCTGATCATCATGATGTTGGGTCCCAGAATGTGATAGGAGAGGGTGATATATTTCTGCGCTTCATACCATCCGCTGGTGAGCACAGTAGGTGCAGGGTTTTCCTGGCCGTCAACAACCTTTTGCTGGAGGGCACTGAAGAGTTCGGTCATTGGCATAGAAACTGTGTTAAAGCCGAGGGCCTGCATGCCGTCAATAAAGATACTGTTGGTGGGAACTCTTAATTTAATGTCTTTTGTATCTTTCAATGATTTAATGGGGTGTTTGGAGTTAGAAATGGCACGGAGCCCGTTTACGCTCCAGGCTAGAGGACGTGTCCCTTTTTCAATCATACCCTGGGTAATTTCTTCGCCAATAGGCCCGTTTAATACCTTCATAGCATGATCATAATCTCTGAAGAGGTACGGGAATTCAGGAATCTTTAATTTTGGAAGCATTTCCGCTTGTAGGAGGCCTGCTACAGCCATTTCAATGGTTCCCATGCTTACGCCGTTAATAAATTCTTTTTCGGAACCTAATTGATTGTTGTCGTAAATTTCAACTTTGAAAGCACCGTTTGTTTTTTCCTCAAGGTAGGGTTTGAATTTTTCTTTCAAAGCAATATTCTGAGGGTGGGTGGGCGGGAAATAGTTAGCAATTTTGACAACCCTAACTTCTGGTTTCTTTTCTTTATTGGCGTCTGGTGCTGGTGCAGGGGCCGGCTTACCACAACCTGCTAAACTAAACACAAAAGTAAGTACCAAAACGAGAGCAAGGATTCTTTTCCACATAATATTGACCTCCCCAAAATGATTTACAGGTGGTTGTTTAACTAACTAACCTTGTCAGTATCCCTCCTTTTTCACAATTTTATTAAAAACTCTATAGAATAAGATTTGACGTACTTTGCAAAATTCCTTCTCGATCAGTAAAAAAATTTCCTAATTTATTTATTGGTGTTTGTAAAAATTTGCCCAATGGAATCATGGGGATTCTTTATTAAATCAAGGGCGTGTTGTATAAACTGAAAAAATATTTTCCTTTTTAGGAGGAGAAAAACGGAAAATAGTTGAATATTAGTATTATAATAAAAAGAAAAAGACATCAAAAGGGGGGGATAGGATGAACTCCTTCACTAAACCGTCCGGTATTCTGGTCCGTTTACGCAGTATTGTACCTAATTTAAAACCAGCAGAAAGCAAAGTTGCGAATTTTATATTAGAAAACCCGGAAGAGATTATGCATATGACCATCACAAACCTTTCCGAAAAGACAGAAACAGCACTTGCCACTATTGTTAGGTTATGTAAAAAAATCGGCTGTTCCGGTTTTCAGGAACTTAAAAATGCATTATATAACGACCTTGTGGACCCATTAAAAGGAATCCATGAAGAAATTGACCTAACTGACAATATTAGTACAATTACCCAGAAGGTATTTTACAGTGGAATCCAGACGCTAAGCGATACTTTAAGGATGATAGATATAGCTGAACTGGAAAAAGCCATAAGCATTATCGCCAATGCCAATAAGGTGGAGTTTTACGGTGTGGGGGCGTCTGGTTTTATTGCCCTGGATGCTCACCACAAAATGTTTAAAACGGGGATACCGTCTGCGGCTTATGCAGATTCTCATATGCAGATTATTTCTGCAGGATTTCTTACTGAACATGATGTTGCGGTTGGTATTTCTCATTCAGGCAGTACCAAAGATACCATTCAATCACTCAAACATGCTAAGGCCTCAGGGGCTAAGACCATTTGTATCACGAGCTATATGAGGGCCCCCATTACCAAAGTGTCTGATATCTCCCTCTATGTAGCGGCCAGGGAAACTACTTTCCGAAGTGAGGCCATGGCTGCTCGCATTGCCCAGCTTTGTGTCATTGATTTACTGATTGTTGGCGTTTCCTTTCTCCGGCAAAAAGAGAGTATTGCTGCTTTGGAAAAAGTGCGGCATAGTATAGCTTTAAAACGATACTAGGAGGTTAAGTATGCAAAAAAGAGCGGTGATTGGTGGGGATATAGGTACTGGAAGTTGTAAAGTTGTGGCTTTTGATTTTGAAGGAAATATTATTGGCAGTCGTACTATGGAATACCCCTTGATCCACCCTAGATGGGGTTGGGCGGAACAGGACCCCCGCCTGATTCTAGACACTTTCGTCCGCTGTCTTAAAGAATTATTAGGATCTCTAAAAGATGAGAACTGGGGGATTGAATTGATATCCCTAAGTTCTGTTTTTCACAGTGTCCTGGCTGTAGACCATCAGAATACACCATTGACCAATTGTTTACCCTGGGCTGACAGCCGTGCCCTGGCTGAGGTGGAATTCATTAAGGAGCAAAGGCTTCCTCATTACTTTTATCAACGAACAGGCTGTCCTCCCCATCCCATGTATTTACCCGGTAAGCTTCTCTGGTGGAAAAAACAGATGCCAGATGTATTTGAGAAAGCTCATAAATTTATTTCCATAAAAGAATATATTCTGGCCGAGCTCACCGGAGAGTATCTTGTGGATTTTTCTGTCGCCTCCGGATCGGGACTGTTGAATCTTCATGAGTTGAAATGGGATAACGAAGTTCTGGAGCTGATAGGGATTAACACCGAGAAACTATCAACCCTCGTTTCAACCCAAACCGTACTTCCTCCCCTCAGACCTGTCTGGGCCAGGGAAATGGGATTAGACCCGGGCACACCCTGGGTCATAGGGGGCGGTGACGGTACGTGTTCTAATCTTGGTTCGGGGGCTGTGGGCCAGGGCATTATGACGGCAATGGTAGGAACCAGCGGGGCAGTACGGGTAATGTCGCCGGAACCTAAAATAGACCCCCAAGGTCGGACCTGGTGCTATCAAATGACAGATAACATGTGGGTCTCCGGGGGAGCCATTAACAACGGTGGCATTGTCTACCGCTGGTATCGAGACAAAATCATGACGGATGATATGGAATTGGGAAGTACAGGGGATTATGAGGTGATGAACTGCTGGGCACAGGAAATACCCCCAGGTTCCGACGGGCTCCTCTGCTTACCCTTTTTAGCGGGGGAGAGAAGCCCCTACTGGAATGCCAATGCGCGGGGAGTGCTTTTTGGACTGGGATTGGAGCACACCAAGAAACATGTGGCCAGGGCCATCATGGAGGGTGTGGTCTATCGCATGTACAGTGTGTATAAGGCTTTAGCAGAGCTCAACGGGAAACCTGTGGAGATACGGGCCTCCGGTGGTTTTGCCCGTTCTCCTTTATGGCTCAGCATATTGAGTGATGTCTTTGGCTGTGAGGTAAAAGTGCCTGATAGTGTGGAAGGTTCGGCCCTGGGGGCAGCTATTTTAGGGATGGCGGCCCTTAAGATCATCCCTTCCGTCAACGTAGCCGAAAAAATGGTAACCACCAGTTATCAGTGTACACCGGATTGGGAAAACCACAGGCTATACCAGGAAATATACAAGGTCTATGAGAAGACATACTGGGGGTTACAGGAAAGTTTCGCCATGCTGGCTAAAATGAAAAGGTAAGAGATTAAGGAGTGTGATTGTAATGAGCCCGAATCGACTTCAGAGTTTTCCTTCCTACCAAAGGGCAATTTCCAAAGGACATCTTTGCTCAACGGGCATTAATATCACACAGCTGGACAGACCGATCATCGCCATTGCCAACTCTTGGAACGAGATTGTCCCGGGGCACGTACATTTGCGCCAGGTAGCGGAGCGGGTCAAGCAAGGCGTCCTGGCGGCTGGAGGCTTGCCGCTGGAATTTAACACCATTGCTATTTGTGATGGTATCACTCAGGGACATGGCGGCATGAGGTATCCTCTGCCGAGCCGGGAACTGATTGCCGATTCGGTAGAGGCCATGGTCAGTGGACATGGGATTTTCGACGGGATGATACTCATCGCTTCCTGCGACAAAATTGTCCCCGCCATGCTGATGGCGGCTGCGCGGATGAATATACCTTCCATAATTGTAACGGGGGGGCCTACTTTAAACTGTATCACCCCTAAAGAATCAAAAAAAGCAAGAAAGGACTTTTTGGCGGGTACAATCAGCGAGAAAGAACTGGTTGAAAAAACATTATCATATTACACGGGCCCCGGGATTTGTCCCTTCCTGGGTACAGCCAACACTATGTGTGTTGTGGCAGAAGCCATGGGAATGACTCTTCCTGATATGGCTCTTGCCCCGGCAAATTCAGCGCTCTCGTTAAATATTGCTGAAGCAAGCGGTCGGAGGATAGTAGAGCTTGTGAAAGAGGACCTAAAACCCAGGGATATCCTGACACGGGAGGCCTTTTTAAACGCCATCGCAGTTGTCGCCGCTTTAGGAGGTTCACTGAACAGTGTCTTACATCTTCTGGCATTGGCACGGGAGGCCTCCATAGCCTTAGAGCTTAAAGATTTCGATGAGATCAGCAAAAAGACGCCCCTTCTCGCTGCAATAACCCCCAACAGCGACGAAAGAACGGTGAAAGACCTTTATTTAGCAGGAGGTGTCGGGGCTGTTATAAAAGAGCTTCTTCCCCTACTACAGGCAGACGTTATTACAGTTACAGGCAAATCACTCGCGGAGAATACCAAAAACAAAAGAGTACTCGACAGAAACGTAATACGTTCCCTCGACAACCCCCTGGAACCTGAGGGGGGGATTGTTGTACTGTATGGAACCCTGGCACCTGAGGGTGCTGTTGTAAAAGTATCTGCCATCGACCAACAGGAGCGGGTCTTCAAGGGTCCGGCGAGGGTTTTTGACTCGGAAGATGCCGCCATGGAAGCGGCATTTAAAGGAGATATCAAAGAAGGGGATGTTGTGGTGGTACGCTATGAGGGACCTCAGGGGGGACCGGGGATGAGGGAATTGCACAGGCTTACAGAAATTGTCCACCAGGTACCTCATGTAGCCATTATTACCGACGGAAGGTATTCCGGAGCTTCCTCCGGCCTTTCCATTGGTTATGTTTCGCCGGAAGCGGAACTGGATGGCCCAATAGCATATGTACAGGACGGAGATTTAGTATATATTAATATACCGGAAAGAAGACTGGATATTTTAGTCGAAGGTGATTTAAAGAAAAGAACTGTTCGAAAACCGGAAAAGGAAATTGATCAACGCAGTCTACTTTATTACTATGCCAAATCCGTAGGGTCTACGGTACAAGGTGCAGTCAGAGAGGAGATAAAAGAATGAAAGTACTGGTTACAGCCCTGTCCTTTGGAAAACACAGTGATGAACCCTTAAGGATACTGCAGGATGCCGGATTGGAAGTCCATAAGAATCCATTGGGCAGACCCATGACGGAAGAGGAGCTTTGCCAATATATCCCCGACTATGATGGACTTTTGGTAGGAGTGGACCCCGTTACCACCAAAGTCCTGGAAAAAGGGAAAAAACTGAAGGTAGTGGCCAAGCACGGGGTAGGCGTGGATAATATACCCCTGGAAAGGGCCAGGGAATTGGGGATCAAAGTGACAAACTGTCCCGACTCCAACAGTGAAGCGGTAGCTGATTTGACTTTTGCCCTCATGCTCGCTGTGGCACGAAAAATACCACTGGCCGACAAATCTACAAAGGAAGGTCAGTGGCTGCGTCTCACAGGGCCTGAGCTGTACGGTAAGACCCTTGGTTTATTAGGCTTTGGTGCCATTGGCCGTAGAGTGGCTTTACGAGCTAAAGGTTTTTCTATGGAAGTTTTGGCATACGACAAATATCCCGATGAGAAATTTGCCAGGGAAAACGGTGTCATTCTGACAGGTCTAAGTGAAGCAATCGAAAAGGCCGACTTCCTTTCACTGCACTTACCATTAACACCTGAGACGCGGAACATAATTAATAAGACCACACTTGGAGAAATGAAACAGGGAGCTTTTCTTATTAATACAGCACGTGGGGAGCTCATAAATGAAGAAGACTTACTGCTTGCACTGGAAGAAGGGCGTTTAGCCGGCGCAGCCCTTGATGCTTTCAGCCCGGAACCCCCCGACAAGAACAATCCACTCCTCAAGCTTAATAACGTAGTCGTAAGTCCCCATATTGGCGCCTATTCATATGAAGCCAATAAACGTATGGGAATGGCTGCCGCCCAGAACCTGGTGGACGCTTTGCAGGGCAAGACGCCGCCTAACTGGGTAAACCAATAAACTGTTCTTTTCCGTAGTGATGCTGTGAAACTACCGGCTTGATCGGCCTGAACGAACAAGTGAAGATGAGAGATATGGCCAAAATATAAGGTAAAGGAGTGTGTATATGGGGTTGGAGCTTTTTGATTTAGCGGGTAAAGTAGCGGTGTTTATAGGAGCCAACGGTGGTTTGGGGTCCGCAATGAGTCTAGGCCTGGCCGAAGCAGGAGCTGATGTGATACCCGTGAGCCGAAACGAGGAAAAAAATGAAGAACTGGTAAGAAAAATTGAGACGCTGGGCCGGCGGTCCATGCTGGTCTCTGTTGATGCCACACGCAGGGACCAGTTGGAAAAACTAAGAGAACAGGTTGTTGCTGAATTTGGCAGGGTAGATATCCTGGTAAACGCAGCGGGAACATTAGTAAAAAAACCATTCCTGGAAATTACTGAAGTTGAATGGGACCGTGTGATGGACGTGAATCTTAAGGCCATGTATTTAGCCTGTCAGGTGTTGGGACCGCTTATGGTTGAACAAAGGAGCGGTAAAATCATTAATATCTCTTCCATGGGGGCATTTTTAGGAATAACCCGTTCCAGTGCCTATTGTGCCACGAAAGGGGGAGTAAACCAGTTAACCAAAGTCCTGGCCAGTGAATGGGGACCCTATGGCGTTACTGTCAATGCTATTGCCCCGGGTTTCTTTGTAACCCCTCTAAACGAAAAGGTCTTAACGCAGCCGGAAGTGGAAGCTAAGCTTACCGGCGATACCCCGCTGAAGCGATATGGGAATCCCCGTGATTTAGTGGGCACAACTATTTTCCTTGCTTCGGCTGCTTCTGACTTTGTTACCGGTACAGTCATCCCTGTGGACGGGGGATACCTGGCCTATGCTTTTTAAGGAGGATAAAATGAAAGCTGTACGTTATTGGGGTAAAGAAGAGATACGTTATGAGGATATTGCTAAACCAATGATCTCAGAAGGACAGGCGTTAGTTCGGATCAGTTATGCCGGAATATGTGGGAGTGATATGTATATCTATTCCGGCACTCACCCCCGGGCAAAGGCCCCACTGGTCTTAGGTCATGAGTTTTCTGGCAGAATTGCTGAGCTTCCGGAAGATTACGATGGTGAATTTAAAATAGGAGATCTGGTTGCTGTTAATCCCTTGCTTACGTGTAACCGGTGTGTACCGTGTCTTACCGGCAACAGCCATGTCTGTAAATCCTTAGGCCTGTCAGGAATAGATGCTGATGGAGGGTTTGCAGAATTTGTGAGGGTAAATATATCACAATTAGTTAAGTTACCCTCCCAAATGTCAGATGATTTGGGTGCCCTGGCAGAACCCGTGGCAGTGGCGGTGCATGCCGTCAGGTCCTCTGACCTGCGCCTGGGGGATTCCGCCCTGGTGCTGGGGGGAGGTCCCATTGGCTTCTTGATTGCTTATGTGGCAAAAGCTAATGGCGCAGGACAGGTAATTGTTGTTGAACCCAATGAGTTTCGCCGTAGGATATCCGAAAGTGTGGGCTTTAAGGTATTAGCCAGTGCTGATGATAAAGCAATCAGGCAGATGACTAAGGGAGAAGGCGCGGATATTGTGTTTGAAGCGGTCGGTCTACCTATAACAATAGAGGAGGCCATCAAAAACTGCAGAATACAAGGGCAGGTAGTAGTAGTAGGTGTATTCAAACATCCAGCTCCTGTTGACTTGCAACGTGTGAATTTTGCGGAATTAAGAATTATTGGCACTCGAGTATATCGACAAACAGATTTCGTACATGCCGTAAACCTGATTGCCAAGTACCCGGAAATAGGAAAAGTGATAACCCATAAACTGCCTTTAGACCAGGCCCAGGAGGGAATTAACCTTATGAGGACAGGAGAGGCCAATCTAAAAGTGTTATTGAAGCCCTGATTTCCAGGGGCTTGTAAAGTTAGTTGAACCTTGAATATTCCATAGAAAAGATACGTTAGGAGGATTTCCTATGAAAAAATTTCAGTTATTAAGGAAAATACTCAATAGTGGAATTGTAGCCATCGTTAGAACGGAAACAACTGAAAAGGCTATTAAAACCGTAGAGGCTATTAAAGCTGGCGGGATTTCTGTCATAGAGGTTACAATGACCGTACCTAATGCAATAGATGCTATAAAAAATTTAGTCGATTATTGTGGTAAGGAGGACATTATTTTAGGAGTTGGGTCAGTACTAGACCCTGAAACCGCAAGAATAGCCATCCTGGCAGGAGCAGAATATGTGGTTACCCCTAATGTAAATACCGATGTTATTAAACTCTGTAACCGTTATCAAGTGCCTATAATGCCGGGTGCTATGACAATTAAAGAAATTATTGAGGCAATGGAGGCAGGAGCAGATATTGTTAAAGTATTCCCGGGAGAAATGCTAGGACCTGCATTTATTAAAGCGGTTAGAGGCCCCTTACCACAAGCACCTCTCATGCCAACAGGCGGAGTCTCCCTTGATAATATAAAAAACTGGTTTGATGCAGGAGCGGTAGCGGTAGGAATAGGTGGTTCCTTAACAGAGGGTGCCAAACAAGGCAATTATCAATTAGTAACTGATACTGCCCGAAGATTTGTAGAAAAAATTCAGCTCTTAAGAAGGGGCGTAGAGTTATAAATAATTAGGTTATTAACCTATTTTTTAAAAAACAGTATTGACATAAACAGTAATAATTACTATTATTATATTAACACTAACAATAATACCAAGGAGGAGTTAATTATGAAAAAATTTATTTGTAGTGTATGTGGTTATGTGCATACGGGAGAGTTTGCGCCTGAGAAATGCCCCCAGTGTCAGGCCGCCGGTGATAAGTTTACACAGAAA
>JAIHAN010000054.1 GCA_020054815.1 Peptococcaceae bacterium | reverse complement strand
CACCGTCCTTACCGGCCTACCCTCGGTATTGACAAGGCATTAGAGGAAATTTCCCTTAATAAAGGAATATTATATGATCCCCTGGTAGTAGATACTTGCATTAAACTATTTACTAAGCAAGGTTTTACTTTTGATTAAAATATTCTATACAGATCATGAATACAGATCATGAAATCTTGACGTATATTTAAAGTAGTGTTACAATCTATTTTGGGCAAGTACTAAATACGGTTTCTAAAGGGGAGTAGTTTGTTAGTCTTTGTCAACACACTGATCTTGAATCTGGCAAAGACGGCATAAATCATGCTTAACGAGACCTTTAGACACATCACGTGTGTCTAAAGGTCTTTTATTTTTTGAAGAAAAGGAGGTTCTAATTAAAAAACTATTAAGAGCGGTAGCCAATCTAGAATTTAGATAAAGGAGTGTGACAGAATTGTTTAGTCAATGGGAAACACTGATTACCTCATTTGCTGTAGTTGTTTTAGGAGAGATGGGTGATAAAACCCAGTTGTTAGGAATGGCCTTTGCTACCCACTATAAGCCGCTCACCGTATTAGCAGGTGTATTCGGTGCAACGGTGTTTAATCATTTTTTTGCTGTGTTAGTCGGTGATTATCTAACCCGTTTTATCCCTATGAATACAATACAACTATTAGCTACCCTGTCTTTTATCTTCTTCGGTCTATGGACCCTTAGGGGGGATACCCTGGAGGGAGAAGACAAAAAAGTATATTTCAGTCCTTTCTGGACAGTGTTCATCGCCTTTTTCATTGCCGAAATGGGTGATAAGACTCAATTAGCCACCATTGCTCTGGCGGCAAAATACCATAATATGTTCACAGTATTGGCGGGTTCTACAGCGGGAATGATGGTCTCAAATATAATCGGTATTGTAGTGGGTGTAGTCATGGGTAAAAAAATACCGGAAAAAACAGTGAAGTTTGTTTCCGGCTTAATCTTTATCTTGTTTGGTTATATAGGAATCTACACCTCGTTACATGTCCCCCTTTACAAGTGGTCAACATTGGCAGTAATCACTATGGTTGTTGTTTTCTATATCCATCATTTACGTAAGTTGACAGATACGGCTAAGGTCACAGAAAATCAAGCTAATTAATACTTATTTCTTTGCTTATAAAAAATCACTGGTCTAAATTACCCCCCATAAAACCATCTTCGTCCATAAAGGGAGGCGCATTTACCAAGTTGCGCTTCCCTCTTTTTTCTTTCTAACACCATCACCCTTAAGACAAGTACTCTCTTTTTTATTCGTCTTTCTTTAGTACAATTGGACTAATTTTCGCTTATTCTTTGTCCAGAGTTACTAAAAGAGCATGTTCTTCCCGGCTTAAATTAGTCTTGCTGGAGGATTGTACAAAAAGAAGTAATGCTTTATCATTCTAATTAATTGAGAAAATTTATCATTTATTCAAGGAGGGATTTTTAAGGTATTATATTGCCAATACATTATCAGCTTTAGAATAACCAATATCTACGGAGGTTTTTCATGAAGAACAAAACATTATTATTAACATTGCTACTGATATTCGTTATCACATCTTTTGCCGCCGGCTGCGGTAAAACGCAAACCCCACCAACAGCCCAACCCGAAGTAAAAGAGCTTATTGTTTATTCCGGAAGAAAAGAAGCCTTAATTAAGCCAGTAATTGAGCAATTCGAAAAACAAACAGGTATTAAAGTAGTATTAAGAACAGGCGGGGCCTCGGAACTGGCTAATGCCATCATGGAAGAAAAAAATAATCCCAAAGGCGATGTGTTTATTGCCAATGATGGCGGCACACTGGAAAAGCTTAAAATGGAACAGGTTTTATTCCCTTACAAGCCTGCTGACTTTGAAAAAGTCCCTGCCGACTTCAAGTCTCCCGACGGCAGCTGGATAGGGCTTTCTGTCCGGGCCCGGGTTATTATGTATAACACCAATCTGCTTTCTGAAAAGGATCTACCCAAATCTGTACTGGAATTAACGGATAAAAAATGGCAGGGCCAGGTAGCCATTGCCAGCAGCGCCAATGAATCCTTAATCGGTCATGTCACCGTTTTGCGAAAAACAATGGGCGATGCTGCCACGGAAAAGTTCCTGAAAGGATTAATGGATAATAAGGTGCAGGTCCTCAAAGGCCACACAGAAGTGCGGAAGGCTGTGGGAGCCGGAGAGTTTAAGTTAGGCCTGGTTAACCACTACTATTACCACCTTCAGAAACAGGAAGGTTCACCTGTAGCAGCGATTTACCCAGATCAGGGTCAAGACCAGATGGGTACTGCCACCAATATAGCAGGAGCAGCTATTATCAAAGGAGCCAAAAACATTGACAATGCCAAGAAATTTATGGATTTTCTCCTCAAACCGGATGTGCAAAAATTATTTGCAGAACTTAATTATGAAATACCTGTGGTAGAAGGAGTACCAGTTTTCGAAGCCAAGTCCTTAAAAGAGTTTAAGCGTGCTGCGGTAAATATAGAGGTATTGGGGCAAGAGCTTAACAATACCATGAACATGTTAGAAAAAATCGGTATGCCGTAAAGCGAAGGGGACAAGGAGATGGCCACAAAAACTAAAAGGGCACTAAGTGCCCTTTTGACCTATTGGAACAATAGATGGCACAAGCCACCTTCTTTCAGTTTTGCTCTCCTCGGATTTATCATTAGTTTGATGATGGCACTTCCCCTCAGCTATGTAATTTTACGAGCATTGGGAAGTGATAAAGCCGTCTGGCATCGGCTTTTCAGCACCAGGATACCTCAATTATTATGGAATACCCTGAGTCTAACTCTTGTTGTATCTCTCCTTACTTTGTTCATAGGGGTTACCCTGGCCTTTTTAGTGGAAAGGACAAACCTTATGGGCAGCAAAATCTGGCGCTGGCTGTTAGTCTTACCGCTGGTAATCCCCCCTTACATTGGGACATTCTCCTATATCACTTTGTTTGGCAACACGGGTATCTTGAAAAACCAATACATCAATATTTATAGTTTTCCGGGTGTAGCCTTCATCATGACTTTGTATACTTTCCCCTATGTTTTTTTGCTGGTTAGTGCCGCTCTGCAGCGCATTAATCCTCACTATGAAGAGGCCGCCCGCTTAGCAGGCTTAAAACCGCCCCAAATATTCCTGAGAGTAATTCTTCCCTTGCTGCGACCCAGTATGGGAGCAGGAAGTATTCTGGCAGCACTCTACGTCTTTTCTGATTTCGGGGCCGTAGGTATGTTAAGATATTTTACTTTTACCAGCGCCATTTACACCCAGTTAATCGGCAGGTATGACCGGTCGGGAGCAGCAGTCCTCAGCCTGGTACTTATCTTTTTAACCTTCGTACTACTGTTTTGGGAATGGTATACGAAAAGAAATAAGGCTTATTACCAGTCGAAAGGTATCCTGAAAAAACAAGAACCAATTAATCTACATTACTGGCGAATACCCGCCCTCATCTTGGCAGGTAGTGTTTTCCTCCTTGCCGTTGCCCTTCCCGTGGGAACATTAGTCTATTGGCTAATCTTGGGACTTTTCAAACAGATTACCTTCAGTGAATTTTGGAAATATACCTTTAACAGCTTCCTGGTTTCTTCACTGGCAGCCACAGCTTCTCTGATATTTGCCAGCATCATTGGCATTTTGCATAAAAGAAACGGCGGATTCTTTGGGGAACTTATGGCCAGGTGTTGTTTTGCCGGTTATGCCCTACCGGGTGTAATCATCGCTATCGGTATTCTCTTTTTCGCCAATTCTTATTTACCCTGGATATACGGCACTTTTCTTATGCTGGTTATTGCCTACATTATAAGATTTATGCCCCAGGGTTTACAGAGTTTTGAAGCCTCCCTGGTCTTCATCAGTCCCAACCTGGAGGATGCAGCTCGTTCTCTGGGAGAAGGCCCATGGGGAGTTTTACGCAGGGTAATATTTCCTTTAACTCTCCCCGGGCTTAAAGCAGGCTGGACTCTGATGTTTATTAGCTCTCTTAAAGAGCTGCCTGTGACCCTGCTTTTAAGGCCCGCAGGTTTTGATACCCTCTCTGTGCGCATCTGGCTTGAAGCCAGCGAAGGTTTTTATATTGCCGCCGCACCTGCGGCACTTCTCTTGATCTTAGTTTCTATCATCCCCATCAGGCTCATTGCGGGGAGAGACGGAGGATACAAAAATGAAGGTGTATCTTAACAACGTGACGAAGACTTACAACCACAGGGGCTCCCCTGCTGTGAATAACATCAGCTTTACTGTAGAGGAGGGAGAAATCCTTTCCTTGCTAGGCCCCAGTGGCTGTGGGAAAACCACGACGCTCAGGCTCTTAGCAGGTTTTGAAGTCCTGGACAGCGGGCTCATCTATTTTGATCAGGAGCTTATTGCCAGCCAGAATTTTAACCTTCCTCCTGAGGAGCGCAATATTGGCATGGTCTTTCAAGATTACGCCTTATTCCCTCACCTTAATGTCTTTGAAAACATCACCTTTGGTCTCAGAGATAAAAAAATAAAGCATCAAGAATGTGAAAAATTATTACGCCTGGTCAATCTTACGGGTTTTGAAAAGCGCTATCCCCACGAATTATCAGGCGGTCAGCAGCAGCGTATTGCCCTGGCCCGGGCTCTCTCCACCAAGCCAGGGTTGATACTGATGGATGAACCCTTTAGCAACCTGGATACTTTTCTCAAAAAACAGATGAGAGAGGAAATTAAAAGGATTGTCAAAAATTCCGGGGTATCGGCGGTAATTGTAACCCATGACCCTGAAGATGCCCTGGTCATGGCCGATAAAATCATCATTATGAAAAATGGAATAATTGAACAACAGGGCCCTCCCCAGGAGTTGTACGAAAGACCGGCTACAGAATTTGTGGCTGGTTTCTTGGGAAAAGCGAATATATTGGATCCATTAACCGGAATAGCGTATATGCCTTAAGAGCCAATTGGTTCTAATCCTGTCATATTGGTAACTAAATGGAAGCAGCGGCTCATACGAGTCGCTGTTTCCATTTACATACAAAATTCACTCTACATATTGAACTATTCCATCATTTCTTGATAGATATGATAGATCTTCTTGTTTAATTTAACATTAAACTTTTCTAATACATTATTAAACGCTTTTAAAGTAACATAGAGCTTTTCCTCATGGCAATTTTCGCCCATATGGCCTATTCTAACGACCTTGTCCTTCAAAAAATCAAAGGCCCCGGCAATCATGATGTTATAGTCTTTAAGCATTGTGCTATAAATATCCTTAAATGACAGCCCTTCAGGAATAAGCAGTGTTGTAACGGTATTGGAGAATCCATCTAGAGGATACAATTCCAATCCGGATTCTACTAAGGCTTGTCTAACGGCTTCCCCAATTTTTTTATGTCTCAAAACGAAACTCTCTTCCTCCAGGAGTCTTTCCACCGCTACCCTTAACCCATAGATATCACTGATAGGCTGGGTATAGGGGAACCATTTCTCTTCATACCAGTTTTTCCAGTTGGCAAGGTTTCCGTAATAACCCGTAACCGGAGTTTCCCTTTGCAAGATTTTATGCCACGCCTCCCTGCTCAAACTTAAGAACGTTAACCCGGGAGGTGCAGACAAACACTTTTGCGAACCGCCAATGACAACATCCATTTGCCATTCATCAGTTTTTAAATTCTCTCCGCCTATAGCCGAAACTGAGTCCACTATGGAAATGATGCCATACTTCTTTAAAAGGGGACAAATCTCACTCACAGGATTTGTTATCCCTGATGGCGTTTCACAATGAACTAAGGTGGCAATCTTAAAATTGTGATCCTCTTCTAAAAAATCTCTTAATCCGTTTACATCAACGGCCCTGCGATAATCGGATTTAAAATATACGACATTTCCTCCATATATTTTGGCAAAATCCCCGAAACCATGACCATAGATGCCGTTATCAATACATAAAACGCGGTCACCCGGTTCGATTAAAGAGGCGCAGGCAGCTTCTAACCCCAAAATACCTTCTCCTGATAAGATAAGTACATCATTTTGTGTAATCAGAAGTTGTTTAAGTTTACCACAGGTTTCCCTGTAAAATTTAAAAAAACTTTCATCCAAATCGGGGTTGGTAATAGCCATAGCCATGGCCCTTCTTACATCTTCGTGAACATAGGTAGGACCGGGAGTCATTAGTAAGGGAACCTTCATTTTCTTTCACCTCAAAATTGATAAATTCAAACAAGATTTAACTTAGTTAAGGTTTCTTTGATGATTTCCGTTTCTTTTGTTGAAGCTTCCACTAAGGGGAGACGCAGCTTACCTGAAGGTAACCCCAAAAGAGATAAAGCTTTCTTCACAGGAATGGGGTTAGTGGTTACAAAAATTGCCCTAAAAAGAGGAAAAAGCTGCTGGTGAATCGCTCTAGCCTGATGAACATCACCGCTTATGTAAGAATCAATCATTTTTTTAATATCATTACCCACAAGATGGCCTGCTACGCTTACCACACCATAAGCACCTACTGATAACATGGGAAGGGTCAGGCTGTCGTCACCGCTAAAAACTAAAAAGTTTTCCGGGAGAAGGGTCTTCAGGGTTGAGACCTGGTCAAGATTACCGGCAGCTTCTTTTAGGGCTACAATGTTCGATATGGCTGAAAGTCTGGCTACAGTTTCCGGCAATAAATTTGTCCCGGTTCTTCCGGGGACATTATATAACATGACAGGAAGTGAGGTTTCCATGGCTATAGCCTTGAAATGCTGGTACATACCCTCCTGGTTAGGTTTATTATAATAAGGTACAACCGCCATAATTCCGTCAACACCGATTTTCTCGGCTTCCTGTGTTAAGTAAATACTGTCCGCTGTAGAATTTGAACCTGTGCCGGCAATAATCTGTCCTTTGTTTCCCACAGCCTCTTTAATAGCGGAAAAAAGACTTAATTTTTCTTTTAGAGATAAGGTAGGAGATTCCCCAGTAGTTCCTGCAATAACAAGGCCGTCATTACCCGATTCGATGAGGTGTAGAGCTAGCTTTTGTGCACCCTCATAATCCACGCTTAAATCATCTTTAAAAGGTGTCACCATAGCCGTAATCATTCGGGGAAATTTACTCATTAAATAACAACTCCTCTCTTTTTATAAAATTAATTAGCTCCCTTTGAAATTGCCAGTATTTAGTGCTTTTGTTACGACCCTTTATCTTAACTGGCTAACATTAAAACCAACCTTTCCTATGAGGTTAGATTCAGGAGGCACTCATCGATGAGGATCTCCTTTTCCTGCAAGGACCCTGTAACTAGAAACAATATATGCGTAAAAAAGTTGAGGGTGCAGGTACTTACCAAAATAACTTTATATAGTAGGAAAAAACTCGCAAAAAAAGCTAAAGGCACTAACCTTTAGCGTAACCGCTCTGGTTACCCCCTTTCCTGCCCTTGGTGAGATAGTGCTCCATCTGATAACGGGCTCATATCAGATGACAGTCCTGCATTTCTTCAATACAGTCCCAGCATGGAACCTTGGCCAGTCTCCCACACTTCGGCGAATGCCCCTTTGGTCCAGTTCCTCGCTGCCACACTCCCTGGATTACTCTTGGCGATTCGCAACCCCTACCTCACTCTGGGGAGTGAGGTAAACCTATGTAACTTTTTGCAAATTATAGCACGAATTAGAATTATTCGTCAATCATAACGATATATTGCTGTCATATTGCTATTCTATTTCATTCAAAAAAGAAGAAGTTTATACTTTTTGTAAGGAGGTGCCTGTTCCCCTTACTCACTCACGAGCCAAG
Organism: Peptococcaceae bacterium; assembly: GCA_020054815.1. Classification (GTDB taxonomy): domain Bacteria; phylum Bacillota; class Peptococcia; order DRI-13; family DRI-13; genus Thermanaerosceptrum. Next base: position 9,120 of record JAIHAN010000054.1, on the reverse strand, counting down.
ATTTGGATTAGAATCAGTTAATGAATAGGAGAAATACTTGCAGGAGACATTACGTTTCATGTAGAAATGAAATCTCTAATATGACCTCATCTATAGTTATTTATAAAGGTAGGTTTTTATTATGGAAAAAATAGGATGGCTGGGACTTCCCGTAAAGACCTGGCTGGTCATCGGGGTGCCTTTTATTCTCTCCGCCCTGGCCCCTTATACTATTGCCATGTATTTGATTAAAAGGGGACGGATAGATGAGCATGAATAAGTCTCTGATTTATCTGGTTTTTTTTACCCTTTACACAATTCTAATTCTTTCAGTGGGTAAATACGGTATTAGTAAAACCAAATCAAGCCGGGACTTTTATGTGGCAGGTAATTCTTTAGGGCTGTCTTTGAGTATTTTTACTTTTGCCGCCACCTGGCTAAGCGCAGCTTCTATGCAGGGTTTGACAGGTTCTATTTATACTTATGGCTACTCCGCTGCATTGTACGCTGTTATCGGCTGGTTTCTGGGGGCTTCCCTCCTGGTAATCCTGGCAGTAAGGTTAAAGGATTACGATATTGTGACAATTCCCGAGTTCTTCCGAATCCGGTATGGGAGTCGTCTTTTTCAAGCCATGGGTGGAGCCATCATTATAGTTAGTTATATATTCTATATCATGATTCAAATCAGGGGCTTTGGTATTGTCATGACCCAACTTTTGGACATACCCTATACTCTCTCCATTTTCCTGGTTTATCTTTTTATTCTCTATACTACATTTGGCGGCCTGTATTCGGTGGCTCGCACCGACGCAGTTAATTTTATCTTAATTGTCATGGGTACCCTGGTGGCACTTTCTCTGGTTATGGGTAATCTGGGCGATATAACGGAGATCCATCGCCAGGCCATGCTCATCGACACTAAACCATTTCAGGACTTTGCCACTCAAACACCACGGGGCTCCTTGTTAGATCCTTTTGCCTATGGTTTACACCCTCCCCTCTTGATTGTAACTGTATTTTTTGGCTGGGGCCTGGGACTTGCGGCTAACCCCCAGTATGCCATCAGAATTATCTCGGCCCAAAGCAAAGAGGTCGCTTTGAAGATGATAGGACTTTCTGTGCTTGTCCTGGCCTTTATCTACATTTGTCTCATCCTGATCGGTATAGGTTCCCGTGTTCTTGTTCCCAGCCTTACAGGAGTGTCTTCAGTTGACGAAATCTTTCCCTATATTATTAATAATATCCTTTATTCCAGGTGGAGCGGTTTTGTCCTCATCAGTCTAATTGCCACCGCTATCTCCACAGCAAATTCCCAGCTGCTTCTAGTTGCCAGCGGGTTCAGTCATGATATCTACAAAAACTATCTTAACCCCCAGGCAGAAGAAGACAAGCTCCTGTTCGTAAACAGGGTTTTTATTTGTATTGGAGGTACCCTGGCTTTGCTTCTTTCTATCACCCCTCCTTTGAGCCTTTTGACCTTCGGCGGCCATGTCTGGGGGATCTTTTCTTCAACCTTTTTGGTTCCTTTATATGGTGGTGTCTTTTGGCATAAGGCTACTAAGGAAGGAGCCATAGCCTCCTTTTGTGGTGGACTGACAGGCTTGACCCTCTTCTATCTGGTATCCCTTTATTTAAGGGGCAAAGCAGGGTTTCTCGATCATATCACCGTCCACCCCGCTGTTTTTGGCGTTTTCGTCTCCTTTGTCCTTTTTTACGTGGTCAGCGTCATAACATATCAAAAAGAGGGGAAGAAAATTGAGAATTGATATTGAGAATAAAATCCTAATCCCCTTTTTGCTGCTGATAATCATACCCACCTTAATGGTAGGAGGGGTATTTTACTGGAATAGCAACAAGCTTTTAATAGAGAGTCAGAAGAACAACATGGCCAATGATTTGACCCATGTCGTTCATTATCTCGATAACTTTGCCCTGGAGGTAGAAGAAGGTAATCTCTCCCAGGAGCAGGCACAAAACCAGGCCCTTAAATACCTGACTAAAAGCCGCAAAGAGGCTATTATGGTTTATGACCAGAAAAAAGACCTCCTGCTGACAGGTGCAGAACCGCAAGACAGGTCTAATTGGACTGCCCAGACCAGTGTTTGGTTTGAAAACAATGAATCCGAAATTAATGCGTACATTCACTATCCTGAATGGGACTGGGTTATTGGTATTTCTTATGACACAACGGGCTTTGCTTATGAACTGCTGGAGATGCAGAAGTATACCCTACTAATTGCGCTGATTGGTATCATTGTGGCCGTGGAATTAAGTATTCTCCTGGCTCACAATATATCACGGCCTATCAAGAATTTAGCCGAAGTATGCGACCAAATTGCTCAAGGTAATTTGGAAAGTAAAATGCCCTTAGAAAGAACAGACGAAATTGGCGTTTTGTCAGGGGCCCTCCATAATATGCTAGAAAGGCTCAAGGAAAACAGTAAGAAATTGGAGGCCATGAAAAAATCTAATGAAGACATTCTTAGATGTATTGACATTGGCATCATCGCTGTCAATAAGGAAGGGGGTATTATCGGGATCAATCAGGCAGCTAACAACCTCATGGTTGACAAATATGTAGTCGATGAAAACGACCAGTATGTCGGTGAGCTATCCGCCCTCCTCATGGAAAACCTCCATCGTACTGTAACTACAGAACAGCCCGTACACAATCTTGAGTGGAAAATAAAAGACGGGCAATCTACCCGGTATCTTGTAGTGACAACAGGGCTGTTGCGCAGCGAGGATGGTGGTTCTAACGGCGCTATCTGCAGTTTTAGCGACATAACCCAACGGAAAAAGGTGGAGGAAAGGATAGAAAGGGTCAACAGGCTTGTCTCTCTAGGGGAATTAGCTGCAGGACTGGCCCATGAAATCAGAAATCCCCTGGCAGGGATGAAAACCAGTTCCCAGGTACTACTAAACAGGCTTAAGGATCAAACCTCCAATAAAAATCTGATTGAAGGTGTTCTGTTCGAAATTGACAGACTCAATGTGCTTATTGCCGACCTTTTGAATTTTGCCCATCCCCGACCGGCCGACCGTACCTACGTAAATGTCGTAGAAATTATAAAAAAAGCCCTGGAACTTACGGAAAATGAGTTCGAAAAGCATAATATCAAACTTGAAGTGAGCGTGGAAACCCAGGATACCATGGCCTACATTGACAGAAACCAGATGGAACAGGTTTTTTTAAATATTATTATTAATGCAGTTAAGGCGATGAAAGCGGGAGGCAAGCTCTCCATCAAGGTATATAAAAAAGAAGACAGCATGTTCCGTAAACTGAAAGTAGCTTTCTCCGATACAGGTGTAGGCATTGAACATGAGAATATTAGCAGAATTTTTGACCCGTTCTTTACGACCGATCCTGGCGGTACTGGCCTGGGCTTATCGGTTGTTCACAAACTTGTGACGGCAAACGATGGTGATATCGAGGTTACCAGCAAAGTGAACCAGGGCACTACTTTTATCATTAGCTTGCCCTGGGAGGAGGTACATCCCCTTGAAGAAGAGAATTCTCATCATTGATGATGAAGTTATTTTAGCCAGCTCCCTGCGGGAGGGTCTAAAAGATTTGGGGTATGAAGTTGAAACAGCATTCAGTGGAGAAGAAGGACTGGATAGGGTCGTAATCTTTCAACCCCATTTAGTCTTTTTAGACCTGCGCCTCCCCGCAACGGGAGGAATCCAGGTCTTAAAAGAAATAAAGAACATCGATAAGAACATCGAAGTGGTCATGATGACAGCTTATGCTGATACTAAAACGGCTGTAAGCGCCATAAAACTGGGCGCCTATGATTACTTGAACAAACCCTTTGAATTAGACCAGATTGCCATCATGGCAAACAAAGTCTTAGAGAATATCAGTCTTAGGAACCAGACCTTTCTCCTTAATGAGGATAAAAAAAGAAATATAACTCCCATTATTGGTGAGCACCCCTCTATGCTGGAGGTACTGAGACAGGTTAAAATCCTGGCAAGACATACCGACACCACAGTCCTGATCCGGGGAGAGACTGGTACAGGTAAGGGTCGATTAGCCCTTGACCTCCATTATCTTAGTGCTAGAAGAGACAGGCCTTTTGTAGAGATTAACTGTGGGGCCATACCAGAAAATTTACTGGAAAGTGAGCTGTTCGGTTTTGAAAAAAATGCCTTTACCGGGGCTCAACAGGCTAAAAAGGGGTTATTGGAACTAGCCGATGGTGGAACAGTCTTTTTGGATGAAATTGGGGAGCTTTCCTCGGATATGCAGGTCAAGCTGCTAAAATTCCTCGATGAGAAAAGGTTTAAACGTATCGGCGGCCTCCGGGAAATAGAAGTGGATGTCAGGGTCATCACCGCCACCAATTCCGATTTAGAAACGGCCATCAAGCAAAGGACCTTTAGGGAAGATCTCTACTATCGTTTGAATGTTGTCCCCATCTATCTCCCCCCTTTAAGGGAAAGGGGAAATGATATCATTACTTTGGCCCAGTTTTTCTTTCGGGATTTCAGCAAAAAAATGGGCAAAGATATTTTAGACCTTTCGGAAGAAGTAAAAGAAGTATTCCTACGTTATCGCTGGCCGGGAAATATTCGGGAGCTTAGGAATGTGGCTGAACGCATAACTATCCTTTATAACATTGAAAGGGTGGAAATCCAGCATCTCCCTCTGGAAATTAGAGAAGGCTTTCCGAAAGCCGAGGAGTCAGTGCCCCTGGGGGAAGTACATTTAGAGCCCGGCTTGTCTTTAGAAACTCTGCTGGAGGAAATAGAACGAAAGTATATTGCCAAAGCCCTGGAAAAAGCAGGCAATAATATTACCAGAGCTGCGGAAATGCTGGGTATGAGCAGGTATGCTCTGCAAAGGCGACTTGAAAAATACAACATGCACAACGGGTGATATCGCACACATGACGGGCGAAATCGCCCGTTTTTTTATGATTAATCCCATGCTTCTGATCAACCCCGTAGATATAATGCCTGAGTTTCTGGGCTTTTTAGGCTTGACCAGGGGTTATATATAACAGACGATGCTTGGGCACATATTTTGCAATATGAATTACCACAATAAAAATATCTTGGTAGTGAGGTGATATATGATTTGCTAATTAAGTAGGCAGTTTGTTTAAAGATTATTGGTAGTAAGGAGGAATACTGGTTCATGCGTGTTGATTTAAATTCTGATTTGGGGGAAAGTTTTGGCGCCTACACCTTAGGCATGGATGAGGCGGTACTGGGCGTGATAACTTCGGCTAACATTGCTTGCGGTATGCATGCCGGAGACCCCCAGGTGATAGCTGCCACAGTTAAAATGGCAGCCCAAAAGGGAGTGGGAATAGGTGCCCATCCCGGTTACCCCGACCTGCAGGGTTTCGGGAGAAGGAACATGGCTCTGAGCCCAGCCGAAGTGAAGGATTATGTAATTTATCAAATAGGTGCCCTGGAGGCTTTCGCCCGGGCCGCCGGTCAAAAACTCCAGCACGTCAAACCCCATGGAGCCATGTATAATATGGCTGCGAAGGACTATGGGCTCGCTCTAGCTATCGCCGAGGGGGTTAAGAGTGTCAATCCGGAGCTTATTCTGTTAGCCTTAGCTAATTCCGAAATGGTAAAAGCTGCCCAGGACGTAGGCTTGCGCGTGGCCCAGGAGGTATTTGCCGACCGCGCCTATAATGCCGATGGTACCCTGGTAGCGAGAGGAACCCCGGGGGCCATGATCCACGACAAAAGAGTAGCCATTCCCCGGGTGGTAAGAATGGTAACTGAGGGCAAGGTCACCGCCATTAATGGAGAAGATATCGCCATTAGTGCCGATAGCATCTGCGTCCATGGTGATAACCCGGAAGCCATCCATTTTGTCCGCGAAATCCGGGAAGCCCTGCAAGCAGCCGGTGTTTCTATCGAACCTTTACAGAACTTCATCTAACAACGAGGAGGAGATAACATGGCAAATATCCCTGCATCAAGCAAAACCGCTCTAGCCAAATCCAATTGGGGCGTTCTTCTAGGAGCAGCCTTTCTCATGGCTACTTCCGCTATTGGCCCTGGCTTTATCACACAAACCGCAGTTTTTACTGAAAAATACCTGGCCAACTTCGCATTTATCATCATGGCGTCAGTCGTATTGGACATCGGCGCCCAGATGAACGTCTGGCGCGTCATCGCCATTTCCGGTATGAGGGGCCAGGATGTTGCCAACAAAGTACTACCAGGCTTAGGCTATTTTGTAGCCTTCTTAGTAGCCCTGGGCGGTCTTGCCTTCAACATTGGTAATATCGGTGGAGCATCTTTAGGAATCAACGTCCTCTTAGGTATCGATCCCATCATGGGCGCTGTCATTTCTGCCATGATCGGTATATTTATCTTCCTCAACAAAGAGATGGGCAAAGCCATGGACACTTTTGCTAAAGCCCTGGGCGGTGTCATGATCATTTTGACCCTTTATGTGGCCATCATTACTAAGCCCCCTGTCGGGGAAGCCTTTATTCGTACCTTCCTTCCCACGGAAGTTGCCTTCTTACCTATCATAACCCTCCTTGGGGGCACCGTAGGTGGCTACATTACCTTCGCAGGGGGTCACCGCTTAATCGATGCCGGTATTACAGGGGTAGAAAATCTCAAAGAAGTAACCAAAGGCTCCGTTACTGGTATCGTTATAGCCTCCCTCATGCGGGTCGTGCTCTTTTTAGCTGTATTGGGCGTAGTGGCCGCTGGCCATAAACTGGATCCTGCCAACCCCCCTGCCTCCGCCTTCAAAATCGCGGCCGGTGACATCGGGTATAAGGTTTTCGGCATCGTTTTATGGTCCGCTGCTATCACCTCCGTTGTCGGAGCTGCTTATACCTCCGTTTCCTTCCTGCGCTCCCTGCACAAGACCTTCGAAGACAATTACAAATGGTGGATCATTGCCTTTATCGTCGCCTCCACCGGTATCTTTGTAACAATTGGGCGGCCCGTCAAACTCCTCATCCTGGCAGGTGCCTTAAACGGCCTTATCCTTCCCATTACCCTGGGTACCATGCTCATTGCCTCCAAACGGAAGGACATTATCGGCGATTATAAGCAGCCCACCTGGCTCTTATTATTCGGGATCTTCGTCGTTATTTTTGCCATCTATGCCGGCGGGGTTTCTCTCCAGGGCATGGCTGCCTTATTTAAATAAACAACCAAAGAGGAGGCCTGGCCTCCTCTTTTCCTAATACCTCTGTTATCATTATCTATAGGGGGGATTCTCTTGTACGACAAGACAAAATATCTCACAGCCGGTGATAAAGGTCTCGTCATCGAATTCGGCAACGAAATAAGTAAACCTATCAACGAAAAAATTCGCAGCATGGTCCTGGCTATCGAAAAAGCCGGGCTGACCGGCCTATCAGAGCTAGTGCCCACCTACCGCTCCTTATTAGTATATTACGATCCCTTACAATGGTCCTACCAAAAACTCGTCCAGAGACTACAGGAACTCGAAGGGGAGCTTAATTCCCTACAATTACCCCAACCCAAAGTCACCCTTCTGCCCGTCCTTTATGGGGGAGAATATGGCCCCGATTTGCCCTTTGTCTGTGAGAATACGGGCCTGACTCCAGAAGAAGTTATCGACATCCACACCTCCCGCGACTATCTCATCTATATGATCGGCTTCACCCCCGGTTTCCCCTATCTAGGGGGGATGGATGAACGAATTGCCACGCCAAGACTCCAAAACCCCCGTACTAAAATACCCGCAGGGTCCGTAGGGATTGCGGGGAGCCAGACCGGAGTTTATCCCATCGAAAGTCCCGGGGGCTGGCAGTTGATCGGACGTACCCCTGTGAAGCTATACGATCCCCACCGGGCTACCCCTGTCCTTTTGGCGGCCGGTGACTATGTACGCTTTTACAGCATTAACGAAACCGAATACCAGGAAATATTAAAGAAGTGCCTGGATGGTACTTACCAGGTACAATGCCGTGAGTATCAGGGCTAGAGGAGGTGAAGAGGAATGGGCTTTTGTAAAGTTATTAAGCCAGGTTTATTTACAACTATCCAGGACCGGGGTCGTTTTGGTTACCAGCAGTCAGGAATGCCTGTGGCCGGAGCCATGGACGAGTATGCCTTAAGGGTGGGCAATATCCTGGTAGGAAATCCCGAAGGAGAAAGCTGCCTGGAAATCACCCTCCTGGGACCTACCCTGGAATTCTTATCCCAGGGGCTAATTGCCCTAACAGGAGGTGATTTAGGGGGGCAGCTTAATGGTAAGGAACTCCCCCTGTGGGAAGCCTGTGAGGTCAAAGCAGGAGATATCCTGAAATTCACTGGTGTGAAAAAAGGCTGTCGGGCTTATCTGGCCGTTGCCGGGGGCTTTAACGTACCCGTGGTAATGGGTAGTAAAGCCACTTATGTCAGAGGAGCCATCGGTGGCCTGGAAGGCCGGACTTTACGGGAAGGGGACATCTTAGAAAAGGGCCCCAGCAATTCAGCAGGACTGGCTGGCAGGAAAGTACCCCAGGACGATATTTACACCCTGAGTAACCACATCACCCTGCGGGTAGTTTTGGGGCCTCAGTCGGACGCCTTTACAGCAGAAGGGATCAATACCTTCCTTACGAGTTCTTATACCGTTACTAATGAAGCCGATCGTATGGGCTATCGCCTGGAAGGAGAGAAAATCCAGCACCAAAAAGGTGCCGATATAATCTCAGATGGCATTGTCATGGGTTCTGTACAGGTGCCTGGTCACGGCATGCCCATCGTCATGATGGCGGATAGACAAACTACGGGTGGTTATACAAAAATTGCCACAGTCATTACCCCTGACCTGCCCTTGCTGGCCCAGGCCAAACCCGGTGATAAAGTTAGTTTTCGGTCCGTTTCCATAGATGAGGCCCACAGCATTTACCGTATATATGAGGAAAAAATTGCTGCTCTCAAAAGGACCCTTCGCTCCTCGGTGCCACAAGATAAAAGCTCCGTACCTAAAGGGCCGAAAAGGACCTTGAAACTTTTAGTTAATGGTAAAGAATACCTGGTTGATGTGGAAGAAGTACAATAATATCCGTGAGGTGATTGATAAATGAAGGAGTTACAACTATTTAATGCCAAACCCCCAGAGGTCAGGGAAGCTATCCGCAAGGGAGAGTTAAAAGCGCCTACCTCAGGTATGTGTGCGGGCTA
>JAIHAN010000053.1 GCA_020054815.1 Peptococcaceae bacterium | reverse complement strand
CTGTTTTTCATTTCCTTCGGGAGTATAAACCTCCAGAAACACCGGGTAATCAGGAGCCCAACAAACCTGCCGCATAATTCGGCACCCGCTCCCCGTTTCCCGACTTCCGGCTTCCGATGTCCGAATCAACAGGGCCGATTCACCAGTATGCTATTAATAAAACGCTAATTAGCTACCCAAATTCAGAGAACAAATTAAAAGAATGCGCCGTAGGCGCATTCTTTTAATTTGTTCTTTTCACCGAACCCAGTTTTTGTGCAATTTCTCTGGGCCTCGGAATGAAGCCCATCCGGCCTATAATACTCTCCTTATGTATGCGGTGTAAGCCTTTATATATTTCCCATTTTCTCTCCTCCGACACAGGCGGGGTAAAGAGGTCATAATAATTTTCTAATTCGTTACCATAAATAATTTCCGTCACCGGTATATCCAATTCCCGGATTTCTTCCTCCAATGTACCGTTAAAGACATTTACTTTGACCCAATGCTTGGCAAGATAGTATTCAACCTGTTTTGTCATGAGCGTTGCCGGACTTATCTTATCTTTTATCCAGAGGTACCAGGTATGGTTATCCAGCTGCAAACGGTTAATGGTTCTTTGTTGCAGCTGGTACAAACATTTTTTGTAATCTTCCACATAGAATACAGCCCAATTGGCACGCACTTTTCTTAAGGAACCGTCGCTGTAGTTTTCCAGAAGAACCCGGTTCAAACAAGTGTGATAAACAACTGTACGGTAAACATCCTGGACAGGAAGATAATACTTGTCTTGCAAGGTGAGATGCGGGGTTAAACCAGTCTTTATCCTTCCCTCCACCTGGACCAACTCCACGGGATTTTTGGCATAGATAAGGAGTTCCCTTTCTCTGAGGATAAATTCACCTACTATACCATCCGTTATATCATAACTGTTAACTGCGCTTCGCTCCCCCGTCAACCATTTATAGCAGTATCCACTTTCAAATTCACCGGTTAACAGGATATCTTTCTGACTTTCTAACCAATCCTGGATCTTTTTTACACTGGAAATATGATAAGCGGAACAAAATACGCGATAGTTCAGAGGATTATCAGAGTCACTATAAGCTAATTCTTGCCTGCCTATTTCCGAAAATTTATCGACATAATAATAGTTCTTTACCTTCACTAAGGTTAGATCATAGGAAATCTTTACGATCTCATCCTGAGGTGTATTAACAATCACATAGGCCGAGAGCAATATCTTTCCTTGCTCTTTTTCCAGTCCTGTAACCTGGGTCCTTAAGAATGTATAGTTTTTTAACTCTTCACCATAATTAAAAATAAACTGGCTTCTTTCCCCTAAGGCAGCCTGCCTTTCCTGGCTGGATAAATCATAAAGAAGCGCCGCATCCATATTTTTGAGAGCTCTTAAATAAATGTTCCCTACCATCCGGGCTGTCAGGTGTGGTGAATAAAATTTATTCATGAGTTCCTGCCGTATTAGGTTCCCTGTTTCGAACTGCAAAAGGGTGCCATAATCGTTAATGCCGGAGGCAGGCTGGGAATTAAAGCGGATATTCTGCCCGTAGGCATCCTGGAGCAAGGCTGCAGCCTCCAGTAGAGTAAGCTCCTGGAAATCATGGGGGGATTCACTTCCCGGCATTGATAATGACAATCGTATACCTTTCCCATAACTCCTGTAACCAGGATATTTTTTACAGTAATAATCTTTTATACCAGCATGATTAAAACTTAGAAGAAAGTGCTGTGCCTCAATCACTGGTTTTGTTTCCCCACTTGTCCAGACAACGGTAAGGGTACACTTTCCTTCAAACCTGTCCCGGGAAGCAAAGGCTTTAAGGAAACGCCTTTCTTGACTAGCAGTTTCCCATCCTGCAGGTCTCTCCGGCGCTAACCGCATTAGGGCATATTCTGCGCAGTCTTTAAGAGGCCCTTCACATTGGCGCACAACTTCCATAAAAAAAGGAACCAATCTTCTATCCCTGGTTTGCGACAATTCAGAGAGAAAAAGAGACCGGTATTCCTCCCGCAATTCTCCCAAGGCTTTCAGACAAGCTCCCATAGCGTCATTCGGTTTAAGCTTTATTAACCGCTGGATAATCTCATGAAGAAAGTCCTGTGGTAACTGAAGACAGATTCTTGTTTGCGTCACTCTTCCACACTCCTTCTGTCGTATATAGATTTCTTCGCCATAACCCCCTCCACTCCTCCAAAAATTTTCCGCCTTTTTCCAGCACTATTCGCAAGACAACTAAATTTTTGTCGGTAAATGACATAATGTTGATAGTACCGACTACCAACTATCAACCACCAAATACCAACTAAAAAGAGCCGAACCTGACAGAAGCAAGTTCAGCTCTTTTATGATTTATAGTATTAGCTTGTAAGCTTAAGAAATTGGCCGCTGGTACTGCCGGTAACCTTCTGCTCATTCCAAGCCAGGACACCGTTAACCCAAACCTTTTCTATCCCTTCGGAGAAGGCAACGGGTTTCTCATAAGTAGCCTTGTCCATAACCCGCTGCTCGTCAAATAATACCAGATCGGCTTTATATCCCGGACGGATTAAGCCCCGGTCCTGCAGTTTTAGGCGCCGGGCAGGCTCATGGGTCATTTTGGCCACGGCCTTTTCCAGTGGCAGTAACCCCTTTTCTCTAACGAAATGCCCTAAAAAACGGGGATATGTACCGTAAGCCCGGGGGTGTGTGGCCCGTCCCCCCGTATAAATGCCTGAGTCACTGGCATAGAAAACATGTGGGTGAATAAGGGCTGCCTCAAGATTCTCCACGCTAATAGAATGACGCAGGGGTTTTGTGCCAATATCATTACCGGAAAAAGTATAGGGATAAACATCGGCTCTCATATCTAAGCCTGATTTATTAGCCTCTGCCAGCATGTCCAGGACCCTGGCAAATTTCGGCCAGTTTTGGGGATAGCCGGCCTTAATATGGCTGTATTGTACAGCTACCCCCGATTTAAGACCGATTTCCACGGTCTCTTCCACCGCTTGCAGCACCTTATCATATTCACTGCGAATATGGGTTGCGTAAAAACCACCATGTTCCTTGACGACCTCGCAAAGGATTATTAAGTCGTGAGTTGTGGCGAAATTCTGCGGCCAGTACTCGAGACCTATTGATAACCCCAAGGCACCTGCCGAAAGGCCCTTATGTAAATGTTCCTGCATCTGTCCAAGTTCCGCGGGGGTAACTCTTCCGGCCCGGGGCACACCCTGTACCAACTCCAGTAAAGTCCTGTATCCTATTAACAGGCCGTAGTTCATGGATCTTCCCTGGCTGCTCTTCAGAAACCCTGCGATATCACGGGGTGAACGCCCGCAGTTGCCGCCCACTTGAGTTGTTACCCCTTGTGATAAAAAAGCAGCCATACTCTCGCCACTGTAGAAATAAGATTCCGTGTGCGTATGAATATCAATAAATCCCGGAGCTAATGCATAATTTTTTCCATCTATTGTTTTCGTACCCGGTGAGGACATAAAGTCACCCACAGCCACAATCTTGTCACCCTTTACTGCCACTTTACCCATAAAGGCAGGGCTACCCGTCCCATCAACTATCCTAACATGGTCAATAATCCAATCACAATCTATAGGTTGTGGTGAAGCTGAAGATAAAGCGCCTTCCTGGGGAATGGCTTCATGGGTATCCCAGCCCATGGTTAAAAGAGTAGCCGCAGCCACAGCCCCCAGACCTAACAAGAACTGGCGTCTAGTCATTTCTTTCATTTTTTGTACCTCTTCGACATGCTGTTAACTTAATTAAGTTATTTCGGCACAAAAAGCAAAAAACCTTCTTATTATTCTTACAGTAATTGTCAAATTAATGTCTTTTTTACTTCTCCGGCGCCGCTTTGTGACTATTTGTTATTGTTTTCACAAAGAAGGATTTATTATAAATGAAGTGAACCATATATTATAAACAGGCCTTATTTATCATTGAAAGGGTGCATTTTAATGCGAAAATTTTCCCTTAAAATGGAACCCGCCCTTCCGCGGGCGGAAATGGAGCTATTAGCCATAGTGAAGGAACAAGGTGACAAGACTCCCGTCAGGAAAGGGCTCTTACAGTCGATTTTAGATAACCTGCCCTTTAACATTCTGGTTTTCGATGAAAACGGCTTTATCGCCTATGCCAATCTTAATTTTTGTAATTTAGTAGGTTATGAGCGTGAAGAAATTCTCGGGCTCCATATAAGCGAATATGCTGAAATACTGGTACCCACCATGCCTTATGACTTTTCCCGGTTACCAAGAATCCTCCAGGGTGAAATTATCGCCGGCTATCACTATAACCTCACTCATTTGGACGGCACCAATATACCGGTGGAGTTTAATTCCTATCCTCTGCGTACAGAGCCAGAAGCCAAACCTATTGGTTGTTTGGTAGTCATTAACCCAACAACAGCAAATGTAAATAGAGAAAAATAACGAGGTGGCCAGATTGGCCACCTTTGTTCTTTGTACCTATCTAACAACCGGCACACCCGCTGCAGCCGCCTGTCCGGGAACACGCCGACTTACCACCGGTAATGTCCCCCGAAACTGAAGATGTACCTCCCAAAACATTGCAGCGTCTGAAAAGTTGTTCTACTTCCTTGCTGCCGCATTTTTCACAGGCGGCATTTTTTCTCTCGCTGAAGGACAGCTTTTGTGAAAATACATGGTTACAAGTAAGACAACGAAAATCATAAGTAGGCATATCATTACCTCCATCCTTTGAGCTATCTACTTTCGTCCAAAGTGGTGACCAGAGACCAGTGTCCAGTGACCAGTGGAGATAAAAACCGGTTTCTGGTCATGTGTCGCCCGCAGCCTAAAAATCCAAACTGCTTCCACTAGTCGCTAATAACTAATAACTAGTAACTAGTAACTTGACCACTGCGAACTGCTAACTGCGAACTATTACAGTTCTATTATAGCAACTTGTTGATATATTTTTAATATGATTAGCTGAACCGGAGAATAGAAAGCAATGCTGCACCGTAAAAAGAAACCGATCAGGAAATTATTACTGGGCATTCTAGGGATTGTTAGTTTGATTATCCTAACTGTTATTTTTAATCCCCTCTCCCCACCTGATTACCAGGCCATCTCTTGTTTGGATGGAAAATTTGTGGTTCGAGCCCAGGAGGCGGAAAAAGTAACAGGTACAGAATGGACCTGGCTTGCTGCCTATTATTATGTGAAAAGAGATTATAAGACCGGCGATCCGGAACCGACCCTTTCCGAACTCATCAGTTCCGCCGAGGTTTTGAAAGATAGCCGAAAGGCCCGGGAAAATCTCGGACTAACCAAAGAACAATGGAAAGCGGTGCAAGATTACCATAAAAGGTTTAAAAGAACGGGGTATTTATTTTCCCGTGCCTATTTCTTTCCTTTGGGAAACGTTCAACCCCGCTATGAAGATACCTGGCAGGCGTCAAGGGAAGGGGGCAAACGAGTTCACGAAGGAACAGACCTCTTTGCACCCCAGGGGACCGAGGTCTTTGCTGTTACCAATGGCCACATCGAAAAAATGGGGTTTAATCCTCTTGGGGGGGAACGCATCGGCCTCAGGGGCGAAGATGGTTTCTACTATTATTACGCCCATCTCTCGGGCTATGCTCCTAACTTAAAAAGCGGCATGAAAATAAACCGCGGGCAGCTCCTGGGTTATGTTGGTCACACGGGAAATGCCCAAAATACTCCCGACCATTTGCATTTTGGTATGTGTACCCCCTACGGCCAGTGGATAAACCCCTATCATTTTCTTGTCTATTGGTCTAATCAATAGAAAGAATAATTTATTAGCAAATCCGGTATCCTGCAGGAAAGTTCAGCAAAAATGTAGAATTTATGCAAAAGCCTGTTAGGAGGTGTCGTGGTTTTGCTGGGTAACCGTCCGCTGCAAAGAGGAGATTTACTACAATTAAAAGTGATTTCCCCCATCTACCGGGATATGTATCAAACAGAGGTATTAGCCGTTGAAGGACAGGCCATGACTGTTTCTATGCCCATGGCCCAAGGTAAGATGGTGCTTTTAAGTGCCGGTACCCCTATGCAGATCACGTGTCCCCGCAGTAATATAACCTTTAGTTCGGAGATAATTTCCCGGGGCTTTAAACCGGAACCCCATCTGGTTATCCAGTTACCGTTCCACCTGGCGGAAGCACGTGGGAATAGGCCCCGTGTTATTACTGTTACCAGTGGAAAAGGTGGTGTGGGTAAAACCAGTACTACCATTAACTTAGCCATTACCCTGGCTCAAATGGGTCAGAGAGTATTCATAATTGATGCTGACTTGGGCACAGCTAATGTCGACGTCTTATTAAATCTACAACCCAAATATAACCTTACCCATATCATTAATAAGGAAAAAGAATTACTGGATATCATCGTGGAGGGCCCGGGTGGTGTATACCTTGTCCCGGGAGGCTCAGGTTTGCAGAACCTGGCTAATATTGAGGAATGGCAGTTTAACCGTTTGATTGCCAGCCTGCAAACACTGGAACAGTATGCCGATATTATCCTTATTGATACAGGGGCAGGACTGGGGAAAAACGTTATTAATTTTGCCCTGGCTGCCGATGATATCATTATCATTACTACGCCTGAACCCCACTCCATTACCGATGCCTACGCCATTATCAAAGTTTTGGACGAACAGCAGCATAAAAAATCACCCCTCCTGGTCTTAAACAGAGTAGAATCCCTCAAAGAATACCAGGAAGTTTCCGGCCGCATGGTCAACGTGGTTAACCGTTTCTTAACCTTGAAGATGTCAAACCTGGGCTATATTTTGGAAGACCCCACTGTTCCCAGAGCCAACCGCCGCTTAGAGCCATTTGCCCTGCATTATCCCAACTGCCCCGCAGCCCAGTGTATTAAAAACATTGCACAACAGCTCTTAAATCCGGGTAATGAACACATCCCTGCTCTCCCCACAAACCAAAGCTTTTTCAGCAAAATCAAAGAACTCTTCTCACGCTAACTCTTTACTTTCGACTTCCGACATCCGACCTCCGACTATGTTAATCGCTTTCAGCCACCCGTAACTATTTCGGAAATCGGGAAAAGAGAGCATCAGTCACTACCAACTATCAACTACCAACTAACAACTAATTCACTGCCCACTGCAAACTATTGCGTGGAGGTATTGAGCCATGAAAGAACGAAGAGAACCATGTCTCTCTCCTTTGGCCCTGAAAATTTTAAAGGAACGTTACCTGTTAAGGGATAAGGAGAGACATGTCATTGAAACCCCCTATGATATGTACAGGCGAGTAGCCGAAACCATGGGCGGCCAGGAAAAAGCACCCGCGGAACAAAAGGAATGGACTGAACGCTTCCTGGAAGGTCTCCTAAACTTGGAGTGGTCCCCCGCCAGTCCGTGCTTGATGAATGCGGGCACACCTTTACAACAGTTGAGCGCCTGTTTTGTTCTGGACATTGAAGACAGTATGGAAAGCATCTTTACTACGCTCAAGGATGCAGCTCTTATCTATAAAACAGGAGGGGGCGTTGGTTTTCACTTCGGTAAACTCCGGGAAAGAGGAGCTCTGGTCAGTACAACCAAAGGTTATTCCAGCGGTACTGTTGCCTGGCTCAAAGTCTACGATACGGCTGTGGAGGCTATCGCCCAGGGCGGTAAAAGACGCGGTGCTGCCTTAGGTGTCCTTCCTGTGCATCACCCGGATATCCTGTCCTGGATTAAAGCTAAAGCGATAGATCGAGAAATAACCAATTTTAACCTCTCTGTAGCCATTACCGATGAATTTATCAGGGCTGTAGACAGGGATGAATATTTTACACTTAGCAGTCCCCTGGGTCACTCCGTAAGACAGATACCGGCTAGAGAACTATGGAATGAATTATGTTATCAAGCATGGTCAACGGGTGAACCGGGCCTATTTTTTATCGACCGGGCCAACAGGGATAACCCCAACCCCCATTTTGGACGAATCTATGGGGGGAACCCCTGCAGCGAATTTCTTGCCGTACCCTACAGTTCCTGTAATTTAGCTTCAATTAATTTGGAAAAACATCTTAGAAAATTAAATGGTGGCTGGGAGTTTGACTGGGAAAAATTCCGGACCACTATTCATACTGTAGTGCGTTTTCTTGATAATATGATCGACGCCAACGTCCTGCCTCTTCCTAAACTCCAGGAAATGGCCCTGGCAACCCGTCCCATCGGCTTAGGATTTATGGGACTGGCCCGGGTCTTAAAAGCCCTGGAACTGGGCTATCATACCGGGGAAGGGCGTAGCTTTGCCCAGTCTATGGCCAGTTTCCTCCGCCAGGAAGCAGAAGCAGCCTCCCGGGCCTTAGCTGGGGAAAGAGGGGTTTACCCCGCCTGGTCCGGCTCCCTGTGGGAGAAAAAAGGCGTGCGCCTCCGCCACTCTAATCTTTTGTCCATTGCTCCCACCGGGACCATCGCTACCCTCACCAATACATCCTGGAGTTTGGAACCCGAATTTGCCCCCGTCTATCAACGCCGCATCCTGGGGGGAAAAGTCTTCTGGGAAATGGATCCCCAACTGGAGGAGAAACTAAAGGAATTGGACCTGGACACACCGGAGCTTCGCCAGGAATTGGAGAAAAAAGGCAGCATTCAGGAGATAAAAGGAATTCCCCAGGAAATAAAAAATGTTTTCGTCTATTCCCTGGATATTAAACCTGCTGACCATCTGAAAATGCAGGCTGTCATCCAGGAATATGTGGATGGTGCCATCAGCAAAACCATCAATCTCCCGGCCAGCGCCACTGTGGCCGAGGTCGCCCAAGCCTACCGGCTGGCTTATGACCTGGGGCTTAAAGGCTGTACCGTCTATCGCCAGGGTACCCGCCTGGACCAGGTGCTTTCCTTGACTAAAACAAAATAAACCATACTGATATGGCTTGTCTACCAAGTTGTATCTAATCACTAAGATATATATATATATGGATTCTTGAGTGAACACAGAAAATTTAAAGATGTGATAAGAAAGCCCACTATCATAATGATAATGGGCTTTTGTACTTGGCATACTTTGTTCTAATAAATTATTCGGAAATACCCGCTATTTTTTTGGCTAATTCCTTTTTGGCGTTGAAGTTGGCCTGACGGGAAATAACGATGCGCTGGGCTTGTGGTGACCCCGCACCATGCATAGATTCTGTACGGTATCCTACAGCCGCTGTTCCCAAAGTAATGTTTTCGATCAAACGCAGGATACGGAGACGATGTTCTGTGG
Organism: Peptococcaceae bacterium; assembly: GCA_020054815.1. Taxonomy (GTDB): domain Bacteria; phylum Bacillota; class Peptococcia; order DRI-13; family DRI-13; genus Thermanaerosceptrum. The sequence continues at coordinate 7,705 of JAIHAN010000053.1, read as the reverse complement.
GAATCTCAAAAACACCTCTCAGGTATTTTTCCACATAGTGGCCGATTTCCGGATTTTTCAAGTCTTTTTCAGAAGGCATAGTAACCATTAAACCACCGGCAATATCTTCGGCTAAACGGGCTATTTCGTAAGGGAAGCGTGTAACGTTTTGCTTACATACATTTGCCAGTAATAAATCGATAAGATATGTCCCTGTAGCTGTTGGCCTCCCCTGGCAGGAGCAAGCAATACCACAGGCATATAAAGTCTCGTTGAGGTGTGTCATTTCAATAAGTTTATCCTTGATATGGCTGGCTTTGCCTGCGCCGTTATAATCCGCCGCCAGGGCTGCAGCACCGATGAGCACATCCCCTACCCCTACTTTGCATCCCCCGTAACTCTGGCGGTGATACCCAGCGAAGCGCTCTACCAGAGTCCCGGAGAAATCATATTCCTTATACATGAAAACCCTTTCCCACGGCACAAAAACATTATCTAAGATGACTAAGGCTTCATGACCCCCGAACTGGGCATTGCCCAAATCCATAGTTTCGCCTTCTAGCTTGCGGGTATCACAGGACTGCCGTCCGTAGATATAAGTAATACCTTCGGTATCGGCAGGAATGGCAAAGGAGACGGCATAGTCTTTGTCTGCTTCACTCATAGCGATAGTAGGCATAATGAGGATTTCATGGGAGTTTAATGCTCCAGTCTGGTGACACTTGGCGCCCCGAACAATAATACCGTCTTCCTTCTCCTCTACTACATGGACGTACATATCCGGGTCTTTTTGCTGGGAAGGAGAAAGACTGCGGTCCCCTTTAGGGTCAGTCATGGCGCCATCCACTGTCAGGTCTTCTTCCTGCACATATTCTAAAAATTTGCGGAAACGCTTGTGATACTCTGTCCCATATTTCTGATCTATCTCATACATCGTGCTATCCAGAGCATTCATAGCATCCATACCTACGCAGCGTTGAAAACAGGATGCCGTTTTCTGTCCCAGGAGCCTTAGCATTTTTACTTTTTTTACGAGATCGTCATGATTTTGATGGAGATGAGTAAAACGGTTTATTTTTTTGCCTGTAAGGCTGGAGGTAGCTGTCATTAAATCCTCATACTGGGGATCATGTGCCAGTTCATAAGTCATGGCCACCGAGTTCATGGACGGGCGTACGATGGGGTTATCCACAATATTTTCTACTCTTTCTCCAAATAAATAAAGTTTAAAGTTCATTTTGCGTAATGATTCAATATATTCTTCCTTTGTTTTTAATGGCATATTCTCATCCTCCTTTTACATAAAATACCATTAGGAATAACAAGTTTTGCTACTCAGCAAGCTGCATACCAGCTTCGATGGCTTTTTGGTTGAGAGGTAATAAATCATGGCGATGGACAGGCAATATTTCTTTTAAGCTTTCCAGGACCGATTCTGCTTTCAGACATTTGGTGGCAGAAATCAGGGTTCCCAGAAGGATCATATTGGCAATCCGTTCATTACCCAGTTCTTTGGCCATCTCATTGGCAGGTACTTTAATAACTTTAACATCCTGTCTTAACGGTTCGCGTGTAACTGTAGATGAATTAACGATAACCAGGCCGTTTTCACGGATACGTGTTTCGAATTTATCAAAAGAGGGTGCATTCATTACAACCAGCCCTGAGGGCTTACTAACTACAAGGGCATCTATTTCTTCCTCAGAGAGGATAACAGAGCAGTTGGCAGTCCCACCGCGCATTTCGGACCCATAGGAAGGTATATACATCACTTGTTTTTGCTCTTTCATGCCGGCATAAGCAAGAATCCTCCCCATCAGCATTACCCCTTGACCGCCGAATCCTGCCAGGAGAAACTGGTGCATCATGTTATTCTACCTCCTTGGGTGCCTTAATTACTCCAACCGGATAATAGGCTTCCAAATTATTTTCCATCCATTTGATTGCTTCCACTGGCTCAATACCCCAGTTAGTCGGGCAAGTTGATAATATTTCGACAACGCTAAATCCTTTACCGGCCATTTGCAATTCAAAGGCCTTTCTTATAGCCTTCTTTGTCTTGTTAATAGAAGCCACGCTGCTGATCTTGGTTCTTTCCGCATATACACACCCATCCTGCAGGGCCAGCATTTCCGTCATCTTAATGGGATATCCCGTTAAAGCCGTATTACGACCGTAAGGTGAGGTGGTAGCTTTCATCTCCGGTAAGGTGGTCGGAGCCATTTGCCCACCGGTCATCCCATAAATACCGTTATTTACAAAGATAACACTTATCTTTTCCCCGCGTACTGCGGCATGAATTATTTCAGCAGTACCAATGGCTGCCAGGTCGCCGTCACCTTGATAGGTAAAGACTAAACAATTGGGATGGACACGCTTAACTCCGGTGGCAGTAGCTGGAGCCCTGCCATGGGCTGTGGCCACCATATCAAAATTGAAATAATCGTAATTGAAGCAGGAACAGCCTACGGAGGCCACACCTATGGTTTTGGACATGACTCCCATTTCATCAATAACCTCGGCTACCAAACGGTGAATAATACCGTGAGTGCAACCGGGGCAATAGTGCATTGGCACATCCACAAGGGCTTCTGGATATGAAAAAATCTTATTCACCTATTTTCCCTCCTTAACCAGCTCTTTTAATTTACCCAGTACTTCCTCAGGTAACGGTATAACCCCGCCCAAACGGCCATAATGGTGAACAGGTCTTGCATTACCAATGGCTAACCTTACATCATCAATCATTTGTCCGGTACACATTTCCAAAGCAAGGAAAGCTTTAACCTGGGGAAGAATATCCTGGAAGGGCTTTACTGGGAAAGGCCAGACACTGACAGGTCGCAAAAGGCCAGCTTTAATACCTTCTGCACGTGCCATTTTCACTGCAGCTTTAGCAATTCTGGCAGCAGAGCCATAGGCAACAATTACATATTCAGCATCATCAAGGAGATATGAATCCCACCGCACTTCATTGTTTTTTATCTCATTATACCTCTTGTGCAGACGCAAATTGATTTGTTCTAATACATCTACTTGAGGATAGGAGGAACTTACGATATTACGGGGGCGATTGTGGTTTTCACATACTGCCCATGTTTTTTCCGGTTGTTCTTTATTCTCTTCCGGCAGCTCGACAGGTTCCATGATTTGGGCCAGTATACCGTCACCAAGTATCATTACCGGATTGCGATATTTATCGGCCAGGTCAAAAGCCTCATAAGTCAAATTAACAGCTTCCTGGACAGTAGCAGGAGCCAACACCAGCAAACGATAATCACCATGTCCCCCGCCCCTGGTTGCTTGCCAGTAATCGGGCTGTGCTCCCTGAATTGCCCCCAGACCAGGGCCGCCGCGCATGATATTTACTATGACACATGGCACCTCTGCACCAGCCATGTAAGAAATTCCCTCTTGTTTTAAACTAATACCGGGACTGGACGAAGATGTCATAACTCTGGCACCAGCGGCACCTGCCCCTAATACCATGTAGATAGCGGCTACTTCACTCTCCGCCTGTAAGAATGTTCCTCCTACTTCAGGCAGACGTTTTGCCAGATATTCAGGAATTTCATTTTGCGGCGTTATAGGGTAGCCAAAAAAGTAACGACAGCCGTTACGAATGGCAGCCTCAGCAATAGCTTCGCTCCCTTTCATTAAAATCTTTTCAGCCAATTTAACTCCTCCTCTTTCCTTAGGCATTATATAACTCTTTACTTTTAACGATAAACTTCTATACATACATCGGGACAGAATGCATAACAAGAGCCACAACCGGTGCATGCCTCTTCATTTGTTAAAGTGGCAGGGTTATAACCTTTGCTGTTAGTATAAGGAGCTAATGAAATTATTTTTTTTGGACAAGCGTTAATACATAGAGTACATCCTTTGCAACGTTCCTCCCGTATTTTGATGTAACCCATTAATTAAACCTCCTTTAGATTAAGTTCTGTTAGTTAAAATAAACAAACCTAGTGGCTAAACCGAGTAGCAATAAATTTAATATGCAATAAACATGCCAACGGGGAATCCCTTAATTTTAGCCTATAATAAAGCGAAATGAGTCAATATTGACTCGCTAATGAATCAATTTTTAAGTCGTAACTTTTATTACGGAAACAAATGCCTGTCTTACTTGCTTAGATGAACTTCCTCCATAAAATGGATAAACATTTTAAGATGATTCATAAATGAATCGTACATCCTGATAGGCCAGACAATAATACGTCTTCAAACCATTTGAATGGCTTGAAGACGCGTAATTGGGGAGGGGAGGTTTGCTTTAGATAGTTTAAATTTTAGTGGATAATATTAACCTGCAGTCCAACCACCATCAATCACCATGTTCGCCCCAGTAATGTAACTCGCTTTAGATGAACAAAGGAAAACTATAAGATGAGCCACTTCTTCAGGGGTTCCGGGCCGCCCCAGCAAAGTACGGGATGTGATGATCTGATTCCATTTGGGGTCAGCCAATACACTCTCAACCAGAGGTGTACTTATAAAAGCAGGAGAAAGGGAGTTAGCACGAATACCATACTTAGCCCATTCAACCGCAAAAGCCTTTGTTAATTGTTTTACAGCCCCTTTAGTACCTGCATAAATTCCCCTTTCTGGCAATACTTCTTCGCTCTGTAACGAACCTATGTTTACAATAACCCCTTTTATTCCCTTCCCAATCATCGTTTTACCTACCTCTTGGCAAGTAAAAAATGTTCCTTTCATGTTAATATCTACCATAAAATTCCAATCATCTTCGGTATATTCTTCTATGGGTTTTCTTTTATTTACTCCAGCGCAATTTACTAGTATATCAATTTTTCCTTGTTCTTTTATAACTCCCTCCACCATTTTCTTGATATCCAAAAGGTTCCCAACATCTGCCTGTGTATAACTTGCCTTTAGTCCCTGAGAAGTTAATTCTTTAACCAATTCCCAACCCTCATCAGCATTTCTACTCACAATAACTGAGTGGGCACCTTCCTTACATAGTTCAATAACTGTCGCTCTTCCTATACCTTTAGTTCCACCTGTTACCAATGCAATCTTGCCATTGAATTCACTCACTACTTATCACCTCCTCCTTATATTTCAAAAAAACTTGTCCCCATTGTTCTAAATGGTACTGCCCTGACCTAAGCAAACAACTTTACTAGGAAAAGCGACAATCCGGGCAGATACGTGAACAAAAATAAATCCACGATTAATATCACTAGAAATGGGAAGGAAGCTTTTACAATCTGTTTAAAGGTAACCTCTTTTAGAAGACCACCGGCGACGAACAGATTGACTCCTAAAGGCGGGGTTAAAAGGCCTATTGTCATATTGACAACCATTATAACCCCGAAATGGATAAGGTCTATATTCATTTTCATCAGCAGGGGAAGGAATATGGGTCCCAAAATTATGATAGCTGCATTAAGCTCCATCAAACATCCAGTAATAAGCAGTATTATATTTATCAACAATAAAAGAATGACAGGATCCTTTGCAACGCTCGAAATGGCCGTTGCCACTTTTACAGGAATTTGTTCGGTAGTCAATATCCAGCCCATGGCTGTAGCGGTAGCAATAATCAACATAACCATCGCAGAAGTTACCCCAGCTTCGGAAAAGCTTTTAATCGTTTCTTCATATGTCAGCTCTTTGTAAATAAAAATACCTACGAATAGACTATAAACACAAGCAACTGTAGCAGCTTCTGTAGGTGTGAATACTCCACCGTAAATACCTCCCAATATAATCAGAGGCATTAACAGACCCCAAATTGATTCTTTTAGTGAAGAAAGAAATCCTTTTAAAGTGGGCCTTACAGTTCCTTTATAACCTCGTTTTTTCGCTATAACATAGCACACCACCATTAAGGAACCACCCATTATAAAACCCGGGATTACACCCGCCATGAATAAGTGTCCTATGGATGCATTCATGGAAAGTCCATAAGTAACAAAAGGTATACTGGGAGGGATTATAACGCCAATGGTTCCGGCAGCAGCCATTAAAGCTACCGCAAAGTCCTTGTCATAACCTGCTTTAATCATAGCCGGTACCATGATTGCGCCTATAGCAACAACAGTCGCTGGAGCTGACCCCGAAATAGCAGCAAAAAACATACAAGCAAGTATGGAGACTAGCGCCAATCCACCGGCCACAGACCCTACCATATTGGTGGCCAGATTAATCAAACGCCTTGAAATTCCACCCCGTTCCATTAACCGGCCCGCTATCATAAAAAGTGGTATAGCCAAAAGGGGAAAAGAATCCAGGCCTGTAAACATCCTTTGTGCGATTAAGAATAAAGGTACTTTTTGCGTTATTGCTAGCGCTAGCAGTGAGGACAACCCTAAACCGACGGCTAAAGGTACATTCAAAACAACTAATGTTGCAAAAGATACTAAAAGTATGTTACCCATTAATAGTTTCACCTCCCGCAATGGCGTTATCCGCTATTACTTGATTTTTATCACTTTCGGTATCTTCTACCGCCTTTAAATTGAAAATCTGCTCAATTAGAAGCATGAAATACCGTATAGTCATTAAAAGACATCCAACCGGTACTGCGGCATAGGCCCAGACTATAGGCATACGCATGGCAGGAGAGAGCTGCCCCGTTTTTAGTAACTTCAATGTGTAATCATAACCAATGTAACTAACAGCACAACAAAAAATAATACAGAAAACGGTAGTAATGATGGAAATATACTGTTGTACCTTTTTCGGTAAAATCATAACGAACGCTTCAACTCCGATATGCGCACCCTTTTTAACGCCAAGACTTGCACCTATAAAGGCAGCCCAAATACTCAAATATCTTGCAGCTTCTTCAGCCCAAGAGGATGAATCTCTCAAAACAAAACGGGCTATTACTCCCCAAAATGTAATTACTGTCATAATGATTAACAAGATGGCAATGAGATGGTCTTCAATAAAGGTCAAGATCTTATCTAGCTTTTTTAGAAATCCCATTTCTCATCCTCCTAATTATGTTGATTAAAAAGCAACTGGCTTTTTATAAAATCAGCACATGTGGATTTTATGAAACCAGTTGCTCTTATAGTCTTACTTCTTGCTTTCAGCTTCTTGCACAGCTTTAAGAACCTTATTCAATAATTCCTCTCCCACTTCTTTTTTACCTATTGTGTCATATACTGATTTGGTTGCATCTCTAAATGCCTGAAGTTCTTCCGGCGAAAGTTCTGTTATTTCCATGCCCGCAGCTTTCAGTTTTTCTAAACCAGCCTTAATTTGCTTGTTATTTTCCTCTCTCTCCACTTTCTGCCAGACAAGGGCCCCTTCGTCAATGACTTTCCTGATATCTTCACTAAGGCTGTTGTAAAACTTGTCGTTAATCATTAAAATATAAGGATTGTATACATGCCCGTCTAAAGTCAAATATTTTTGTGCCTCATAGAATCTCATTGAAACGATCAGGGATATTGGATTTTCCTGTCCGTCAATTGTCTTTTGTTGTAATCCTGTATATACCTCGTTAAAGGCCATTGGTGTAGGGCTGGCACCTAATGCCTTAACAATAGCCATATGTGCGGGGTTCTCCATTGTCCTAATTTTTAAACCTTGCATATCCTGAGGTTTCCGGATGGTTCTTACACTGTTAGTATAATGTCTGAAGCCGTTTTCTCCCCATACCAGGCCTCTAATACCAGTCTTTGCCTTCATTAAATCCAGTATTTCTCTGCCAACAGGGCCGTCCAGCACCTCGTAAGCA
>JAIHAN010000052.1 GCA_020054815.1 Peptococcaceae bacterium | reverse complement strand
CTCTGCGGCCTCACCGGGATGATCCAGGCCTCTGCCGTCAGCAATACCTTATCGGTAGAAGTTTCAGGGGGTGTGGGGTATACGGCCATCATTACCACCTGGCTTGCTTTCTTAAAGGCTCCGGTCATTCTCCTGGTCTCCGTCTTGTTTGCCGCCCTTCTCCAGGGAGGTTCCTTTATCCAGACAGCCTTTGGCATCCCCCAGGCTGCCGCTCAGCTTCTCCAGGGCATGATTCTCTTTTTTGTCCTGGGCAGCGAGTTTTTTGTACGCTATAAAATTGTCTTCAAAAACCCCTTCACCAGGACTGCCGGAAAGGAGGTTGGCGCCTGATGGATACAGTGATATCCTTTCTTGCCGCAGCAGTAGTGGCGGGTACCCCCTTGCTTTTTGCCACTTTAGGAGAGATTCTTACGGAAAAGGCGGGCAATCTGAACCTGGGTGTGGAAGGTATGATGCTGATGGGAGCCGTCATGGGGTTTCAGGTAGGCCTTTCTACCGCCAATTCCCTCCTGGCCATGGGGGCGGCCATGCTGGCCGGGGCGGCGGGGGCTTTGATTTTTGCCCTGCTCACCATTACTCTGAGAGCTAACCAGGTTGTTTCTGGATTGTCGTTAACCATTTTTGGCACCGGCTTTTCCGGTTTTATGGGCAAAAAATTGGTGGGAGAAATTGCCCCAGATTCTATTAAAGCCTTTTTTAAGCCCTATGCTGTGCCGGGTTTAGGGGATATACCCGTTATCGGGCCCATTTTCTTTCACCAGGATCCTTTTGTATACCTGGGTTATCTTACCGCAATCCTGATGGGCATCTATTTATACAGGACCCGTATAGGCCTCAACTTGCGGGCCGTGGGTGAAAATCCCGGCGCTGCCGATGCCGCCAGTATTAACATTACTTTATACAAATATGTTCATGTCCTCCTGGGCGGTGCCCTCTGCGGTCTGGGCGGAGCCTATCTTTCCCTGGTCTATGTTCCTGCCTGGCAGGATTACGTTACCGCAGGCCGGGGCTGGATTGCCGTAGCCCTGGTTATTTTTGCTTCCTGGAATCCTTATAAAGCCATCCTCGGGTCCTATCTTTTCGGCGGACTGGATATTATCGGCTTTCGAATCCAGGGTTCCAGCTTCCATATTTCCCAGTATCTCATTGATATGCTTCCTTATCTCGTGACCATCCTTGTTCTGGTGGCAGTATCCATGAAAAAGTCCCGGGAGAATGCGCCGCCCAAGTCCCTGGGCCTGCCCTACTTCAGAGAAGAGAGATAAACGCGGCTATGCCGCTTTCGACTACCGATGTCCCAATAAACAATATGTGTACAAAAAAAGGAGCCCTCAAGGCTCCTTGCTAGCAGGTCCGAAAACCTCTTTCATGTTAAGCACCAGGTCGTCGAAAAGATGAACTTTAATCTCATCTTCTGAGCCATAGATTTCCGGTTCACCATATTTGTTCTTCTCTTTCAGAGCATATACCATGACAGTTCGATTCGTAGGGTCTACCAGCCAATATTCACGAACGCCGTGGCGCTCATAAAGCCTGCGTTTTTGTATCATGTCATAACCGGCGGTGAAAGGTGAAAGTATTTCAATAATAAATATAGTATAGCATATGAGGCATTAAACAAAAGAGATGGACCCTGCCAAAAGGCCAAGGGTCCTTCTCTTTTTCCTTACTCTTCTAAGAGAAACTCCAGGAAGGGCTTCTCTAAATCCACCATGGCATTAACCATCAATTCCACCAAACCGCCGTAATGGACATTGAATTTGGCGGTAGCTTTGTAAAACTCCAGCATGTCACGGATGGTGCCTTTACAGTTGGAACACGGTGCACAGACATACTTGGGAATGCTTGTGTCTTCAATGGTATCCTGGAAGGCGTCGAGAATCTGCTTAAACTTCATGCGGGCGCTGACTTTATTGCGGAACTCGGGGAAATTCATGGACTGCATGATGGCAAAGCCGCTGCCGCCGCCGCAGCAGTAATTGTGGACACCGTGAGGGGTCATTTCCCTGAACTGGGGACAGATTAATTTGAGGACTTCTCTTTGCGGTTGTACAACACCCATTTGTCTGACCACGTTACAGGGGTCATGGAGTGTTACGGGAAAATTATTCTTACTGGGATCCAGTTTAATACGCTTGTTTTTAACGATATCGAGGAGAATGGGCAGGCAGCTTTCCACGGGAACTTTGTCTGCACCGTAGGTCATCCTGTCGGCACTGACGGCAGCAGCCTTATGGGCATGGCCGCACTCACCGATAACAATTCTCTTGACGCCTAGATCTTTGGCAGCTTTAAACTGGGCCAGGGCTACTTTCCTGGCCTGGGCATCATCATACCAGATGCCGTAATTCACATTGTCATAGCCTATCAGATCACTGCTCAGGGTCCAGTCCAGCCCGGCTTCCTCAAAGATGATGGCGAAGGCCGCCGGGTTTTCCGGCCAGGCCACGTATTCGCCGGCATTATGGGTTAAGAGGATATCGGCGCCTTTTTTATCAATGGGAATTTTAATTTTCTTCCCGGTCTTTTCTTCAATATCTTCTTCCAGGAATTCAATGATGTCCAGGAAAGCCGGTTTGGTAATGCCAGTAGATGAACCGGTTTTTAATTGCAGCATGGTCCCTTTCTCATGGAGGGGAATAGGGGCAATCCCCATCTCCTGGCTGAAAATCTTGCGGATTTCCCTGGTTAACATGCCGTTATCCAGGCCTAAAGGACAGGTCTGGGCACAGCGGCGGCAAAGGTTGCAGCGGTAAGCAAGTTCTCCTAAGCGGGCAATAGTTTCCCAGTCTACTTCCAGATCGGCGCCTACCAGGCTGCCAAAAAGCTTGCCGCTGTTGGTAAAGTACCGTTTGGCAATTTTCCTCAAGACTTCCGAACGGAAAATAGGCCTGTAAAGTTCATGGCGGCCGCTGGCTTGAAAAACATGGCAGGCTTCGGAGCAGGTATTGCACTTGGCGCAGTATTCAAAGGATAGGAGAAAGGGCTGGAGGAAATTGCGGTTGGTTTCGTCGGAGAAAATCTTCTCCAGGCCGCTTAAAAATTTATGCACCAGTTCTTCCTCTTCTTCTTCTGTCTTGGGTCTGGTCAGGGTATCGAGGCCGATAAAACCGTCTAAGGATGCACAGTACTTCTCTTTCCAGGCATCTTTAGGTTCACTGAAAGCCGGTTCCATACCGGGTTTATTATAGGGTTGAGGTAATTCCATTAATTCTTCTATTTTCGTTAACTGCCCATCAGGATGTTTCCCGAAATCCTTAGGTCGTAAATCCTTGTGCTTGATCATAATGTTCACTCCTCCTCTTCCTTAGTCTTACATTCCCTGAGATTTGCTCTGACCCTGCTGGTAATGAGGAGCAGACCAGGTCTTTTTGGGTTTGTAGCTTAAAGCCTCTTTAACTTTCTTTTCCACTTCGCTTCCCGGTAAGTTAGGATCATTATCCCAGAGGATCTTATGGTAAGTAAAATATTTGGCTACGTAATGACCCATTTTGCTTTGCGGGATGTAGATTAAAAGGAGACCTAAAAGGAAGATGTGCAGTGTTAAGAGGCCGTCAGCCTCAATAGGGGTAAAAGTTAGCAGCCCTTTAAAAATTGCTCTGCCGTAATTGAAGCCTAAATCAGCAGACCATACCATCAATCCGGTTGCCAGCACGGCAAAGATAAAAAGTAAATTAAAATATTCCTGGGGGGTGGTGTATTTCTTTAACGTATGATTAAAAAGCCTTCTTAAGAATAAGGCCCCGGAGCCGAAGGCGGCTAACGCCGCACCGGCACCGCCTGCCAGGATCGTTCCATAATACAGGAGCGTGGTCCACCAGTGGGGATTAACTCCCTTTGGCGTAACCACAGGTAATCCGGCGATTTCGGTTATGGCCCCTACAAAAAGCAGTACTGTCCACAGACCCAGGAAATAAATGCCCAGGTGCAGGGCGTAGGAAATCCACCAGAAGGGGCGCTGGTTTTCAAAAAGTCTTTTTATAAAGAGCATTTCTTCTAACATTTCTTTCAGTTCCCCTACCAGGGAGATTTCTCGCTTTTTTGTCCACCAGTTCATTTCCTCGTAGTAGGAGCCGCCGTACTCCCCTCTTCCTTTTTCTTTAGGGACAGGATAGAGCTCCAGACGGCTGTGCATGGGGAGACTTGCGAACTGGAGGGCTCTATACAAGGAGATACCGATGAAAGAAAACAGTGATAGGTAAATAAAGGCCAGCAGTAACAAGGTATATACCTCCTCTTCAAAATAAATAAAATATAGTGCATGGTGAGTTTGTTCAAAAAAGAACAAACCGGTACACTCTCTATCTTTACATAATTACTTCGACAAAGTTAAGTAGATTCTTACTAATTTACATATTAAATATCAACAGCCCTTGCATTAAAAATATTTATCGAACTTGTGTTCTAGAAGTTAGGTGATTTTATGGTAAAGAAAATTTCCGGTAAGATGACAAAAAGCCAATTAAGCGGTAAGATAGATGTAATTTGAGATTAGTCAGACGGGGGGGTAAAACCGTGGGCGTAAGGATTGTTACAGATAGTACAGCCTACTTAAAAAAGGAGCTGCTGGAAGAGTATGATATAACGGTGGTTCCCTTAACAGTTAATTTTTCTGATATATCCTTTCCTGAAAATGAAATATCCAATGAAAAGTTCTATGCCATGATGGATAAAAGTGAAAAAGTGCCCACTTCTTCCCAGCCTTCGCCCCATAACCTAAAGGAGGCTTTCCGGCGTATAGTGGGAGAAGGGCATGATGTGGTAGGTATCTTTATTTCCTCTGTTCTCAGCGGAATATATAACGCTGCCCTTGCCGCCAAAACCATGGTCCTGGACGAATACCCGGAAGCGGTTATCGAAATCATTGATTCAAAAGTTACTACGATGCAGATGGGATATGCCGTACTGGCTGCCGCCCGGGCGGCGGCGAGGGGGGCTGGGTGGCAGGAGGCAGCTGACGCGGCCCGGGAAGTAAACAAAAAAAGCCGCCTCCTCTTTGTGCCCAAAACTCTGGAATACCTGCGCAAGGGGGGCCGTATCGGCGAGGCTTCTGCCCTCATCGGCACACTTTTGCAGATTAAGCCTATCTTAACCTTAGTTGACGGCAGGGTAACTGTCTTAGATAAAGTCCGGACTATGGAAAAAGCCTGGAAAAGGATCCTGGAGCTTTTCTGGGAAGATGTCAAGCAAAGAGGCATCGGTGAGGTTACGGTGCACCATATCAATTGTGAGGATCAGGTACGGGAAATCGCTGCCGAGCTGGAGGCTGGCCTGGGCATTAAAGTACCCACTCATCCCATCGGCCCTGTCATCGGCATCCACGCCGGTCCCGGCACCCTGGGTATTGCCTATTACACCAGGGAATGATCGAAATATAAAGAATATACGACGGGTGAGGTTAAGGAGGTGGGATTAAATTGTCCCCTGAATTCTTACTTACAATAATTCTTTTATTATCTATCCTCGGTAAAAATTACAGCGTGGCTATCGCCACAACCTTTGTAATTTTTATCACCCTTCTAAGGGTGGACAAGTTCTTTCCTCTGCTTGAAAAGTATACCCTTACCGGGGGTATTATTCTTCTGTCTATCTGGGTACTGATTCCCATTGCTGTTGGGAAAATTGGGGTGAAAGAAATCTTTCATGCCATGGTAACTCCCGTAGGCCTTATCGTTATTCTTGCGGGAATTTCTGTAGCTGTCCTTGCCGCTTCCGGTGTATCCCTGCTTTCTGTAAACCCAGAAATGAGTACTGGTATTGTTGTAGGAAGTCTCATTGGTGTGGCATTTTTTCACGGCCTTCCTGTTGGCCCTATGATAGGTGCGGGGATTGTAGCTTTTATACTAAAGATTTTCAGCTGGATTAGTGATTTTTGGTGCTAAAACTGAATTGAATTTATGCAGACGGCTTTCTTAGTCCTCGGGCTAAGGAGGCCGTTTTTTATGGAGTAAACCTATATTTTCATAATATGAGCACAATTTTTAAGTAATTATTATTTTTTTATTAAAAAAATCTTATATTTAAGGGAGGAATTTTTAAAATAATAGCGAAATACTACCAATATGAAAAATTGCTACACAAAAACAGCGATTTTATGAAAATATATTACGGAAAAGGGGGTTTAATATGAACAAGGATCGCTTGTTGGCATTAATTCTTTTAATTGTCAGTGCTGTTACCTTTTATGAAACCGCAAAATTTCCTGAACTGTCCAATGACTTGCAAGTAGTTGATGCAGGATTTGTCCCTAAACTTTTGGCCTTGTTTCTAACGATATCTGCAGGCATTTTAATCTATAGATCTTACCGGATCAGCACGGAAAAAATAGTTATTTCCTTAAAAGATTCAGGAATCATCCGCATTGGTTTGGTTCTTATCATCATGGCTCTTTATGGATATTTCTTGCCCTTGATAGGGTACGAGTTGGGAACAGTTATTTTCTTAGGGGTTCTAATGATAATATTCAGGCTTAATAATTGGTTCAAAATTGTAGGAATATCTGTTGCAGCTATGTTGGCGATCTACTATATTTTCATTGTCAGTCTAAAAGTACCGCTGCCACTAAAATTTTTGTAAGGAGGATCGTTTATGGACCCTGTGCTTAGCGCCATACAGATGGTTATAAATCCTGAAATACTGCTGCTTCTCCTGGCTGGTGTGGTAGGCGGTATAGCCATTGGATCCATTCCCGGACTAACCGCGACAATGGCAGTAGCTATACTAACTTCATTTACCTTTGGTATGTCTGCTATTGAGGCCATTATGGTCCTGCTAGGTATATATGTAGGGGGTGTATATGGTGGTTCTATAGCCGCTATCCTTTTACACATTCCGGGTACCCCCTCGGCTATCATGACGGCCAGGGATGGTTACCCCATGGCCAAACAAGGTTTGGCAGGACAAGCCATTGGCATCTCCACTACTGCCTCCTTCCTGGGGGGGATGATTAGTGTAGTTTTCCTGGTTTTAGGAGCGCCAATTATTTCCCGTTTTGCTTTAAAATTCAGTGCACCTGAATATTTTGCCCTGGCTATATTTGGACTCAGTATCATTGCCAACGTTTCTGGCAAGTCCTTGTTAAAAGGACTTATTGCCGCAGCTTTAGGTATTCTCCTTTCCGCAATAGGGATGGACCCCATAACCGGCATCCAGCGGTTTACCTTTAATGAAATGAATTTACAGACAGGCCTTAATTTTGTTCCTTTAATGATAGGACTTTTCGGTCTTTCTGAAATTCTCCAGCAATTGCGGAATGTAGAAAATCACGTAGAGGTAAGGCAAGAAATAAAAAATGTGGTACCCAGCTTCAGTCTTCTAAAAAGATTATCCAAAGTTATTGTGCGTTCCTCACTCATCGGAACCTTTATTGGTGCTTTACCGGGCGCAGGAGGGACCATCGCCTCTTTTGCGGCTTATAATGATGCCAAGCAAACTTCCCAGCACCCCGAAAAATTCGGAGAAGGAATTCCGGAAGGGGTAGCAGCACCGGAAGCAGCCAATAATGCTACTGTGGGTGGGGCCCTAATGCCGCTCTTAACCCTGGGTGTCCCGGGGGATGCTATCACGGCTATCTTAATTGGCGCTTTTATGATCCATAGTCTCCAACCAGGTCCGATGTTATTTAAGAATAACCCGGAAATAATTTACGCTGTTTATCTGGGTACAGCATTAGCTAACATTTTCATGCTGATTGTTGGCTTAGCCGGGGCCAGACTTTTTGCCCGCGCCATTAGTCTGCCTAACAACATACTTATCCCCTTAATACTGCTTCTCTGCATTGTGGGATCTTACGCTGTCTCCAACAACTATTTTGATATTGGTGTAATGATACTCTTCGGTATTATTGGCTATAGCTTAGATAATTTAGATGTTCCAATGGCACCCATGGTTTTAGGTATTGTTCTTGGCCCCATGGCCGAAACCAATCTGCGTAATGCGTTAATTATGGCCCAGGGACAAGTTTCAGTACTTTTCCTTAGACCTATAGCTGCTTTCTTTTGGGTAATCACCATCGCTATGCTCCTCTGGCCAAAACTGAAAAAAAGGTGGCAGGCGAGATCACAGGAGGTGGTGACAGAGGAATAGGTCTTTGCAAACCAAGTAAACTTTGGCAAAAAATTAAGTTTTGAGGAGGAGAATGAATGAAGAATATGCCAAAGGTCAAAAAAATGTGGGTTGTATTAATTTCGGCTTTATTGATGCTCAGTCTGGTTATAGTAGGTTGTAATGCAAATAACAAAACGGAACAAAGTAAAAAAGGTAAGTATCCGGAAAAACCGTTAACAATGGTAATTCCCTTTGGAGCAGGAGGGGGAACTGACCAGGTTGCCCGCATGCTGGCAGGTATAATGGAAAAAGATTTTGGCCAGCCCATAATATGTGTCAATAAGACGGGTGGTGCCGGGGCGATAGGTTATACGGAAACGGCTAACGCCAAACCTGATGGCTATAACATCGTACTTTCAACCTCCAATATTTCCACTATTAAGGCTACTGGTAACTCTCAGTTGACTTATCAAGATTTTGAACCCATTATTGCCGTGAACTTCGATGCACCTGCCCTGATGGTCAAAGCTGACTCTCCTTATAAAACTGCTAAAGAATTATTGGATTATGCCAACAAGAATCCTAAGAAACTTAATGTCGGTACAGGAACTCCCGGTGGTTTGTGGCATGTAGGCGTTATCAAGCTGGAAAAGGAAGCCGGTGTCCAGTTTAATATTGTGCCCAGCACTACCGGTGGTGCAAGTGCTTCCGTAAGTCTCCTGGGTGGCCATGTTGACGCCATTGTTATTCCTCCTAATGAGGCTATTGCCCAAATCAAATCCGGAGAATTTAGGATGCTAGGGACTATGACACCTGAAAGACTTAAAGACTTCCCCGATGTCCCAACTTTTAATGAAATGGGTTATAACGTCGTAATCCTTTCCTTAAGGGGATACCTGGCTCCCAAAGGTACTCCTGCCGAAGTAGTCAAAGTTCTCCATGACCACCTGAAAAAAGCCATGGAAAACGAGAAGTACATCAATTACATGAAAGACCAGGTTTCCAACATTATCTATATGGATAGTGCAAAATATAAGGAATATTTGGCCAAAGAATATGAAAGCTATACTAAACTCATCGAGGAAGCTGGCCTGGCCAAGAAATAAAATTGAAAGGTTGGGGGGGATTCCCCCCAACTCCTAAATGAGGGATAAAGATGATTCATGTACTGGTTACAGGAAAGATCTCCCACGAGGGATTGGACATCTTAAAAGAGTTTGCCCGGGTAACGGTAGTGGAAAATCCTTCATTTGAGGAACTGGCTCAAGTAATACCAACAGCGGATGCCATTCTTCATAAAATCGGGAAGCTGCCTGCTAAGCTCCTGGAGCTAGGACCTAAGATACAGATTATTGCCAGGCATGGTGTGGGGTTGGATGATCTTGACCTGCCTTATCTGGAAAGCAAAGGTATTAAATTGACTACCACCCATGATGCCAATTCCAATGCTGTAGCCGAGTTTACCATAGCCCTGATGCTTGTATTAAAACGGCGTATCATGGAAGCTCATCACAAACTGGCAACTACCGGCTTCTGGCAGAGGGAATTGCTTATGGGAGATGAACTGCGCGGGCAAACTTTGGGCTTAATAGGATTTGGCAGGATTGGCACCAAAGTGGCGGAAATGGCCCATGTATTCGGTATGAAGATTGTGGTTTACGAACCCTTTAAAAAGCTTACCCATCCCTTTGTCTCCCAGGTGGGCCTTGCTGATTTGCTTTTACAAAGTGATGTGGTTTCCGTCCATTGTCCGCTGACTGCCGAAACAAAAGGCCTATTGGACAGGAACAAGCTGTCATTAATGAAAAAAAATGCAGTCCTGATTAATACCGCCAGAGGTGGTATCGTAGACGAAATTGCTGTTTTAGAATTAGTAAGAAATAAGGTAATTGCAGGAGCCGCTCTGGATACATTTTCTGTGGAACCTCCCCATTATTTGAAGGAACAGCAAATCCCAGACAATTTAATTCTTACACCGCATATTGCCGCCATGACTCAGGCTGCGCAAGTGACTATGGCCGCTATGGCAGCCGGGGAAATTAAAAAACATTTTGGGATGTGATACAGTGGCAGATAGCAAACTGAGCTCTGAAAAACTAAAAAGTTTTTGTATAACGCTTTTAAGGCAGGTAGATGTTCCGGAAGCCGATGCTGAGATTGTAGCCGATAACCTTGTTAGTGCCGATTTGAGAGGCATTGCTTCTCATGGTGTTTCCAGGCTTCCCATATATATTAAAAGGATACAGCTGGGTTTAGTTAATCCTTGTCCCCGGCCCAGGGTTATAAAAGCTACTCCTACCAGCCTTTTAATTGATGGAGACAACGGATTAGGCCAGGTAATCGGTTTTAAAGCCATGAACGAGGCCTTAGCCCTGGCCCGTGCGCAAGGCCAGGCCCTGTTTGGTGTGAATAACACCAATCACATTGGAATTGGTGCATATTATGCTTTGCAGGCCGTCCGGGAGGATATGATAGGAATTTGCTTAACTAATGCTTCCGCCCATATGGCTCCCTGGGGAGGAATAAAGCCACTTTTAGGCACGAATCCCATTGCTGTAGCGGTTCCCGCCGGTGATTTCCCGCCAGTTGTTCTTGATATGGCTACCAGTATTGTGGCAAGAGGAAAAATCCTTCTGGCAGCGAAAAAAGGAGAAAAGATACCTTTAGGATGGGCCCTGGACAAAAACGGGAACCCCACAGAGGACCCAAATGAAGCCATACATGGTTCAGTCCTGCCCTTAGGTGGTCCCAAAGGTTATGGCCTTTCTCTTATGGTAGACATATTGGCAGGAGTTTTAACGGGTGCCTTTTTTGGTGGTCATGTTCCATCCATGACTGAAGATTTTACTTCTAAGTTAAATGAAGGCATTTTTCTGGGTGCTTTCAAAGTAGATAATTTTATGCCTGTAGAGTTTTTCAAAAAGCGTATGGACCAGCTCATCAGCGAACTAAAAGATTCACCTAAGGCTCCGGGAGTAGAGGAAATCTTTATGCCCGGTGAAATTGAGTATAAGTGTTCTGTAGAAAGGTTGAAAGCAGGTATCCCTCTCAATGAGGAAGTAAGAAATGAACTAAACAAATTGGCTAAGTCATTAAAAGTGGAAGAAGAAATCTAGACCAGGATGAGGAGGTGATACGATGCCAGAAGTAGTAACATTGGGCGAAACCATGGCAGTTTTTGATGGTATAACTACCGGGCCCCTTCGCTATATTTCAACTTATGAACGTCACAGCGGCGGTGCTGAAACAAATGTGGCTGTAGGTGTAGTTCGTCTGGGACATTCGGCTGGGTGGATCAGCCGCCTGGGTGATGACGAATTTGGTAAGTTTATTCTAAATTTTTTCCGGGGCGAAGGAGTGGATGTTTCCCAGGTTAAAATGGATCCCTACAATCCTACGGGAATTTTTTTCCGCCAGCAGAACGAAGTTGGAGAAAGTAAAAACTTTTATTACCGTAAAGGCTCGGCGGCCAGTTTCCTCTCCGTAGAAGATCTGGATGAAGCTTATATTAAACAGGCCAAGTACCTGCATGTAACAGGCATAACACCGGCTTTAAGCCCGTCTTGTTGTGAGACTGTGGAAAAGGCTATGGAAATAGCCAGGAAGAATGGTGTTAGGGTTTCTTTTGACCCCAACCTGCGCTTGAAGCTCTGGTCTAAAGATGAAGCTAAAAAGACTTTGTTGAGGCTGATGGTTTTAGCAGACATCGTCTTGCCGGGCATTGACGAATGCCAGATTTTGTTTGATACTACTAATGATGAGGAGATCTTTAAGATAATCTCCAGTTTCGGGGCAGATACGGTTGTCATTAAGCTGGGTCCTGAAGGTGCAGTAGGCTTTAAGGGTGGGGAAAAAGTAGTGGCCCCAGGTTTCCCTGTTAAGCGTGTAGTTGATCCTTTTGGCGCAGGTGACGCCTTTGCTGCTGGATTTCTGGCGGGGCAGCTTAAGAACTGGAGTTTAAAGGAATCCTTAACCTTAGCCAATGCTGTGGGCGCTTTAGCTGTCACAGTAAAAGGCAATGTGGAAGCCATGCCGACCCTGGAGGAAGCCCAGAGATTTATTCAGGGCAAGCAAGATGTAAATCGTTAGGAAAAGGAGTAAAAGATGTTCTATCTGGAAGGCGGAGAAGAAAAAAATGATACCCTGTTAGGCGGTTCCCTGGTGCGGATTCGCGAAGTTTATTCCAGCCTGCGGCCTGCTGAACAGCGGGTAGCGGATCATGTCCTGCAGCATCCCCGGGATGTTATCCATCTTTCTGTGGCGGAACTGGCCGCAAAAGCAGAAGTAAGCGAGGCTACTATTGTCCGCTTTTGCCAGGCTATTGGCTACGGTGGTTATCAGAAATTTAAAATGTCTCTGGCCCAGGATTTAGTCGTTCCTACCCAGTTTATACCGGAACAAATTAAGGCTGCCGATGATTTACAGACCATTGCCGCGAAAATTGCTCACTCCAATCTGCAGGCTATTAATGATACCCGTGATATCTTAGACCTGCAGGAAGTGGAAAAGGCAGTAACAGCTATTTGTAAGGCCAGGCGTGTAGAATTTTACGGCGTAGGTTTTTCCGGTCTGGTAGCTCAGGACGCTCACCTGCGCTTAGCCCGTATCGGTATTCCGGCCATTTCCTATGTAGATCCGCACCTGCAGGCCAACTCGGCTGCTTTACTGGAGAAAGGTGATGTGGCTGTAGGTATCAGTCTTCTGGGCAAAACTGCAGACATTCTTTATGCGATGAAATTAGCCAAAGATGCAGGGGCCACTACTGTGGCTATAACCAAGTATGCCAAGACACCTATCGCGGAGCTGGCTGATATTAAACTATTTACTTCCACGGAGGATGAGGCCTTTCGTACGGGAGCGGCCCGCATCGCCCAACTGCATGTTGTGGACATTTTATTTGCGGCCGTTGCTGTACGCAGGTATGATCTTTCCCTTAAATGTCTGGAGAAAACCAAGAAGGTAGGAATAGACAAAAGGGTTAAATGATTTCTTCTTTTTTGTTCTTCCTGTAATAAAATTTCATAGATTATGTTATAATATGAAATAAAAATACAAATACAAATATAAGAGGAGGAGTTTATCATGGATGTTAAGAAATTTTCAGGTATTTATCCCGCGGTGATCACACCCTTTACCCCCGAAGGTGAGGTAGATGAAGCTAAATTACGTGCTTATATTGAGTATCTAATGAAAGAGGTTGACGGCCTGTTTGTCTGTGGTTCTTACGGTTCCGGTCCCATTATGACCATGGAGCAAAGAAAAAGAGTGGCCGAAGTTACCATGGAAGTAGCCAGAGGGAAAGTTCCCGTAATTCTACATGTAGGCTGTCCTGACACCGCCAGCACTCTTGAGCTGGCTAAGCATGCTGAAGCCCACGGAGTCGATGCTGTAGCCGCCGTTACACCTTTCTACTATAAGCACATTAAGAGTGTAATTGTTGAACACTACAAAGCTCTGATCAATGCCGTAAAAATTCCCGTCATAGCTTACAATAACCCCAAATACAGTAATTTCTCCATTTCCGGCGACTTACTGGCTGAATTGGCCGACTTAGGATTACAGGGTGTTAAGGATAGCAGCGCTGATATTGCCTTGTTCTATGAATATATGGCTAAAGTAACCAGGCCCGACTTCCTGTTCCTCATCGGTTCCCAGACCCACCTGGTTCCCGCCGTTGTAGGTGGAGCCCACGGTTGTGTTTCCGGACTGTCTAACGCTTTCCCCCGCTTTATTAAAGAGATTTATCAAGAGTGCGTAGCCGGTAATTTTGCAAAGGCTGTAGCGCTCCAGAAAAAGGCCAACATGCTGCGGACAGTTACAGGCGAAGGTATCCCTGTGCCCTTCTATCATGCCGCCCTGCCTATGGTGGGTATCGATGTGGGGGTACCCAAGAAACCCTTCTTACCTTTACCTGAAGCCGAAGTGGAAAGAATAAGGAAGGCCTTAGCCGAAGCTAAAATGATACTTAGTTAGTAGACAAGATTAAAGACGCCTCAGGCGTCTTTAATCTTGTTTTGTAATTAATCTTCTCGATGAAGAGGAGGAAATAAATGGTTAAAGGGATCTTGTTTGATCTGGATGGAACTTTGATAGATACCAATGAGTTGATCATAAGTTCGTATCAGTATACATTAAAAAGTCAACTGAGGCTGGAGGTTTCCCGGGAGGAAATTATTGGGTATTTTGGTGAACCCTTGATGATTACTTTAGGCAGATATTGCAGTGCGGAACAGTTACCACAGCTGGTGAAATGCTACCGGGAGTATAACCTAGCCCGGCACGATACTTTGACCAAAAGTTTCCCCGGGGTCCGGGAAGCTTTACAACTATTGAAGTCCAGGGGCTTACTAATTGCAGTGGTTACTTCGAAAATGCGGGATACAGCGCAAAAAGGTCTAGCCCTGTTAAATCTGCTGGAGCATATCGATGTCTTAGTGGGTTTTGAAGATACAGCTAAGCATAAGCCTGATCCGGGACCTGTCCAAAAGGCCCTCGAATATTTGGCCCTGGACCCGTCCCAAGTCCTTATGGTTGGAGACAGTCCCTATGACGTCCGTTCGGCCCATGGTGCAGGTGTCCGCTGCGGTGTTGTTGAATATAGTATTTTTGAACGAGGGCAGCTGGAAAAAGAAAAACCTGACTTTTGGTTGACCACATTATTAGATTTGCCAAAATATATAGGGGGAATAGATGAAACAATAGTCTACTGAAAATTGTGGCTAAGATGGAGAAAAAAGTGCGGTAAAAACCGCACTTTTTTCTGTTTTGGGAATTAAAAACGGGGCGCGGAAAAATTTTGCTGTCCCTTTGGAACCTTTTTGGCGCTGGTTAATAATTTAATATAGCGGAAAAGGGGGGTGTAAAAAAATGCAGCAAATTCTAAACTGTATTGATGCAGGCTCCGAGTATTGTCCCTGTTATCTTGCGGAGATAGAGGAATGTCTCATGTGTTCCCAGCTACAGGGGAAGGCTTTTTGTGACTGTCGTAACTGGAAGGGTGTTTGTATTTACCAGGAGTATGTTTGGAACCGGAATCGCATGAAAGAAGGTCGCAGGACATCCTTATGCACTATCCTTGAAAAAAAGGTGCTTATGGATGCGGTCATGCTGTTAAAGATCCAGGTAAGCAGGACTTTGGCCCGGGAATTGAATCAACCAGGTGCCTATGTCTTTATGAGAGATGTAAAAAACCCGGCCTTCTTTGATACACCCATGTCTGTTATGCGGGCCAATGAAGAAGAAGGGACTATTGAAATAGCCATCCAGATCAGGGGGGTTAAAACAAAGAGTCTGCAGGAATTAGGTACGGAAATACTCATTAGAGGTCCCTATTGGAATGGTTTATTGGGGCTTAAGTATTTAAAGGGTCTCTCCAACGGAAAAGCATTGCTGGTTACCAGGGGAATCGCCCAGGCTCCCGCCCTGCCGGTAGCCAGAAAACTTATCCTTTCAGGCAACAGTGTAGATGTTATCCTGGATAAGGGCCGGGCCGGCATTAATTTTACAGAGGAATATTTTAAGGAGCTGGGCTGTCAGGTCATCCATAAACCGGTCCTCAACGGTAAAACCTTAACCATTCTCGAAGAGACCCGGGAGTTAATCAGGCAGTATATTGTGGAAAAAGGAATTAATCTTATTTACAGCGGGGGGTCGGATAAACTGCACGAAGGTATCGGTGAGTTACTGGCAGAGCTGAAGAGCGGCGTCTATTTCACCTGCTCCAATGATGCCAAATTTTGTTGTGGTGAAGGTGTGTGCGGCAGCTGCCATACCAGGTTAAATGATGGCAGCAGGATAAAAACATGTAAAACACAGATAAGTCCAGTTGAGATTTTTGGAGGGAGGGAGTAGCCAGTGGCAAAAATAGTCATCATTGGTGGGGGTTGGGCAGGTTGTGCAGCGGCCATAACTGCAAGAAAGGCCGGGGCAGAGGTAACTCTCCTGGAAAGGACTGATTTACTCCTGGGTCTTGGCAACGTGGGAGGAATCATGCGCAACAACGGCCGATTCACAGCAGCCGAAGAAATTAAAGCCATGGGGGCGGAAGACCTGATAGACCTTACCGATCAGGCGGCAAGACACAGGAATATTGAGTTCCCCGGTCATAAACATGCGACCCTCTACGATGTTACGAAAATCGAGCCAATGGTGCGGAACTTGCTGAAAGACATGGGGGTTAACATCAGGTTTGAAGCAAGGGCCATTGACGTCAAATGCGAAGGGAACAGGATAAAAAGTGTTCTTTTGGCTGATGAGACCTGGATTGACGGAGATGTGTTCATCGAAACCACAGGTTCTACAGGGCCCATGGGCAACTGCCTGCGCTACGGCAACGGCTGTTCCATGTGTATCCTAAGATGTCCTTCATTTGGCCCGCGGGTCAGCATCAGCCAGCGAGCCGGAGTTGAGGACCGCCTGGGCGAGCGCGGGGACGCTTCCTACGGAGCCTACAGCGGTTCCTGCAAACTGGTCAAGGAATCTCTAAGTAAAGAGATTATCGAACAGTTGGATAAAACCGGTGTAGTGGTTTTACCGGTACCGCCGGAAGATGTCAATATGGATAAATTGAACCTGAAGGTGTGCCAGCAGTATGCTCTCAAAGAATTTGCCGAGAATATTGTCTTATTGGATACCGGTTATGCCAAGCTGATGACTTCATACTATCCCATTGTGAAATTGAGAAGGATACCCGGTTTGGAATTTGCCCGCTTTGATGATCCCTATTCGGGGGGGAAAGGCAACTCTATCCGTTATCTTTCCATGGCTCCCCGTAATAACGCCCTCAAGGTACAAGGACTGGAAAATCTCCTCTGTGCAGGGGAAAAAGCAGGGCTCTTTGTGGGCCATACGGAGGCCATTGCTACAGGCAGCCTGGCCGGGCACAACAGTGTACGCCTCTATTTGGGTATGCCTTTATTGGAACTGCCCCATTCTACGGCCGTGGGCGATTTAATAGCCTATGCCAATGAAATGCTGGAGACGGCAGAAGG